>CAYFZX010000001.1:0-78552 GCA_964347795.1 uncultured Methanomassiliicoccales archaeon
AGGCGGAGATTCGGCTGCGAGAGCGAGGGAGACGAATCATTGCCGCCCTTGTCGAGGACTGGAACAAAGATTCACTTGAATTCTTCCTAGCCAGGGGATACTTGCTGCACGAGGACATCCACTACCTGAGCAAGCGGAAGGACGACCACGTTTGAATCGTGGGCCGTCTGGTGGCCTTTTCTACCGCCTCCACGCTCCTGCAAGGGAGTGCCTCACGGACGAGGCCATGAAGGGCAGAAGCCTCGGTGAGGGCGTGGACTCGATCACCACGCGGACCTCTCCCTTTGCCTGAAGGCAACCAAGGACACCCACACCCTCTCGCTCGAAGTAGTAGGACTTGTAGGTCATCTTCAGGGCTCGGTCGAAGGGCAGGCAAAGATACGATCGGGTGCAGGCCAGCTGATACCCTATCGCCTGCTTCAGCCCTTTCTTCCAGTCTGTCAGTTTGAGTTCCACCGCCACCAGGTCGCTTCCCGAGGCTACGACGTCGGCAATCCTCCCGTTGATCGGGACCTCGTGGTAGACTGACCTTCCCTCTCGATGGAAGAAATCTGTGACAGGAGACCGGAGTTCCTCCTCTCTCACCGGGACTCGAAGTGAGACGCCCCTAATATGGTCTTTCGGGGGAGTAAAGCGAAAATAACCATCAACTCCTGATGGCTCCTGATGAAACCAAAGGTCTTCGTCACGAGGGAGATACCGGAAGCCGGCCTCCGGATCCTGCAGGCGTCAGCTGAGGTCCATGTGAACCGTGAGGACAGGACCTTTTCGAGGTCTGAGATCATCGCGGGCGTCCGAGGATGCCATGGACTCCTGTGTCTCTTGACCGACAGAATCGATGAGGAGGTGATGGCCGATTCCCAGCTAAAGGTCATCTCTAACTACGCAGTAGGGTATGACAACATCGACGTTGAAGCCGCCACAGAACGGGGCATTATGGTCACCAATACCCCCGTTGAAGGGCTCCGCGAGACTCCGGCTGACTTCACGTTTGCTCTCATCCTCGGGCTCGCTCGGAGGGTATGCGAGGGGGACAGGTTGGTGCGCGAAGGTGGATTCCAGGGATGGGCCCCGCTTCTTCTCCTAGGGAAGGACGTCCACGGGAAGACGCTAGGCATCGTGGGAGGGGGGAGGATCGGCAGTGCGGTGGCGCGTCGAGCTAGGGGATTCGAAATGAGGATCCTGTACCACGACGTCGTGAGGAACCACGAGATGGAGAGCACACTCGGGTGCTCCTATGTTCCCCTCGACGTCCTATTGGCGGAATCGGATTTCATCACGTTACACGTGCCTCTCACGGAGGAAACGAGGCATCTGATCGGGGCGAAGGAGATTGCGCGCATGAAGAAAACCGCGTTCCTGATAAACACCTCCAGGGGACCCGTCGTGGACGAGGCAGGACTCGCGAGGGCTCTCAGGAAGGGAGCAATCTCCGGGGCAGCTCTGGATGTCTACGAAGACGAACCCAACGTGCACAAGGATCTCCTCACCATCAGAAATGTCCTCCTCCTGCCCCATATGGCCTCGGCTACGCTGGAAACGAGGACCGAGATGGCCGTGACCGCTGCTCAGAACATCCTGGACGCCCTGGAGGGCAGGACGCCCCGTTTCCTGGTCAACCCAGAAGTCTCGTCCTATCGGGCACGAGAATAGCATGAGAAAGGATTTACGGCGTCCAGACACTGACCGGGTGATGACCGAGAAGGTTATCGACCGGCTCCTCTACGCGGCCGCTCCGTCCCGTCTCATTTCCTTCCATTACTACCTTCTCATCGCCATCCTCGCGGCCCTCAGCGGTGGGATGTCCCTGGGTTTCCTCCAGTTCAGTCTCCCCACCGTCTTGGGGTACAATCTGAACCTTTGGCTGCCGCTAGGCATGGCCGTCCTTGCCCTCCTACTGTTCTTCTATGCTGAACTCCGTAGGATCACACACCGATACATGGTCTACGAGAACCGGGTAGCTCGGAGGGAGGGAATCCTGAGCAAGCGAGTCCAGTATATGCCCTTCAACAAGGTCCAGAGGCTTGAGTTGAACCAATCCGTCCTGAAACGCATCTTCGGCGTCGGCGACCTTCACATCGACACCGGGGAGGACAGCATTGTCTTCCGGGCCATTCGCCGCCCCGCCCAGGTCGAGCGCATCGTCTCCGAACTGCTCGTCGCCTCTGACGAATACACGGGGAGGGCAGCCGGGACCAGTGGGCGTTAGTCAAGGGGCCGGTGGCCACGCCGCGACTACGCCTTCTCCAGTACTGCGACATACATGCCCTTGGAGTCCGCGGAGTCGATGTATCGGAAGGGGTACCATCCCGTCCCTTGCAGGATGTCCTCGAGCTCCTCCTTCGAAACCATGAGGTAGTCAAACCAGGGTGTGGCATACGTCTTGAACCGAACGCGGATTCGCACCTGTCCGGGCATTCGGCCCCGCCGCCTGTTGAACTCGTGATACGCAAGGTGCTCCCGCTTATCCGTCTGAGCAGGGTCGCGGGTGTCAGCGAGAATCCTGCCGTCGGAGGACGTCATGTTCTTGAAGCGCCTCAGCATCCACCGGGCGCGCCGCGGATTGCCCACCAGCCCGAAGTTGTTGCCCATCATCAGGATGGTGTCGAATTGGCCCAATCGGGAACTCAACTGCGTCGCTGACAAGGGCCTCGTGTGTCTCAACCCTCTCTCGTGGCAGACCTCGAGGGCAAGAGGCGAGTTATCGATGCCCCACACTTCATGGCCCCGACTCTGGAGATGGAGGGCGACACGTCCGGCTCCCACGCCTACGTCAAGTACCTTTCCCCGGACGTACTTCATCGCCTTCGTGTTGTGATCTGGCCATTCCTCATGGGGCGCGAAATAGGCCTTGGCCCCTCCGGCCACGTCCACGAAACCATCGTCTCTCTCTACGATCTCCGTACCTTCACCCGTACGGAGATAGTGACGTAGCAGGTGCCCATAGGCATCCTGTTGGTCCTTCAGCAGGTCATCTTCCCCCCCTCTTCCGGTACACGGCAATCCAGGGGCTCCCAAACACCTGTCTCTCCTCCTTGGTTGCCCTCCGCCGATCAGCGAACTTGCCCTCGCTCCAATGAACCAGAGGACGAAGCAGCGAGCCCGGCTTCTGCGAGTAGATGTCGATTCTGTTAGAGAGATATGTCTTGACCGTGTACCTCCTCTTCTCCCCAAAGTCGCCATACCTCCGGATGAGCCTCTCCCAATCCTCGGGATAGATGGCTTTGAAGACCTCCACAAAGTCCAGGATTGTGAAGGATTCCTTGGAGATAGCCCTGACAGTCTCCACGATCTTCGTCTCTTCCAGCAGTGTTCTCGTCATCTCCCTCAACCAATCTCACGGAAGTTCCAGAGTCTTCCGAGCAAAGGTCGTGTACCCGGTGTGGCCGAGCATGTCAAAGGCGGGCCTCGTTCCACGCTTCACCTCCATTCGCCTCTCGAGCACTTCGACTGTCCAGATGTCGGCAAACCCCTCCCTCCTCAGGGCGAGCACCGTCTCGCGCACCTGCTCAACCGTCGGCGAGTAGGAGGCCAGATGGCCTCCTGGCCTCAGGGCCTCTGCAGCGGTTTTGAGCGCCCTCCATGGCTCCGGGAGATCCAGGACCACGGCCTTGACCTCCCTTTCCTCAATGCCGTCGATTATGTCCCGCTCCTTGAACTCCACCACACTCTGGAGGCCAGTCTTCTCAACGTTCGCCCTGGCCACTTCCACGAAGTCCGGTCTCACCTCATAGCTGACGACCTTCCCGTCCGGGTAGATAGAATGTGCCAGGGCGATGGTCAGGGCACCGGAGCCGGAGCCTCCCTCAACGACGAGGTCCCCGGCCTGAAGGCTGCAGTTGAAGGCAATAGTAGCCGCGTCCTTCGGCACGACGATCTGGGCTTTCCTCTGGATGGTCTCCATAAGGTCCCTGACGGAGGGCCTCAGCACCAGCAATTCCCGCCCCTCGACGGCCAGTTTCCTGCCGATCAATCGGTCGAGGCCGTCGGTCTTCACCTTGCCGAGGCCCTTGACTTCAATGAGTCCTACGCCCGCAGGGACCAGCCACTTCCGGTCCCGCGCGTCCACGAGGACCACCTTCGCCATCCTCCACGCCATCGCCACCGGCGTAGAAAACGTTTCCCGAAGACCTGGACTCGACGCAGCCTCGGCAGTTGTCGAAATGGCGTTCGACAAAACCTTTAATGCCCGCCACAGATGCACGTGCCGGTGGCCGGATGAGTACCTCGCAGGTATCGGGCTTCTACAAGAAGTCCATGGAGGCGCGACTCGACATCGTTAGGAAGGCCGGGAAGCTGACGAAAGAAGAGGCTCAAGTCATGGCGAACACAGGCTCCCTCGAACCGGCCGTGGCGGACCGGATGATCGAGAACGTCGTCGGGAGCATGCCCCTGCCCCTAGGTATTGCCGTCAACTTCCAAATCAACGGCAGGGATTACCTGATTCCCATGGCCATTGAGGAGCCCTCCGTTGTTGCCGCGGCCAGCAACGCCGCGAAGATGGCCCGCGTCGGGGGCGGCTTCCAGGCGCAGACGACCGACCCCGTGATGATCGGACAGATCCAAGTCGTCGACGTTCCCGACCCCGACGCTGCCAAGGTCCGGGTCCTAGAGGCCCGGGAGAAGATTCTGGAGGTCTGCAACGAAAGGGACCCGGTTCTCGTGAAGTTTGGAGGCGGGGCACGAGACGTGGAAGCCCGAGTCATCCAGACGCCTCGGGAGCCCATGCTCGTCGTCCACATCCTCGTGGACTGCCGGGACGCGATGGGGGCCAACGCCGTCAACACCATGGCCGAGGCCGTAGCTCCCCTCATCGAGGAACTCTCCGGCGGACGGGTGTACTTGAGGATAATCTCCAATCTCGCCGTGAAGAGGCTCGCCCGCGCCACGGCCACCTTCGCCCAGGACGCCATCGGCGGGGAAGAAGTGGTGGAGGGGATCCTTCGCGCCTATGCCTTTGCGGCAGCGGATCCGTACCGGTGTGCTACCCACAACAAGGGGATTATGAACGGGATTGACGCCGTGGTCATCGCCACGGGCAACGATTGGCGGGCCATCGAGGCAGGGGCCCACTCTTATGCCGCGTTGGGCGGCCGCTACAAGCCCCTCACTGTCTGGGAGAAGGACTCGAAGGGAGACCTCGTGGGGTCGATCGAGGTGCCGATGGCCGTCGGCCTCGTCGGCGGGGCCACCGCAACCCACCCGACGGCGAAGGCCAACGTGAAGCTCTTGGGGGTCAAGACTGCCTCCGAGTTGGCTCAAGTCGTCGCCGCCGTCGGACTTGCCCAGAACTTCGCAGCCTTGAGGGCTCTCGCCACGGAGGGCATCCAGAGAGGTCACATGTCTCTCCATGCCAGGAACATCGCGGTGATGGCCGGGGCAGAAGTCGACGAGGTGGATGACGTGGTCAAGCGACTCCTGGCTGAGAAAGTCATCCGGGTCGATCGAGCTCAGGAAATACTCCAGGAAATGCGGGGCGAGAAGTGACGCCCCGGACTTATCGGCTGGCCACTTCCTCGACCTTCTCCTCCGCGATGAAGCCCCCCAGAACGTCACCAGTCCCGTGGAGGACGTCAACCACACCGCTCCAATCCTCCAGTTGAGCTCTGTTGTCATCCTCGAAGCGTCGGAGTCTCCGCATCATCAGCTCGCGAATCAAGCCAACGCGCTTGGAGGTGGTCACAACGGTCAAGTAGCAGTGATGTCCCCGCTGGATGATGACCGATATCTCACCGAAGCTGGCCGTCTTGAGGGTCTGACCCTGAAAGAAGGGCAGGGCATGAGTGAAGAAGTTCTGGAAGGCGTCGAGGGTGCCCACAAAGATATCATCGTCCACGCTCGTATCTTCTGAGAGGGCGGCCCCGAGCAGGTCGCCTGTCTTATAGGTCAGGTAGACCGCCAGGGTCTCTCCCTTAAGCGCTTCCCTCAGGTTGAACAGCTGGAGGACGCCGACTCCTCTGCCCCGTCGCAGGGCCAGGAGCAGGGCGATTCCAGGGACCACGAGCGTGGCAGAGTACAGAGGGGTGACGCTCTCGTGAAGGAGCGGGTAGTAGGGGTTGGTCAGGAGGGCGAAGGCAATGGCCAACGAGGCGGCTCCCATGATGCCCACGATTGCGAAGGACTCCCTCCCCATGGCGTCGAGGGTCAGCAGGGCACCCTGGTGGAGGAGGTAGATCCCAGCCACGATCAGGGCGAGGGTATAGAGGAGATAGTGGGTCAGGGCTCCCTCGGCCCAAAGGGGCAGAAACCGGGTCGTCTCCCAGGCAGCCGCCCCACCCGGGACGTTCAGAACCACAAAGTGAACGGCCACGAAAACGGCAGGGATGGCGAAGACAGCGTCCACCCACGTCTTCCCGTGCACCAGCCATTTGGCGAAGTAGAAGAAGGTGAGGGAAGCCCACACCAGAAAGAAGTGGGCAGGCGGCACCGCGGCGGTGACGTTCCCGAAGGCGCCGAAGGCGAGGGATAACCAGTCCCAGAGGGCGAACGCGGCCATGAGAAAGGCCGTAGCGGTGAAGGCGATGCCTGTGGATACCCGCAGGGAGCCCCCTCTAGCCTGTAGCATACCGATGGCAGACCACACGACGGCGGAGGCCAGCGGCGCGTGACTGACGAGGGAGACATCCATATCGTTTCCCGCCGAGGGATCCAGAGTGTCGGATCGCGTGTTGGGTCAGCCTAAGCGTATTTATTTCATCCGGCGTGATTATTGGATATCAGAAGTGACCCGGGCGAGTCCGGATACCGCGCTGCATTCCAATGGAGTGGCGCCCCCTAGGCTACCACGATGACCTGGATGTCCATCACGTTGGTCCCCGTGGGGCCCGTAACGACGGTGTCCCCCATTTCTCGGAAGAAGGCATGGGAATCGTTTCTTGCCAGGTAGTGGAGGGGGTCGAGGTTCAGGAGCGAACTCCTCCCCGAGGATTCCCCATCGGCGATCGCGCCAGCAGCGTCCGTGAGTCCATCCCTCCCATCGGTGCCGGCGGACAGGAGCACGATTCTACGGCCCCGCAATTCCGGAACGGCGGCGAGGACAAGTTCCTGGTTACGCCCTCCGGTGCCCCTTCCCCGGACGCTGACCGTCGTCTCCCCACCTGAGATCAGGACGCTGGGCGACTTGGCCAGGGACCGCCGACCCTCCAGAGACCGCGCAAGGGCCATGAGGACCTTGGCGACTTCTCTTGCCTCGCCCTGGAGTTGGCTCGTGAGGATCACGGCGTGATAGCCTCGTTTCTCTCCCTCCGTGGCCGCCGCTTCGCACGCCAGACGGTTCTTCGCCACGAGGACGTTGTGGACCCTCTGGAAGGCTGGGTCCTTGGCTCCCGGCGTCTCTGGAAGCTCGCCCTTCGATCCAAGCTCCAGCCTGCTCCTTGCAGAGTCGGGGAGTCGGTGCCAGAGCCTGTAGGTCTCAAGGATTTCCTTCGCCTCCTGGTAGGTGCTCTCATCCGGCACCGTGGGGCCAGAGGCGATGAACGAAAGAGGGTCGCCCACCACGTCACTGACGATGAGACCCACCACGGTCGCACCTCGCGAAGCAGCGGCCTGGGCGAGCTGGCCACCCTTGAGGTTGGAGAGGTGCTTCCTGACGGTGTTTTGCCTCACGATGTCCATGCCACTGAGAAACATCAGATCGGAGACCGCTCGAAGTTCCTCAAGGGGAATGGGCGTATCCTCCAGAAGACTGGACCCGCCACCTGACACCAGCACGAGCAGGAGGTCGGATGCGCCACATCTGTTGGCAATCTCCAGGGCGGCTCTCCCCGCCTCAAGGCTGCCCTCATCCGGATGCGGGTGGCCACCCCGGAGTATCCGGAACCCGGTCCTCTTCCATCGACTCTTCTCGTGCGTGACCACGAGTCCCTCATCAATGTCCACGACTCCCAGGAGGGCCTCTGCCATGGGGAGACTCGCCTTGCCAAACGCAATCATCCGCCGGGAATCGAGAGTCTCCAGGTCGATTTCCAGGCCATCGACGATGAGTGTCTCCCCCCGCCTTCGCACTCGACTCTTCACGGCCTCCCCTGCATTCGCTGCGGCGAGGGCGGCCTCGAACATCCTAAGGCAGTCCCTCCTCATCCTCTGCAGCTCCGGGGAGGACGGGCGGCTGACGAGCCCCTCGAAGTCCTGTATCAACATCGCTTCCATGGCAGGAGACCCCAAAAACTGTTCCGTGGTCTCGCCCGGGTCATGCTATATAGGAAGAACAGTATCTTCCCGAGGAATTCCATGAGGATCTTCGAGGGGGTCTACGCTCCTCTCATTACCTTCTTCGACGAGGACGGACAAGTGGACCTCCAGGCTCAACAGCGCCATGTCTCCAACCTGCTCAACGCCGGCGTGCACGGACTCGTCCCCATGGCCAGCATGGGGGAGTTCACCGCGATGGAACGAGAGGAGCGACGGGCGGTGGCCGAGGCAGTGATCGCAGAGGCCTCTGGAAAGGGGAAGGTCGTCGTAGGCACGGGGGCACCCTCCACACGCCAGGCGGTGGAGTTCTCCAAAGATGCTGAGGCGGAGGGTGCGGACGGCGTCATGGTCGTGACCCCCTTCTACATCAAGCCGAGCATCGACGGCCTCCGGAGGCACTACGAGGCGATCCATCAGGCCGTGGAGATTCCTGTTATGGCCTACTGTCTCCCCTCCTTTACCGGCGTGGACCTACCTTCCGGCCTGGTTCTGGAGATGGCAGAAGCCGGGACGATTCAGGCTCTGAAGGACAGCTCTCAGGACCTTGTGAAAGGCCTGAGAATCATTGATGGGATGCCTGAGAGCTTCTCCTTCCTGACCGGCACAGACCCCTTGTTCTCTTCGGTCGTAATCCACGGAGGTCAGGGGGGCATTATCGGCTCCAGCAACGTCTTCCCAGAGGTGGGCGTCAGACTCTTCGACCTGCTCCAGCGAGAGAGGCTCAAGGAGGCCCTTGAGTTGCAGCGGAAACTGACCCTCTTCACCCAAGCCACGGAGTTGGGAACCTACCCCGCAGCGGCCAAGTATCTGGTGGAGAAGGTGTGGGGCCTGAAATCGCGCTGTAGGCCCCCAGCCATCGACCTCACGGCGGATCAGAAACAGCGGGTAGACGAGATCCTAGAACCTCTGCTATCGTAGCCTCGGTCAACCGCCCCCGTTTCCTGAAAGGGCCAGGCGCACGTCGGACCACCAAAACCTAGATAACGAGCCCTCGTGTGAAGGGTCGGGGTCGCGAGATTATGCCTCTCCACAGTCAAGAAATGAGGAGGATTGCCCCCGAGGCGGACCCTCTGCGCCTCGCATGTGGGTGGACGCGCGAAGACCTAGAGAAGCAGTGGATATTGGTGGAAACGACAGGCGGCGAGAGCATGCCCTGCAGCTACCATCTCCCGGACTTGGCCGAGGAATGGGTTGTACGAGGAGTAAGGGAGGCCGGTGGGGCCACCGCGCGCTATGACTGCACGGACATCTGTGATGGCATTGACCAGGGCACTCCCGGGATGCGTTTCTCCCTGGCGAGCAGAGAGGTGATTGCCTTCGCCGTCGAGATGCATGTGCGCGGGGGTCACTTCGATGGCATGTGCATTCTCTCCGGTTCTGACAAGGGCACCCCTGGAGTCCTCCTTGCGGCGGCCCGGACGAACGTCCCCTCGATTTTCATCCCGGGAGGTGTCATGGAGGTCGGGCCACAGGGGGTGACCTTGGAGCAGGTGGGATCGCTCTACGCCCGACTCCGCCGCGGTGAGATCGATCAACACGAGTACGAGAGCCTCGCCCTGAACTCGTGTCCCACGACGGGGACCTGCGCCTTTCTGGGTACCGCGAACACCAACGTCGTGATTGCGGAGGCCCTGGGGATGGCCCTGCCAGCGAGTGCCCTCATCCCGGCCTCCAGCTTCGAACTCGGCAGGATGGCAAAGAGGGCGGGGGCCCGGATCGTTGGTATGGTGGCGGAGGACCTGACGCCATCGAGAATCCTGACCCGAGAGGCCTTCGAGAACGCCATCATGGTGCACGCTGCCATCGGAGGCAGCACCAACACGGTCATGCACCTCCTCGCCTTGGCCTACGAGGCCCACGTAGACCTCCCCCTCCGTCTCTTCGACGAGCTCAACAGAGAGATCCCCTTCCTGGTGAACTGCCGACCCTCGGGAATCCATCCGGTGAACTACCTATGGTACGCCGGGGGGACTCAGTGGATCGTCCGCGAGCTCAGCGAGTACCTCCACATGGATGCCCTCACCGTAACCGGCTCTACCGTCGCGGAGAATCTGAAGGAGGTGGAACGGTCTGGCTTCTTTGAAAGGAACAGGCTCTACTTCTCCAACTTCAGCGTCGAGCCTGAGGATGTGGTGAAACCAAGGACAAATCCGCTGGGCCTCGGCTCTCTTGCCGTCCTGTACGGCTCCTTGGCTCCCTCAGGGGCGGTCGTCAAGGTGGGGGCTCTGCCGGAGAGGTTCCGAGAATTCGCGGGAGAGGCCGTTGTCTTTGAGTCCTCCGGCGATGCGATTGAGGCGATCTTCGACGAGAGGGTCCGGCCAGGACAGGCTGTGGTGATCAGGTACGAGGGTCCGGCGGCCAACGGGATGCCGGAGCAGTTCTACATCACGGAAGCCATCGCCACACGGAAGGAGCTGGCGGAGGGAGTGGTCTTGATCACCGATGGGAGATTTTCTGGGGCCACTCGAGGTCCGGCCATTGGCCACGTGAGCCCCGAGGCCATGGCTGGCGGGCCGCTGGCCGCTGTGAAGGATGGTGACCGAATCCACGTGGACATCCCCCACCGAAAGCTTGACCTCCAGGTAGATGAGGGGGAAGTGAGCAGGAGGCTGGCCTCGTGGAGGAGGCCTGAGAGGAGCTTCGATCGGGGCCTCCTGGCCATCTACAGTCGGCTTGCCCTCTCGGCGGACCACGGAGCGAGGATGGACTACGAGGGCCTTCACACCTCAGGGTGAGTTTAGCTATACGGGAAGATGTGAGGCGCCTCCGGTTCCTCGCTGTAGTCCAGGTAGACGGTCTTGATGTGGAAGTAGTGGTCGAAGCCATAGATGGATCCGTCCCCTCCGAGGCCTGACTTCCGGAAACCAGCGTGGTATCCGTGGACCGTCTCTGGTCCCACCTGGTTTATGTAGGTCTCCCCGAACCGCAGCTTATGAGCCGCCTTCATGGCCGCCCCGACATCCTGGGTGAAGATGTAGCTAGCCAGGCCGTACTCCGAGTCGTTGGAGTAGCTGACGACTTCGTCAAAGTCGGAGAAGCTTTTCAGCGGTGTCACAGGACCGAAGATCTCCTTCTGGACGATGTCCATGTCCTGTTCCACGTCCTCGATTACCGTTGGGGCGAACCAGTAGCCCCTCTCAAATCCTGTCCCGCGGAGCCTCGAGCCCCCCGTCAGAAGCTTCGCCCCCTCATCTAGGGCCCTCTGCACGGAGCTCTCCACAGTGTCCAGCTGGTCAGCGGCGACAAGGGGGCCCATGTCGACCCCCGGTTTCATCGGGTCCCCGATGCGAAGGCTCTCCACCCCTTCCACGTATTTCTTCTTGAAGCGGTCGTAGAGATCCTCGTGGACGTAGGTCCTCTCGTTGCAGATGCAGGTCTGCCCCGCATTCCAGTACCGGGCCCACAGGGCGTTCTTCACCGCCCATCCAAGGTCCGCGTCCTTCCACACGATGAAAGGGGCCTTCCCGCCAAGCTCGAGGACTAGGTGGGTAAGGTTTCCGCTGGCGGCCTCCATAATCCTCGTTCCCGTCTCCACGGAGCCCGTCATAGTCACCATCTCGGTGAGTGGATTGCGAACGAGTTCGTCGCCTACGGTGCTCCCTGGGCCTGTGAGGAGATTGACCAGGCCCCTCGGGATGTCCAGCTTCTCGGTGAGCCTCACGATCTCCACCGCAGACAGAGGCGTGTAGGAGGAGGGTTTCAGGACGATGCCGTCCCCAGCGACGATGGCCGGGGCCATCTTCCTCGTGACCATGGCCGCGGGGAAATTCCACGGTGTGATGCCCGCGACCACCCCCACGGGGACCTTAAGGATCATTATCGTCCGCTCGGGAGCTTCCCCGGGTAGTACGCTGCCCTCGATCTGCCTCGCCAGGCTGGCGTAATACCGGCAGTATTCCGCAGCGCCCTGGACGTCCTCCCTCGCCTCCTTCAGCGGCTTCCCCTCCTCAGCGGTCACAACCTTCGCCAGCCTCTCCTTCTCGTCCTCTATGAGATCCGCCAGCTTCCAGACCACCTTGGCGCGCTGGGATGCGGGAACGCTCTCCCATTCTCGTTGAGCCTGGCTGGCCGCTTCGAGGGCTCGCCTTGCGTCCTCCCGAGTTCCCTGGGGGACACGGTCCACCGTCGCCTCGGTGGCCGGGTTCAAAACGTCGAGGTAATCGCCTGACGAACTCTCTATCCATTCGCCTTCGATGAAGAGCTTTTGAGTCATCGGCGAAGCTAGAGTCGAGTGCTTTATCTATCCTTGCATTCCGCCTGGCGACTCAGGGGAAAGGTTAAACCGCAATGCGAAAGTGGTACACAAACGTGAAGAGCATCGCCGTGGAGCCGCCCAATCCGGGGGTGAAGCTTGTGGACTTCCCGGAGCCACGGCCAGGCTCTGACGAGGTCCTCGTGGGGACCATCGAAGTCGGAATCGATGGAACCGACCTGGAGATAGTCCGAGCTGAGTATGGGACCCCGCCGACGGGAGAGAAGTACCTCACCATTGGCCACGAGGCAATCGGTCGGGTGCTGAGGGCGCCCGAGGGGAGTCGCCTCGAGCCTGGAGACCTGGTGAACCCGACCGTGCGCCGTGGGTGTGGAATCTGCATGCCCTGCAAGACGGGTCAAAGTGACTTCTGCTTCACTGGTTTGTTCAAGGAGCGAGGCATCAAGGGCCTCCACGGATACATGTCTCCCACCTTCGCAGAGACGGAAGAGTATATGGTAAGGGTCCCCCCGGACCTCCGGAACGTGGCGGTCCTCACGGAGCCCACAAGCATCGCGGTTAAGGCGGTCAACCAGGTGCTCAAGATCCAGGAGAGGATGCCTTGGCGGGAGGCGGAGAACTTGGAGGAGAAGCAGGCCCTGGTGGCAGGTTCCGGCTCCCTTGGGCTGCTGGCGACCATCCTTCTCCGATCACTCGGAGCCCAGGTCATCACGATGGATCGTTCGCCTGATGACGTACCCAAGGCGAAGCTCATCGAGCGAGTGGGAGCCCACCACCTCAACTCGAAGACAGTAGACCCCCTGGTCCTCGCCGAGGACTTCGACGGCTTCGACATCATCCTCGAGGCAACCGGAGCGGCACGAGTCCCCTTTCACCTGACACCCGCGCTTGCCACAAACGGCATCATGGTCCTGCTGGGGGTGCCAGGGAAGAAGGTCACCGTCGAGGTGGAGGCTGCAGACATAATCAGGGACATGGTCCTTGAGAATCAGGTGGTCTTCGGCTGCGTGAACTCAAATGTTTCCCACTTCAAAGAGGCCCACACCTATCTGAGGGGGTTCATTGAAAGGTTCCCCGAGGAGATGCAGGCGTTCATCAGCCACCGCCATCCCTGGGAGGAATATGAGGAGGCCTTCGGAGAGGATCGGAAGAACGTCATCAAGCACGTCCTTGTCTGGGAGGAGGGCTGAGGGTGATATCGCTCCTGGCGGGCAACTCGAGGATTCTCCTGGCCATCGACGAGATGGGTGACTGGCTCTACATCTACTACCCCTATGCGGGGCAGTTCCAGCACCTTGTGAAGAGCCGCCGCGGGATCTACGACGCGGGACGGGAGGAGTTCTCCTGGGTCGGGGACGACGGCTGGGAGGTCGAACAGGGTTATGAGGAGGGGACCAACGTGGGTTGGTCCATCGCTCGCGGACACGGCGTGGAGGTGCAGACGAGGGACGTGGTACACCCGGACCGTGACCTCATCCTCCGGGGCTACGCCGTGAAGGACTTGGAGTCCCGGCGAAAGGACCTGAGGCTGTTCCAGTACCAGAACATGAGCATCGCCGAGTCGATGTACCAAGACACATGCTACTGGGACAAGTCCCAGAACGCCGTCGTCCACTACAAGAGGGACTACTACCTCCAGCTATGGGGGGAGCCTCGGTTCGACGGATTCACCTGCGGGGAGCACACCCTGAAAGGCCTCCAGGGGAGCTATGTGGACGCTGAGGACGGGGTCCTCGATGGCAGCGTCATCTCGCATGGAGCCACCGACTCCGTGCTGCAGTGGAACCTGGACCTCCGCCCCAATGCCGCGGCGACTGTTTGGCTCCTGGCCTTGCTGGGCGGATCCCGCAGGAGTGTCAACGATGGCTACCGAAGGATTTCGGACGAGGCCGTTGACTACCGAGTCAGGGAAGCCGTCGATTTCTGGAGGTCTTGGTATGAGGGCAAAAGGATGTCTCTCCCGGAGGATGTTAGCGACCGGGCGAGAGACCTTTACTACCGCTCCCTGGCGGTTTTACGGAGTTGCTGGAATTCAAATGGCAGCATCATCGCGTCGCCCGACGTCAGCAGCCTGATGCCGACGGGAGATACCTACAACTACAACTGGTGGCGGGACAGCGCATATATATCGATGGCCATGGACCGAGCCGGCCTCTACGAAAGCGCGCACAGGTTTTTGACATTCGCCAGCCGGGCTCAAGAGGAGGAGGGCTACTTCTTCCACAGGCACTTCCCGGACGGAACCCCGGGCGCAACATGGCACACCCCTCCCTTTCTCCAGATAGACCAGACCGGATCGGTCGTGGCCGCCGCTTGGGAGCACTTCAACATCCACAAGGACATGGAGTTCCTGTTGGAGATATGGCCGATGGTGAGGAAGGCCGCCGACTTCCTCACGTCCTTCCGTGACAAGGAGAACGGATTGCCGTTGCCCTCCTTCGACCTGTGGGAAGAGGTGAAGTCCGTCAACTGCTACTCGGCGGTTGCGGTATCCCAGGGGCTGCGGAGCGCGGAGGCAATATCCGAGCAGCTGGGAAAGAGCACGGGGGTGTGGGGCGAGACCGCCGAGGCCATGAGGAAGGCCATCCTGGAGCGCTATTGGGACGAGGAGCGGGGGATGTTCCTCAAGAGCATCCGGCCGGAGGACGGAGCTGCCGACTCCAGCACCTTGCTGGCCGTTCGATGCGGCATCCTCCCGCTGGATGACCCCAGGACGTCGCGGCTGGTGGAGAACCTCCGCAGGGCCCTGTGGTCGCCTGAAATCGGTGGCATGGCGAGATATGAGGGGGACCGTTACAAGGGCTACCAGAACCCGTGGATCATTTGCACCCTTTGGCTCGCCGATGTCTACCTGCGGATGGGGAAGCGGCAGGAAGCCATGGAACTCGTGGAGTGGTGCGCCAAGATGGCGACGCCCACCTTCTTGCTTCCGGAGCAGATGAAAGCCGAATCGGGGGAGCCCGCCTCCGTCCTACCACTGGTGTGGAGCCACTCGACCTATGTCGACGTCATGGCTACCCTGTCCCGGGAAGGTTCATAGTCCGCTGACGGGGCGGGCCTCCTTCAACAGGATCCTCTCGGGCTCGACCGTCTCGATGAGCGTGCTGTCGATATTCAGGAGCCCCTCCGCCGTCTCGACAAGGAGCTGCTTCACACGCGCGAAGCTGTACACAGAAACGTCCAGGACGGGGCCAAGCCTCCTTCCGTCGGGGGTAAAGACGTCCTTGCCGATACACTCCTCCGGGTGCGTTAATCTCACGCGGTTGGCAAGGGCCTTGGGTCTAATAAACTACATCCCTGGCCAGTCCTCCACCAGGACTGCCCGGGCGGGAGCACCGTCCCCTCCAACGACCCTCAGGGGCAAACAGAGGAACCAGAACCGACCAGACACGGCCTCGGACAGGTCCAGTCCCTCGATTATTCCGATGCCCCGTCCGAGAAGGAGCTCGTGGACGGGGGATCCCTTGACGCCGTGGCCCTCGATGGAGAGGTAGTCGATGCCGACCGCCTTGACCTCCATCCTCACTAGGTGGTTCGCCCCGTTCTCCGCCAAGTAGACGTGGTCTTCCCTGAACGGAGGCGTGAGATGGCGGGAGTTCCTGGTCTTCAGGAGCGCTACGTCTCCGCCTCTGATCTCCCAGGGTTCAAGGTCCTCGCGATGGATCGGTCCTTCAACATCCGTCAGCTCGAGGACTACAGCGGGTCCTGAAAACGCGTCAGGGGGTAACTGATCCGTTGACTTGCCGTCGCGTATGAAGTGGGATGGAGCGTCGACGTGGGTCCCCGTGTGAGCTCCCATCTTGAGTTCAGACAGGTTCAGCTTGTCTCCCGCCTCCATCAGGCGAATCGCTTCTCTGGAGAAGGGAGTGTCTCCAGGATAGGCTAGGGTCTCGGAGCTAAGGGCCATGCTGACGTCAATGAACCTCATAGAGACAACTCCAGCGTAGACGGTCGAAGGCGCTGGTCGCTAATTACGTTAACTCACTTGTTGGAGCCGCCATGGGACAGCTGCAAGAAAAGGTCGAGATAGTCCTTCAAGTGTCTCGTTATGAGGAAGTTCTTCCTCACGTGGGCCCTGCCCGCCTCTCCCATCCTCCGTCTGAGACCTTCATCTTCAAAAAGCCGAATCGTCCGATCGATCAATGTTGCGACTTCCTCTGCGAGGTAACCAGTCTTGCCGTCAATTACCTGGAGCGGGATTCCGCCCGACTTCCAGGCGACGACGGGGGCCCGCTTCCACAGGGCCTCGGCCACGACTAGTCCAAAGCCCTCCCGTAACGATTTGAGCATCGACACCTCGCTGCAACGTTGAAAGGCATTGACGTGGACGCTGTCAATCCCGTGCTCATCGGTGAGGAATTTGATGTTCGGGTCCCCGTCCGCCTTCTCCATGGTCTTCTCATAGTACTCCCACCCCTCTGGATCATCAAGAGCCATGGCGGTTATGAAGAGCAGCTGAAGACCTTCAACGCGCTTCCTAATCTCCCGGTACACATCGATGGTCCCCAGGGGGTCTTTCCAGGGGTCAAAGCGGGCAACGCAGCAAATCGATGGCCTATCGGGATCAACGCCATACTGCTCCGCGATGGACCGTATCTCCTCAGGAGCTACAGGACGGTTCTTCGGGGAGAGAGGGTCAATGCTGGGGTGGATGACCACGGGATTCTTCAGGTTCAGGGTGGACGGGAAGTACTCCTCAAGGCTGTAGATGGAGGCGTCGTACTCTGGCAGGAAGCGACCGAGGAAGTCCATGCACTTCGAATTGGCGTTCGTAAGCTGGATGTGGGAACGCCAGATCCACTTACCCTCAATCTCTAGCTCCTTGATCAGGGAAGCGGGTTGCGGGTCGTGGACCACGATGTAGTCCCAGCCATCCTCCACGTCTGCCGCGTTTCTGTGGTTGACCTCCAGGTAGTGCTCCCGCATCGCCTTCGAGATGACGATTTCGGCGCCCTGGAGACAATTGTGAAGGCTTTTCGTGGTCTTGAAGAAGTCATCGTCTCCGTCCAAAACCATCCAGTGAGCGTCCAGACCCAGGTCCCTCATCAGTGGGACCAGGGTGGAGAGCATCTCGGCCACGCCGCCCCCGAGTGGCGTCGCATTGATGTGGAGCACTCGACTTCCAGAGAGAGAGTCTGCGGTGGACTTCAAGTCGTGAAGAGACTCTTCGCTTACGATACCCCTGTAATCGTCGATGAATCTGTTGTCGACGCGCACACGCTGCATGGGTTGCCTCCACGCTGAATGTCGACACCCAAGCAAGGAAGGATTATGAGGGTTTTCCTGGGCGCAGCAAAGGTTATTGTACTGGGAAGATAGGGGGCCTGTACATGGCAGTGAATCCACCTGACGCGTTGGACAACCTAGAGAGTCTTCGCTACCTCAAGGAGAGACCCGCCAGGACCGGTATCTTCCTTGACCTTGATGGGACCCTGAGCCCGATCGTCGACGATCCGGACGAGGTCCAACTGCCGTCCGCAACTCGACAGTATCTCCAGGGGCTGTCAGCCCGCTACCGCGCGGTTGTGATCATCTCTGGTAGGGCTGCCTCCGCCTTGGTGAACCTTGTAAACCTGCCCTCCATAATGTACGTGGGAAACCACGGGTTGGAGATAGTCAATGAAGCGGAGAGGAGGGTCCTCCTCCCCCCCGCGGTTGCCGATAGAATGAGGGCGATGGGCGAGGAGCTGAAGGCGCGGGTCCATTGCGAGGGCGCCCTGCTGGAGCTAAAGGAGTTGAGTCACGCCATTCATTATCGCCGGGCGACGGATCTCGAGAAGGCGAGGGATTGCATAATGGAATCGTTGGCCAAGATGGACCTCAGCGGAGCCCGAATCACCGAAGGAAAGATGCTGGTCCAGCTTCGACCCGACTATCCTCTCGACAAGGGGCGAGCCCTCGAGGCAATAGTCGCCCAGGAGGAGATCCGTCAGGTCCTCTACGCGGGAGACGATACGACGGACTTGGACGCCTTCCGCTCGATAGAAACCGCTCGACGGAAGGGAGTGATTGCGGGTCACACCATCTGCGTCCGCCACCTCGACACACCGGACGAATTGCTGAGCACTGCGGATCTCACCGTGGAGGGTCCGGAGGGAATGCAGCACCTCCTCGGGTGGCTATTGTCCAATCGCTAAGCACCCGAAGAGGTCTGTATCATCTTACTATTGGATAATAATCCAATAATCGTGACAACATTGAATCATTAATCGATACGGTAAACTGACCGTTGTAGGCGGTCAGGCGGGAGGCGTAGACAACTATTAAAGACACGGAAGACCCATAAGGCGCCGGGATGGGGTGCCCCCGTGAAGGCTGCATTGTACGCTCGCGTTTCCACAGAGGATCAAGCCAAAGAGGGCTTCTCTCTGGACGCCCAGCTTGACCGGCTCCGATCCTACTGTGACGCCAGGGGCTGGGAAGCTGTCGATGAGTACGTTGACGACGGCTACTCAGGAAGAGACGAGGCGAGGCCGGCATATACGAAAATGCTGGAGGAGAGGGAACGCTGGGACACGATCCTTGTCCTCAAGATGGATCGCATCCACCGGAACAGTCGAAACTTCATGGAAATGATGGATAGGCTGCGCTCTTGGGAGAAGGAGTTCACCAGCATGCAGGAGTCCTTGGACACGGGCACCGCGATGGGACGATTCGTCATGGACATCATACAGAGGATCGCTCAACTCGAGAGCGAACAGATCGCTGAGAGAGTGTACATCGGCATGTATCAGAAGGCGAAGTCAGGGCAAGGACACCTGGGTTCGCCCGCCCCTTTGGGGTATCGATACGAGGGAGGCAGGCTGGTGGTAGACGAGGAGAAGGCCCCCTTTGTGCAGGAAGTCTTCCGCAGGTATCTTCAGAGAAACCAACCCCTGCAATGGATCAGTGTCGACCTCACCCGCAAACTCCGCGGAAGGAGCTGGTCCATATGGTCTGTCCGTTATCTTCTGCAAAATCCCATCTACGCGGGATTTCTCTACTGGGATGGGATTCTGACGAAAGGCGACCATGAGCCCCTAGTGAGTCCTCACGAGTACGAGCAGGTATTGCTGTCCTTCATCGAACGGACCCACGCGGATTCGAGCAGGGAGAAGCTGGAGAGACTGCTCGCCGGCGTTCGGGAGGCGACGGAAGAAGAGAACGGATACCAACAGACTCACGAGGCGGTGGCAGATGAAGTGTGAGCGGTGCTGGTCCGAGGACGAAGTGGATGCACACTGTGCTCCTACTGGACCTCACGACTCAATCGCCTTGTGTCGTGCTTGTCGAGCAGTGGCCCCGAAAGATCCCGTCCTCTTCGAGAAGATGTTCCTCCAGTTCGCCACGCGGAAGGAGCTGATGCGTCACTTCGATGCGGAGGAAGAGGCGGAGGCCTTGCGCAAGTGGTGCACTGACGTGGGCATGGAAATTGGGAAGCTTGGAGCAACCCTTGCCCAAGAGAGCACAGACATGGGTCTGCTTTCGTCACCCAGCCCCTTCGCGGGAGAGACGCCGTCACAAACGCCCTATGGTTACGCATCCAAGGGAAAGGGTCTCGTGCCTTCTCCCATCGAGGCCGAGGTGATTCGTAGCGTGTTCGACCTCTACCTCCGGGGCAAGAGCCTCCAAGAGATCCGACAGCTATTGAACAATGCTCAAGTCCCTTCACCGAGGGGGGGCGGTTGGCACCGTTCCACTATCCGATACATCTTGCGCAACCCGCTCTACGCAGGATCCCGTAGATGGAGAGGCGTTCTCAGAGAGGACTCGCATCGTGCGATAATCGATCCCGACCACTTCAATCAGGTACAGATGATGCTGTCGCAGCGCTGCCGAAGGCCCGAACAGAGGGGAGTAGGGGCCGCTCAGTTACGAGTGGTTTGACATTCGGTTTACCGTATATCAAAGAACCTTTGTACAAACAATAGTTCCTTAGAATCCTGGGGAACCAACAATACACTTGGTCACCACTGCTCTACCGATATCAACAGAGTTATGGTAGATGTGGTCATCAATGCTAACAATAGTATTATAGGTTCCGATGTTGTGCCGTCCCTCAGAGGGTTCCATGGCAGCGAAGAGACTGACGAGCATACAGGTCACGATGAAGACGAGGGATAGGCTCTATTGGCTCAAGTTTCGAAAGACGTACGACGAGTTCATTAACGAACTCATGGACATCTACGAGGAAGCCAAAGGAGGCGAACTAGGATTCAAACCTGGAGAAGGGGACAGCCTTCCCACTCCGTAGGCTTTCAACCCCAATAAAGACCCGCCGAACCGATTTGCTGTCCTCCTTCTCTCCAAGTAGCAGGGCAACTTCCTTGGGGGTGAGATCCAGAGAAAGTGTCTGGGCCATGCGGAAGTCCTCGTCATGTTTGAACAAGGTTACAAACATTGGCAGGAGGTATTCACGAGCTTGCCTCCTGGAGGTGTGACATGACCGTCCAAGCTTCAGTAGTATGGAGGCCACCGTGGCACGTCTCATCCGACTTCGAGACATCTTGGATAGCCAAAGTGGGAATCGATATCTTGCCCCTGCATAATCTCCGTGACGAGCAACGACGAGGCCTCCCGTCATCAAGTCGCTGGCGTACTTCCACAGGCCGTATCGCTGTTTGCGTCGCACCATCCCGAGGTATTCGTCCGCCCTCGCGAGGGCCCTCAACCCCCTCTCCAAGTCCTGAGGCTCCCGATACTCGAAAGGCAAGTTCTCATCGATCCAGAGGATGAGCCTTTCGGGGTCCTCGTTGAGAGAGCGGACGCTCTCCCGGGCCCGATCCAGGCTCCCGGATCGAAATATGTCCCCCAGGACCTGGAAGACTTCCGACCGCTCGTCTCGATACCCCAGGGCCAAGAGGTCGTCCTCGGTGACTTCCTTTCTCCCCTGGGCGAGGGCCTGCAGATCGTTGATGGCTGACCGGAAGTCCCCTCGAGACCTCTCTGCGATGTATTGGAGGACCTCCTCGCGGGTCTCCACTCCTTCTTCCTTGGCGATGTCCCGGAGAACCTTCGCCACGGTTTCCTGCCGAGGGGTGCGGAACTTGATGGTATCGCAGAGCCCCTTGACGGCGGAGGAACGCCGAGTCAGCTCGTAGTAGTCATTGACGATGAGCGCGATAGGCTGCTGTGTCCTCCTGATCGTATCTACGATGGCGCCGATGCCGCCATAGTCCTCTCGCCCGAAGAGGTTGTCCGCCTCGTCCAGTATGATGAGCTTTCGCCCCCCCTCTTGATGCCGAATGAAGTCGCCGTCATCGGTGAACGTTTCATACAGGGCACCGCGCGTGGCTATCTCCTTCACTGCCGCCGCGTTCCGCTTGTCGGAAGCGTTCATCTCGATCACGCCCCAGCCGAAGTCGCCCGCGAGAGCGTGTGCCGCGCTCGTCTTGCCGATGCCGGGATTCCCCACCAAGATGATCGCCCTCTTCTTGGGGGTCCCGCGCTCCCAGGACTCGGCCCATGCCTCCAGCTGACCGGTGGCCGTAGGGTTCCCCGCGACATCCTTCAGGGACCTGGGCCTGTGTTTCTCGGCCCAGTCTAGCATCGACTTGGGGAAAGGTGGCCGAGGATAAGGACCTGTCGCGCCCAATGTGGGACGGGTCGCTGTTCCGACTCTTGCTACTATATTATCATCAGAAACGATAATGTCCGTATTCTTCGCGGTCCGGCAACAACCGAGAGATCGACAGCGATGGTCATGAGAAGGGATTTATCGGGGATTGACCATCGATGCAGGTGATGCTGGACTCCCCCACGGAGGAGGTTCTTAGGCGTCAGGGCTACAAGCTCGTCGGCTCCCACAGCGGCGTCAAGCTGTGCCATTGGACGAAGAAGTCCCTGACACAGAACAGGGGCTGCTACAAGCAGCGATTCTATGGCATCGAGAGCCACCGCTGCATGCAGATGACACCGACGATCAACAACTGCAACCTCGGCTGCCTCTTCTGCTGGCGGGATCAGGCCTACTGGGGCGAGGGTCTCGGCCACGTCGACAACCCCGATTTCCTGCTGGCGGAATCGTTGGCCGCCCAGAAGGCTCTGCTCTCCGGCTACAAGGGCAACCCCAAGGTGGCGTTGGAGACGTGGTTGGAAGCCAACGACGTGAGACACGTGGCCATCTCCCTGACCGGGGAACCCACCATGTACCCCCGACTCGGGGAGTTTCTCGAAGATTGCCATGCTCGGGGACTGACTACCTTCCTCGTCACCAACGGGACCGCGCCAACCGTCTTGGAGAGGCTCGACCCGCTCCCTACGCAGCTCTACGTCACCGTGGCGGCCCCAAACGAAAGGATCTACACGGAGCTGTGCCTCCCTCAGTCCAGGCAGGAATGGTGGAACCTCATGAGGACTCTCCAGCTCCTGCCCTCTCTGGACACTAGGCGGGTCATCCGCCACACCCTCGTCGATGGGTGGAACCTGGGGTGGGAGGAGGAATACGCCCAACTGGATGGGATTGGGGCGGCCGACTTCGTGGAGTGCAAGGGCTACGTCTGGGTGGGGCAGTCTCGGGAACGGCTGAGCATGGACAACATGCCCTCTCACGCCAAGATCAGGGCCTTCGCCTTCCGACTCGGTGGGGCCCTGGGTTATGAGGTAAGGGATGAGGTGGAGCTGAGTCGGGTGGTTCTTCTAACGAGACCTGGTGTCGATGCCCGTCTCCAGCCGGAGACTGCTAGGTCTGATAATCATCAATGATGAGGGGGTGAGCGGGTTTGAAATATACCCTCTTTGCGCCCCCGCGAGAATGGGCCTAGAGCTAGTCTCGAGAATCCCCGTTTCCTGGTTTGATTATCAGCAATGATGGGCGTCTGAAGGGATTGATATAGGCCCGTTTCCACCTTAATCTCGGTTATCGCGTGGAGTTCATCGTTCAGCTCCTAGACACCTTGACGGAACCCTACCTGTTCCTCCCACTGCTGTTCGTCTACAGCATCCTGGTAGCCGTAGTACTCCCCACCCCGGTGGAGGTCGCCCTTGTACCGCTGCTGACACAGCCAGCCCTCTACGGCGTCGCCGCCGTCACCATTGGACTAGGCAAGGCCGCGGGAAGCTGGATGATCTTCCTAGTGGGCCTTCGAGCCGACAAGCTCATCAAGAAGACCTCCGCCAAGAACTCCCACGCCAAAAGATTCGTCGACTGGTGCATCAGGTTCGTCTCGAAAACCAAGTACGTCGGGCTCTTCGCCCTTCTAGCCTTGCCCTTCATGTCCGATACGGTTCCCCTCTACGTGTACTCCCTGTTCAACCACGAGGGAGCGGCCCTCAGCGCACACTACTTCATCGTCACCAACTTCCTCGCGGGAGTCAACAGGGCCCTCATAGTCCTCATCGCCATCTTAGCCCTCGGAGTCAACTTTCTGCTCTAGAATCCGCAGCCCAGGAGATCGTTGGGCTTGGTATCCGACCGAACGGGAATCGTCGCACTGAGCTACGAGCCTCGGGCTCGGAGCAGGGGTCCACTAGCCCCAAAGGTAGCGAGAGTAGTGCTTGGGGAAGTAGCCCATCTCCGGGGCGATGCAGACCTCGCCGTCGAAGCAAGCGCAGCTGTGACAGCAGCCATCCTCCGGCGGGTGGACCACGAGCCCCATGCAACTCTTGTCACAGGGCATTGGAGGGGGTATTGGGTGGACCGCGCTATTGTCCCTTTCGTAACTATTCTATAGTCTGATAGGGTGTTGGCCCGGCACCTTCGATAGGGTTATTGGACCGCGGACCCTATCACGGGCGTGTTTCAAGTCCCCACGGTTCCCAGGGCACAAGAACTCCTCGACAAGGCCTTCCGGCGGACGAAGAAGGCGAGGGGTAAGGGACACAACCGATTGGAGAGGCTGAAATCCATTTCGCAATCGCGAGTGGATGCCCTCTGCGAGACGATCAGATCTACCCTCAAGAGGGTCTACAGTTCGTTCCCGAGCTTCGACCAGTTGCCTCCTTTCTACTGGGAGTTGGTGGACATCGTAGCAGGGATCGATGAGACGAGAAAGGCCCTAGGAACTCTCCGATGGACCTATGAGAAGGTCGCCGAGGTGGGCCGAGTGGCCCGGAAGGCCATCCGTCGTGGCCAGAATGTGCCAGAAATCGAGAGGGCTCGGAAGGAGTGCTACGGGAGGGTGTCTTCCCTGGTGGAGGCCCTGGAGGAGCCGCTCGCGTTTCTTGGAGCGATTCGGGACGACCTCAAGGGGCTCCCCATCGTGGACCCCTCGCACCCAACCATGGTGGTAGCGGGTGCCCCGAATGTGGGCAAGAGTCAGCTCGTGCGGGCCACGAGCAGCGGCCGACCAAAGGTCGCCTCCTACCCCTTCACGACCTTGGACCTGTTCCTGGGACACTTCGACCTCAATGGCACTCGGTGGCAGATAATGGACACGCCCGGGTTGCTGGACAGGCCGATCCACGAGAGAAATGAATTGGAGAGGAAGGCCCTCGTCGCCCTTCGTCATCTTGCCACGGCAATCGTGTTCTTGCTGGATCCGACCGAGACGTGCGGCTACCCCATGGAAGAGCAGGAGGCCCTTCTCGCTGAGCTCCGAGACTTGTACCCGGAAACGCCGATCCTGGATGTGGAGAACAAGGCCGACCTGGGCCCGTCGAAGAGCAGCAGACCGCGAATCTCCGCACTCACCGGACAGGGAATCGATGAACTGCTTCAGGAGGTCTTGCGAAGGACTACCAGCCCCGCTCCTGGAGACGAGCCTCCGCGGGCAGCTCGGTGATGTCCAGCCCCTTCATGGGCTCCCCAAGGTCCTTGGAGACCTCGGCGATGATACTCGGGTCGTCGTAGTGGGTCACGGCCTCGACGATAGCTCGGCCGCGCGATGATGGGTTCTCAGATTTGAAGATGCCGGAGCCGACAAACACGCCGTCGCAACCCATCATCATCATGAGGGCGGCGTCGGCCGGAGTGGCGAGGCCTCCCGCGGCGAAGTTCACGACGGGGAGCCTCTGCATGTCCCTGATCTCCAACAGGACCTCGAACAGCCCCTCCTGGCAGTCCTTCAGCATGACGTTAGCGAAGATGGTATCGTCGTCGGAGACTGGCTCAAAACTCCCTTGGGACTTCCGGACAGCCTCCAGAAGCTTGAGATAGCTCTTTCCATAGTTGCTGGCGACGCGGCGGAGCCCGTCGTGCTCCATGTCCTTGAGCTCTGCAATGGCCCGGTTCAGGAGGTGCATGTGCCTCACGGCCTCGATGACATTGCCCGTCCCTGCCTCCCCCTTGGTCCTCATCATGGCCGCCCCCTCAAAGACCCGACGCGTTGCCTCCGCCAAGGAGCGGCATCCGCAGACGAAGGGGACCGTGAAGTCCTTCTTGTAGATGTGGAAGTAGGGATCCGCGGGAGTGAGGACCTCCGATTCATCGATCATGTCCACCCCCATGGACTCCAGGGCTCGGGCCTCCATGACGTGTCCTATTCTCGCCTTCGCCATGACGGGAATCGTCACCGCGCTGATGATCTCCTCCACCTTCTTGGGATCGGCCATTCGGGCGACTCCACCGGCCTCCCGGATGTCTGCTGGGACCCTCTCCAGGGCCATGACAGCCACCGCTCCCGCCTCTTCGGCGACTACGGCCTGCTCGGCGTTCGTGACGTCCATGATCACGCCACCCTTCTGCATCTTCGCAAAGCCCCGCTTAAGCAGGTCCGTCCCGAATCTCAACTCCTCCAGCTTCAGGTCAATGGGCATGGAGCCGCCTCCCTCCAGCTAAAGACTAGCCGCGTTTTATATCTAGTTTTCTGTGGGCTGCGACCCATCTGGCCTCCCTAGCACCAAAACGATTATCTACGGCCCTAAGGTAGGAATCGGGAATGCCCACTCGGAAGGCCCTCTGCCTTACCGGCATGCCAGGTTGCGGGAAGGAGGAGTTTCTTGCCGTGGCCTCCAAGGCCGGCTTCACGGTGATCCGAATGGGCGATGTCGTGAGGGAGGGAGCAGCAAGGAGAGGGATTCGGCCTTCCGATGAGGGCGTTGGTGGCCTTGCCGATGACGAGCGGAGGATTTACGGTCCCGACGTATGGGCGAGGAGGACGCTTGAGCGTGTGGCGGCCGACCAGACGATAATTGACGGTGTCCGAAGCATGGATGAAGTAGCCCACTTCCAGGAAAGCTTTGGGCGCCACCTCGCCGTCGTTGCCGTGCACGCCTCCCCTCAGACGCGTCACAAGAGGATAGCGAAACGGGGTCGAGAGGACGACGTGTTGAGTGAGGAGGACTTCCACCAGCGAGATCGCAGAGAGCTGAGATGGGGGCTGGGCCAGGTGATCGCCCTGGCGGACTACGTGATTGTCAACGAGGGTTCCCTTGAGAAGTTCCACAAGGAGGCTCAGCGGGTCCTCCGAAATGTCTTCGGGTAGTGCGATGTTTCGTCGCATCGAGTTCAGGGTTCACTGCCACGCAACGGAGAAGGAAGAGAGAGTGTTGCGGGCCTTCACGCAGGTCAGTGGCGTTGACAACCCTGACGTACGGACGACGGAAGGGCATTACGGGAACCGAATCGCAGTCTTTACTGCAGTCGTCAAGGACTCCGAGGCCATCGACGAGTTCTGGCAGAGAGTGCGGGAAGCGAAGGAACTCGAGGAGGTCCTCAGGACCCTCGATCGCAGGGTCGATGCTGACTGCCGCCTGTACCTCCGATTCGACAAGCAGGAAGCATACCTCGGCAGGGTCAGACTAGCCGATCACGACGACGTCATCGCAGCGAAGGCGAAGGTAGCCGCATATCCAGCCAAGCGGGAGAGAGCGCTGGAGATCGTCCGCGAGTACTTCGAGGGAGGACGAGCACATGGATCTCACTCGTGATCAGGAGCGCCTGCTCACCCACGGCACCGCCGCTGAGCGGAAGTCCATGGAACTCCTCGTCGCCCTGGGCGAGGTCTACGGCGCAAGCCGACTGATCCCCGTCACATCCGTTCATGTCTCCGGTGCGAGCTACAAAATCGTGGGAGAGGCTGGACTCGAGTTCCTGGAGGAGTTCTCCCAGACGGCCCGGGTGAAGGTTCGTACCACCGTCAATCCGCTAGGGATGGACCTTCAAGCGTGGAGCAGCATGAGGATCCCAGAGGATTTCGCCTCTCGACAGCTGCGAATCGTTGAAGCGTACCGCAGAATGGGTGCGGAGGAAACGTGGAGCTGCATACCCTACCAGATTGGAAACAGACCAGCCATGGGAGAGCATGTCGCGTGGGCTGAGTCTTCGGCGGCCATCTTCGCCAACTCCGTTCTGGGGGCAAGAACCAACAGGGAGGGAGGCCCCTCTGCCCTGGCCTCTGGAATCACCGGCTTGACCCCCAACTACGGCCTCCACCTTGACAAGAACCGAACAGCCACCATCAGGGTAAGGGTGATCGCTTCCTTGAGCGGCTACGAGTTCTCCCTCCTGGGCCACCATCTGGGGAAGCTCCTCGGAAGTGGCGTCCCTCTCATCGAGGATATCAAGGGTCAGGAAGATGAACTCAAGGCCATGGGAGCGGGCATGGCCACGAGCAGCGACATTACCCTGTACCATGTCAAGGGCCTCACCCCGGAGTGGGAAACGGCGGAAGTCTCCGGCATAGAGACGGTGGAAGTCACCGAATCAGATCTGGAAGAGGCGAAAGCTCAGCTTCTTTCGGCAGAACACTATGAGCTCATTGCCTTCGGCTGTCCCCAGCTCTCGAGGCGGGAGCTGGAAGAGGTGGCCGACCTGATGGAGCGGGAGGAACCGAGAGTCCCTGTATGGGTCTTCACCTCGCGATTGATGGCCAAAGGTGCGGAGCGTGCGATCCAACGCATCCGAGCCATGGGAGGCACGGTGGTCTTTGACACCTGCCCAGAGGTAACCCCGCTTGACTTGATCGCTCACGAGGTGGGAAGCCCCTCAGCCAAGGCAGCAGTCTACCTCCCGGCGCTCTCGGGACAGCGCGTCCACATCGCGGATAGCAAGGAGTTGATGAGGAAAGAGAGATGAGATTTGAGGCCAGGAAGATCTACGGTGGCCGAGTCAGCGGTGCAGCCCTCGTCTTGGAGAAACCTCTTTCGTTTCTTGGCGGCGTGGATCGAGAGACTGGTGAGCTCCTTGCGGAGAACAGCGATCTTAAGGGCACACCCGTCACCGGGAGGATTCTGGTCTTTCCCAGGGGCAAGGGAAGCACGGCAGGATCCTACGTTCTCTACTCTCTGAGTGTGAGGGGCAAAGCGCCAGCCGCCTTGGTGTGTCAGACGGCCGAAGCGGTCGTGGCCACGGGAGCCATCATCGGGGAGACGACGATGGTTGACGGCGTCCCGACTGATCTTTTCAGAACCGGCGACAAAATCCTCGTCGACGCAGACCGGGGGTATGTAGAGATTGAGGGGGTGCGACTCGCACCCGTCGTCACCGCCTTCCTCTACGAGGCCGGTGAGGTCCTTGTACTCAAGAGGAGCGAGGAAGTGGGCAGCTTCCCGGGCCGGTGGGCGGGAGTCTCAGGGTATATCGAAGGAGATGAAGGGGCGTTGGAGAGAGCGACAATTGAGATCAGAGAGGAGACAGGAATCGATGATGCACGCCTCCTGAGCAAAGGGGAGACCGTCCTCGCGAGAGGCGGCAAAGATGACGTCATCTGGGAGGTGAACCCGTTCCTATTCGAAGTCACACGTCGCGATGTCACGATGGACTGGGAACACGTGGAGAACCGCTGGATCAAGCCTGAGGAGTTGAGGGGCTACCAGACCGTCCCGAAGTTGATGGAAGCCTTGGAGAGCGCCCTCGCTGGCCTCAGGAAGCCTTCGCCAAGCCGATAATGATCCTCTCCTCCTCAACGTTCCAGCCCTTCACCAGGGAGCCCTTGGGTTTGCGCTGCACCAGGGAAAGATCCCTCGTCCTGGTCTCCGTGCAAATGTAGTCTCCCCACTCGTCGAAGTATGTCCTGAGGCGACTACTGGACTGGACTTCCGTCTCCACGTAGTCCTCGACGGAGAGGTCCAGGTCTTTCCTCATCTGCTGCACACGCCGGACCAGTTCGCGGGCGTATCCCTCGGACTCAATCTCCGGCGTGCGGCGGAAATCCATATAGACTACGCCCTTCGAAGTACCACCCTCCGAGAAGCCTTCGGGAAGGCGGTGCTCGAAGCCCACCATGTCCAAGGTGATCTGAATCGGCTTGCCCTTGATCTCAACCTCGTACGACCCTCTCTCCACCGCCTCTCTCACTACTCCGGGATCAGCTTTGGAGAGCGTGTCGAGAATCGCGGGGAGAAGGGACTTGTACCTCTTCCCGATGATCGGTTGAACCGGGGTCATGCCAAGGTCCAGCTCCGACCAGACCTCCTCTGGGCGGAGGATTTCCACCACCTTAGAGTTCATCTGGTCGAGCAGGATGTCCTTCATATCCTCCAGGGCCTTTTTCGTCGGCGTGTCGGTCGGCAGGAGGACGACACGGGCCACCGGCCATCGTAGCCTATAGCTCTTGGTCTGCCTGAGCCGACTGGCTTCCTCGACGAATGCCCTGGCGGTGGCCATCATCTCTTCTAGGGCCTCGTCTCTGAGTCCGGGATCTGAGGAGGGCCAGTCCTCCATGTGCACCGTTGGGTGGGGGCCACCCAAGTCCTGGTAGATGGCCTCGGCCATGAACGGGGCGATAGGAGCAAGTAGCTTGGAGACCCCCATGAGGACATCATAGAGGACCCGGTAGGCACACAGCTTCTCGGAGCTCTCGCCCTCTATCCACGTCCTGTCACGGATAAGGCGGACGTACCAGCGGGAGAGGTCCCTGACAATTAGGTCTTCCAGGCTTCTGGCCGCCCTGTGGAGGTTGTATGACGACAGCGCCTGCCCGACCTCACCCACGACCGCCTGCAACCTGCTCAACATCCACCTGTCCTCCGGCGCCATCTTCTCTCGGAGCCCCTCGAGAGGGTGTTTCGACGGATCAAAGGCGTCTAAGGACATGTAGAGGGTCGAGAAGCGGTGCACGTTCCAGAGGATGTTCAGGGTCCTATGGGCGTTCCTGACTTCATCCCAGAGGAAGGCGAAGTCATCCCAGGGGGGAGCCGCCTTCAGCTCGTAGAAACGGAGAGCGTCTCTACCATATTCTCTGGCCACGTCTTGGGGGGTTAGGGAGTCGCCCCTGCTCTTGGAGAAGGCCTCCTCTCCCTCGGGGGGCCAGACCCACCCATGCATGAGGACGCTATCATATGGACAACGGTCGAAGGCGACAACGCCCGCGCCCAATTGAGAGTAGAACCACCCCCTTGTCTGGTCGTGAGCTTCCGTGATCCAGGGAGATGGCCACCAGTGTCCGAACTCCTCTAGTCGTTTTGGATAGCCCAGGCTTGCCCACGAGCAGACGGCGGAATCGAACCAGACGTCCAAGACGTCCTTCACGCGGGACATACGGCCTCCACACTCCTCGCAAGTGAGTTGGATGGTGTCGACCCAGGGCCTGTGGAGGTCCATTCCTTCATCGTAGCCCAAGCCATCTCTGAGCTCCTCCGCGCCACCGACCACCCTGAGGTGGCCCTGCGGGCACTCCCATACAGGCAACGGAACGCCCCAGTAGCGCTGCCGGGATATGGTCCAATCCTTGGCGTTCAAAACCCAATCGTATTGACGGGCGCTCCCGGCCCAGTCGGGGGTCCACTGAATTCGCTGGACCTCGGACAGCATCTTGTCCTTGAGCTTCGTCACCCGAACGAACCACTGGTTGGTGGCACGGTAGATAATAGGGGTTGAACATCGCCAGCAGTGGCCATATCTGTGCACGAGGTCCTCCCTGTGGAAGAGGAGGCCTTTGGCTCGGAGGTCCTCGATGATCAAGTCGTTGGCATCCTTGGTCGTGATGCCTTCGTACTTCCCCCCCTCAGCGGTGAAGCGGCCTCCGTCGTCGATGGGGCTAAAGGGCTCCAACTGGTGTGCTCGTCCGATCTCGAAGTCTTCGGGTCCATGGCCGGGGGCTGTGTGAACGAGGCCTGTGAACTCCGTGGTGACCGTCTCCGAAGGGAGGACCCGGTGGAGCCATTCTCCGCCGAACGTGCCCTGGATGCTGACCTCTTCGAGGAGGGGATGCTGGTACTCAAGTCCCACCAGGTCAGTGCCCCGTGTCCTCCGCAATACCTCGTACTCCTCGATCCCTGCAGCCCCCATCACGGCCTCCACGTTCTGGTCCACTATCCAGGCTGCCTCCTCCTTCTCATCGGCCCGAAAGCGAACCCATGCATAGGAGAATTCGGGGTTGACCGCGACGGCGAGATTCGCCGGAAGGGTCCAGGGGGTCGTGGTCCAGATGAGGAGGCTACCGGTCCCGTCCGTGAGCGGGAATCGCACGTAGATCGAGGGGTCTGTTTCATCCCAGAACTCGATTTCATACCCAGCCACGGGGGTCTCGCAGCGGGGGCACCACTCAAGAGATCTCTGGGCCTGGGCAAGGAGCCCCCGCTCATGAGCCCTCTTAATGGTCCACCACGCGGACTCGATGTAGTCGTTGGTGATGGTCATGTACGGCTTGTCCCAATCCATCCAGACACCCAGGTCGGAGAACTGCTCCGACATCTTCTGGAGGCGCTCCAGAGCATAGCTTCGGCACTTCTCGATGAAATTGGCGACGCCGACTTCCTCTTCGATCTGTCTCTTGTCCGTGATGCCCAGTGTTCTCTCCACGAGAACCTCGATGGGGAGACCGTGCATGTCGTAACCAGGCTGATCCCTGACGTTGAACCCTTTCATGCGGAGCCAGCGCAGGACCGTGTCCTTGATGATCTTGTTTCGAGCGGTCCCGACGTGGACGCTTCCTGTCGTGTAGGGAGGCCCGTCGACGAAGGCGAACCGTTCGCCCTTCTCCCGATGCTTCTTCGTCTTCTCGTAGGCCTTGTTCTCGGCCCAGAGAGACGCCACTCGCTCCTCAAGCTCGGCTGCCCGATAACTCTCCTCGGCTTGCTTTATCATTGCACCGCCTCACGTCGCCCGGGATTTGTCTTCTCTCAGGCTACTCAACAACAGGGGGAGTTCCACAGAAAAGCTTTTCCGTCACGTTTGCCGGGAAGGGGGCGTCCAAATCACTCCACAACAAAAGGGGAGGGCCGGGACCGAGACTTTCCGGCCCCGAGCGGATCAGGGCCTATTGAACCCGGGTCAGGGGATCCACAGTCCCCCAGGATAACCACTACCCCATCCCGGCCACTGTTTGATACAATCAGACTGACGATAAAGGCCTTTGGGCGGCGTGTCATCGCACGAGGAAATAGCCGAAAACCACCAAGCCGGTGCCGAAGACGAGGGGAATGAGGAGATACTGCCACAGTTCCGGCGGGACGAGGATGATAGAGAGGCCAGAGCCGAACATGAGAAGCAGCCCCAAGATCCCCAGATACTTGCCGCGTCGCTTTCTCCGTTCCTGTGCGGGGTCCTCTTCAGCGAACACCGCGGACGCTCATGGGCTGTGGCTACTTAACCCTGGTGACAGCTCCGAGCGTCATGGTTCCCAAGGTTTAAGCCAAGAGGTCCGTTGGCTGGGCTCGTGGTGGCCAGAAACCTGATCTCCGTCATGGACGTTGCCTCGGACCTTAGCACCATCCTTGACGAGACCCGGAGCCTGAAGAATCGGCTGCGTTCCGGAGAGGTCTACCAGCCTTTGAAGTCGAAGACGCTGGGCATGATCTTCGAGAAGCCTAGCACCAGGACACGCTTGTCTTTCGAGGTCGGCATGAATCAACTGGGCGGGACGGCGATCTATTTGAACCCGCAAGACTTGCAGCTCGGCCGCGGCGAGACCCTGGAAGATACGGCCCGCGTCATCAGCAGATACGTGGACGGAATCGTCTATCGCGCCATGCGGCACGAGGACATGGTTCGTCTGGCCCAAGAGGCCACCGTGCCTGTCGTCAACGCCCTCGACGATCTAGAGCATCCCTGCCAGATTGTCGCGGACCTCTACACCATCCTGGAAGCCGTCGGCTCCCTCGAGGGCCTAAAGCTCGCATATGTGGGGGATGGTAACAATGTGTGCAACTCCCTCCTCCTGGGTTGCGCCCTTTCCGAAGTCAATATGAGCGCGGGATGTCCTCCCGGCTACATGCCCAACGGCGAGATCGTAAAGCGAGCTACCGGAATCGCTGCTCAGGTCGGCTCCACTTTGGAACTCACCGCTGACCCGAGACGGGCTGTGACGGGGGCAGACATCGTCTACACCGATGTGTGGGTCTCCATGGGGATGGAGGAGGAGACGGAGCAGAGGGAACGCGTCTTCGCGCCTTATCAGGTGAACGAGGAACTGCTGGAGGCGAGCGGGGAGGATCCCCTCGTCATGCACTGTCTGCCAGCCCATCGCGGAATGGAAATAACGGACGGCGTCATCGATGGCGAGCGCTCCTTGGTCTGGGACCAGGCGGAGAACAGGCTCCACGCCCAGAAGGCCATACTTACGCATTTGATGAGTGGCTCTTCCTAGGCTTCCGGCAAGCTGATGATAGCCCTCGCTAGGAGGAACCGAAGAACTGTCTCAGAAGGGGATGCATCTCCATCATCTGCTCCCTCCCAACCGCCTCGTAGAACTGGATCAAGATGCCTACGGCTAGCAGGACCCCCGTGCCACTAGCGTTTCCCACCGTCCCAAACAGATCCGCCCCGGCGGCCAGAGTGCCGACAGCCGCTCCGCTAATGATGGTCACCACCGGGATGTACCGCTCCAAGATTCGACGCAACACTCGTGGGTCCCTTCGGAAGCCCGGTATCTGCAGGCCACTGGATCGAATCTGCCTTGCCACGCCCTCTGGTCCCATGCCCGTAGTCTCGATCCAGAACCTGGCGAAGATGATGGAACCCACGATGAAGAGCGTCACGTAGATGATCACGTGTAGCAGGACCTGCAGGGATGATTTGCCGAAGGCAACGAGGACAGCTCCATACCTGTCCGGCGCCACCAACGGGAGGAGCCAGTCCCGCAGCCCGTTGACTGTAGACACGTAGAAGGCGACGCCTCCAATGGGCGTGGTCGGTTGAAGCACTCCTTGTCGGACGAGTTCACTAGCTGGATCCGGGTATGCTCCCAGCCAGTATTGTCTCCCAACCAACGGCCAATCCGGGTTCTGCCAGAAGAGGAGGGTGAACATGCTGATGTTGGCCAGGACCGCCGTTACGAGTATAACGGGCAGAACGGAGGCGTAGATGAGCTTGAACGGATATCGGCCTCGAGCTCCCCGAGCCATGCCATGGGCCAAGGGCAGCTCAACCCGGCTGGATTCTGTGTAAGCCACCAAGAGGAATATGACGATGGTGGCCACTAGGGCAATGAGCGAATTTGGCTCTCCCAACAGGACCACCTCGTACCCGCCCCCAACGAGTTCCTGTGAGGGCGTGGTCTGGAGGTAGTAGATCGTCTTAGGTATGGTGCCGGCCGGCGTTGGGTCGCCAGGATTGGCTGGCATCCAGTTGAAGGCACCAGTGAAGACGGCCTGGGACACGCCCGCGGCGATGAAGAGAGAGATGCCACTCCCTATGCCCCACTTGGAGACAACCTCGTCCATGAGGAAGATGACGTAGCTTCCGATGAAGAGTTGGATGACGATGACAGCCTTCGCTAGAAAATCCCCGTACCCTGCAACGGCGCCTTCTATGCCATCGACGAAGGCTGGCGAAGGTTTCAGGAAGCCAAAGACCTGAGGCACTGCCTCGACGACGATCATGACGAGGACCAGGAACTTCTGGGTCCCCTGATAGACGGCCTTGTCGTCGTCTTTGGTCAGGTCCAATCGGATGATCTTCGCTCCGGCGAACAACTGCAGTATGATGGAAGCGGTGACGATGGGACCGATGCCCAGGTGGAGCACCGAACCCTGGGCCCCTGCAAGGATGGCTCGAAGGCTAGCGAAGAAGTCTACAACTTGGGTGCGGTCCAGGCCGTAGATGTACACGTTCGTGAGGGCGAAATAGATGACCAGGATCAGCAAGACCCAGAGCATCTTCGTCCGGAAGTGGACGTGGCCCTCAGGCCTCGTGACCGCAGGGAGCCTGTCGGTGATGGGTTTTAGCTTGTACAGGAGGCTCTTTCCTCGGGGGGTCGGCATCAAGGACTATCCCTCTTGGGCCTGCAGAACCACCTCTCCCCCGGCCTCCTTGATCTTCGCCACCGCCTTCGCCGTCGCCACAGAGACGATTACCCGGTGAGGCGCTTTAACGTTTCCTGCTCCCAGGAGTTTCTGGACACCGGCGGCAACGAGATCGACCTCAAAACCTCCTTCCTTTCTCTCCTTGGCGAAGCCAGCTTCCACCAACCCCTCAAGGTCATCCTCCATCCCGCCTAGGTTCATGACGGAAATCCGGCCCTGGAGGGCCTTGGGCCGCTGGAATCCCCTCTGGCCGAAGTGGTCAGGGTCGTACTTCACCATCCACTTGTACTTGTGCTTCAAGAGACCCGCCTGGCCGTGGCCTCCTCTCTTCCCTTTGCCTCGACCGGCCTTCTTCCCACGTCCGTGGGTCCTCTGTCCCCGAAGCCTCTTCGTCCTTCCCATCTCTAGTCCAACATCCTAAGGATCAGGTCGTTTATGGACTCTCCCCTGTAGCCCAAGGCCCCCCCGTTGGAGAAGGGGCGCTTAATGCCCTCATAGCCCCGTTTTGGTGGATGGAGGCGGAACACGGGTTTCACGTCCTGCAGCTTCGTCATCTCCACGTCCCCCTCGGTGAGGGCCTTACCCAGGGACTTGACTGAGGGGAATCCCAGAGACTCCTTCACGAACTTGTCAGTAAGGGGCTTGTCGCCAGCCACCCGAGCCTTGGATGTCAGGAGTTTCGACAGGACCTCCAGATTCAGCTCGCCCCAGGTGATGTAGTCCTTGGTCTTTTGCAGCATGCCCAGGTAGTCCTCCCGTGGGGGGACGATGACACAGTGGTTCGGACGGTGAAGGTGAAGCATCTGGAGGGTGTCCTGGATGTCCCTCCTGACGTTGGCTGTTCCCCTGACCCTGACGACGCCGAGGCTCATTTCTTCGCGCCCTCACTTTCCTCTTCGGGTTTCTTACCAGTGGCTTCAGTGGGTTTCGCGGCTTCGTCCTCGGCCGTGGCCTCGGCTTCCCCTTCGGGCTCTCCCCGCGCTTCGGGCTGGGCCTTCTCTTCCGGGGCCTCAGCTGGGGCTTCCCCCTCAGCGGGGAGGGGGGGCTCCTCGCCGGCCTCGACTGCCTCCTCTTCCGGCTCCACAGCCGTCAGGTCAACTTCGTAGGGGACAGCCGGCCCGGAAAGAATGTGTAGCGAGCCCATCTGTCCTCCAGAGACCTTGAACTCCATGGTCTTCCTGAGGGCCTCAAAGGCTGCATGGGCGTAGTTGACCGTGGTTTTCGTGTGGCCCCTGGAGAAACCCCACACGTCCTCAACGCCGGAGAGTCTCACCACGCTCTTCACGATGTCTGCCACGGCCATGCCCACGCCCCGGGGGGCCGGCTTCAAGGTAACCTTCACCGAGCCGCTCTTACCCGTGACCTTGAAGGGAAGGGTGTGCGGCCGGAGGCATCCGCACTCCCACGATCCACACCCCCGCTTGACCTCGATGATGTTGAGCTTGGCATTGTCAATGGCCTTACGAATGGCCGGGCCCACTTCCTTGCCCTTGACCCTTCCCACGCCCACATACCCGTCACCATTGCCCACGACGACGGTGATGACGAAGTTGATCCTTCGGCCGGAGTCCGTCATCCTTTGGACCATGTTGACATCGAGAACCTCATCGTCCATCTCCGGCAAGAGAACGTCCACGATTTCCGGCTCCCGCAACGGGAGGCCTGTCCGGAGGGCTTCGCCCATGGAGGTGACCTCTCCCCGAACGACCATCTTGCCAAGGGCCGTCTTCGGAATCCACTCCTCAAGCCTTCTCATGGGCGGCCTCCAACCGCTTCTTCACCTTCTCGAACTTGGCGGGTGCATCCTTGGAGATGTGCTCGCCTCGGACCCTCTCGTCTGCGGGGAGCACCCCCTCCCCGTGGGGAATCGCGACTCCGGCATCCAAGATGCCTTTCAACGCTGCGAACACCCGTCCGCCTCGGGATGGGGGATGAAGGCCTATGTCGAGAACAGCCTCCCGGACGCCCCCAGACACTGCCCTGATGCCGGCTAGGTAGCCCGTCAGGTAGGCAGCGGGCACGTTGCCCGTCGGACCCTCCCAACCGAAACGCCCCAACTCCCGGGCGAAGGCAGAGACGACGATTCTGTCTCCTGTGGCTGGTCCGTCAACGAGTTGGACGATGGTATTGCTCAGGGTCTTCCTCACCACCGCCCTTGGTTTGCTAGACCTCAAGAGTGACAGACGGCGCCGATAATCCGTCCGACCCTCCCGGCGTCTCCGGAAGGGCACTTTGTAGCGGGGACCCTCGGACATCACGTTCCCCCCTTGAGATAACCCTCGGACTCTAGATGTTGCAGGAGATGGGCCCTGCTGCGATACATGCCTCCCTTGGCCCTGAGGTACAGTTTCCGATAACTCGCCTGATCAATCTTCCCCTGGTCCCGCAGCTCACGGAGGACCTCCCTCAAGGCCCTGATCGTGCGCATCCAGTGCTCCTTCTTGGGACCTCTGGCGCCCTTGGCCCCCTTGCGGCTTCCAGGGCCGCGACGTCTCCCCTTCTTCCTCTGCTGAGCCCTGTACCGGATGCGGCTCTGGGACTTCCCCTGGATTGGGAGCTTCCGGATGAGTCCTGCGTCGATGACGGCCCTCACATCGTCCCGCGTAATGGCGTCCGCTACGTCATCCAGGCGGTTGGGGTCGATCCAGACCCGGTTTTCCCCACACTTCAGGATTGCCGCGGCCATCCTGCGCTGATTGCTGAGGTTCACTCCACCACCCTGTTAAGGACCCTTATCCCCGCCTCATCGGCCTCTTCCTGAATCACGATACGCTTCCGGGTGCCGACACTGTGCGCAATCCGCACGGCCTGCGTCTTTGCGTCCAGTCCCTCAAGCTCCCCCGGACGGTGTACCAAGATCTCCTCAAAGCCTGTGGGATGCAGGCCCCGAACCTCCCGAGGACCTCGGTGTCCCGACGAGGGCAAGGACCCTCGGTATCCCAGGCGCCGTCGCAACTTCGAGTGTTTGCCCCTTGGTCTCCGCCACTTGTCACCCAGTCGGCCGTAGCGAAACCACTCCTGTCGACGGAAGCGCGGGCGACGGTCCCGAAGTTGACGTCGCAGTGCGAGCAGCTTGACAGTCGCCGAGTCGAGGGAGGCCTTCTCCTTCACTGCGTAGACTTCCTCGAGGATCTCCTCCTCGGCGACCTCCTCTTCTTCGAGCTCAACCTCTTCCTCCATCGCCTCCAGGTGGCCAAGGAGCCTCTCGCGGAGCTCAGCAACGGTCCCGGCATCATCTAGCTCAGCGCTCCGGCACCAATCCTGCAGTTCAGCCTTTCGAGCCTTGCGGATCTCGGTCCTCGTGGGGAATTTGTCCTTCCCCGCCAATTAACCCTCCCCCTTGCTGACCAAGTAGATGCCGTCCTGAAACACCCGCGGATCCTTCTTCTTGATCCGGGTCGCCTGTTCGATGTTGGCAGCGGTCTGGCTGACGTCCTCGACGCTGGGGCCGGTGAGGGTCAGGGTATCTCCCTTGACGTCGACCAAGGTGTCACCTCGGATCTTGGCCCTCCTGGGGTACCGCTCTCCCAGGAAGTTGTCGATGACCACGTCACCTCCTTGGACGGTGACCTTGACGGGGAAGTGGGCGTACACGATCCTCATGGTGTAGACGAAGGGCTCCATGACGCCACGGATCATGTTGTTGATATGAGACGCCAACGTTCCCACCACGGCCTTCTCCCGCCTCCTGGGCATAACGCACGTGACGCGAATGGTGGAACCCTCCAGGCGTATGTCTACCCGTGGGTGGGCGAGGTTCCTAGATAACGCAACGTCGTCTTTGCGGACAGTGAGAATGTCGTCCTCCAGTTGGACCTCCACCCCCTCAGGAATCTCCACCGCTTGCTCCGCAACACCTGCTACCGTCACAACTTCACCTCAGTACACGTATGCCAGGAGCCGACCGCCGACACCCTCGTCTTTCGCCTGAGAATGCGTAAGGACTCCCTTCGTTGTCGTCAGTATGAGGAGGCCGAAATCTTGAGCAGGGAGGTATCTAGACTCATACCGGTCCAGCTCACCGACCTTGACGGCAAAGCGTGGCCTGATCACGCCGCAGTCGTTCACGTTCCCCTTGAGGTCGACCACGAAGTACCCTCCCCTCCCGTCCTCCCTCAACTCGAAGGCCTGAATGTAGTCCGACTCCTGCATAACCCTCAGAACCCGACCGATGAGCCTGGAGGCTGGCTTGATGTTGCACGACGTGTGACCGCTGTCCTCCGCGTTTTTCAGGGACACCAGGGCGTCGTTGAGGGGATCATGTCTCATCAAATCACCTAGGAATACTTCCTGAAGCCGAGCTCGAAGGCCATCTCTCGAAAGCATTGACGACATAGGTGGAGGCCATATCGCCTGACGATGCCCCTCTTCCGGCCGCACCGTAGACATCCCACCTTTCGGCCGAACTGCTTCCGAGTCCTGACCATCGTTATTACCTCACCTCCGCGCCGAGCCTCTCCTTGGCGAAAGTCATGGCCTCCTCTCGGCCAACACGGTGCCGGTGAGGCAACGTTCGCCGGCCGATTCGCCTCCTGGCCACCCGATAACCGGGCCGCTGGAGGGAGACGTTGACGTCCATGCCGAAGAGGCCGACCTCAGGGTCGTACTTCATGCCCTCGAAATCCGTGTAGTCAACGATGCCGAAGGAGAAGTTGCCTTCGGGATCGAAGTTGTATCTGTTGAGGAGCTTGTCCCTGGCCACGAGGGCTTCCCTGAGAAATTTCTCGGCCCTTTCCCCTCGGAGGGTGACTTTCGCGCCGATGGGCATCCCTCGCCGGATACCCCAGTCCCGAATGGTCTTCTTCGAGATAGTCTGGATAGCCCGCTGTCCTGTGAGGGTCTCGAGGACCTTCTGGGCCTTCAGGAGCTTGTCTCCTGCTTCACCTACCCCGATGTGTACGACCACCTTTTCTATCCGGATGTCACGCATCGCGTTCATGGGATTCCTCAGGCCGAGCTCTCGGGGAAGGCGATGACAGGTTTCTGCTTCCCCACCACGAAGGCATAGTCCTGAATCGTGGAGAAGCCCTCCGCGAAGAGGACGACGTTGGGACGGGAGCTCCGCTCCACAATGACCTCGGCGATGTGGCCAAGCTGACCAACGTGCTTCCCCCCGATCAGCAAGGCAACGCTCCCCTCTTGGAAGGGATAGGCGTCCATGATCTCCTGTCCTGGCAGGGCTATCTTGAGGGTGTCGCGGGTGGAGTGCCCGTCCTTCGACAGGATGTTACGGCCGTCAGAGAGGTTGAGCTGGATGCGGCCGCCTCGGAGGACAGTCTTGTTCTCGATCCTGGCGAGCTTCCACTCGGCCTCGCGATCCTTGATGGGAACGAGCTGGAACCGGCCTCGGGTGTCGACGAGGATCCGGTAGTGCTCTCCGACGTCTGGCAGCGACATCGTGTCCATAAGGCCCAGGGGGAACCCTGGGTCTCGAACGAGGCGACCATCCACCACCACCCTTCGGGAGCGAACAACCGACTTCGCCTCTCGGGCGTTGTCGCAGTAGTGGAGCATGTCTCGTAGGACCAGGAGTAGAGGGATGCAGCGGTTCACCGGGTGGGGGCCGGGGGACGGGTTGATCACCCACTTGTATCGCTTCCGGGGGATGCTCCATGCCTTGGGAGCCATCAGCCTCTTCCGCCTCGTCATCTTCCTCCCCTAGCCCGCTCAATGAGCTTCCTTCTCCACGGGTCTGACATGTCCAGCTTGGTGATCGTTACGTTCGAGGGGTGGATAGGTCGTCCTACCTCTGTGCCGTCCGCCTTGGTCACCGTTGCGCCGTCGACAAAAATCCTCAAGGCCCGACGGTCCACGCCAGTAACCTTCCCCTCATGGCCCCGGTCATCGCCTCGCATGATGAGGACGGTGTCGCCCTCACGCACCGGCAGGGACCTGGGGTAGGCGACCTTGGTGTCCTCCAGGAACTTGGTGCTCATGTGAGCGGACATCAGCTTCTCTCGCTCATGTTGGTGGCTCTGGTGTACCCGCTTCCTCTGTTTCCCCGGTTTCGTGGTCTTCGCCATATGGTCACCTACATGATCATGGACGCAGTGGCGGCGATTCTGGGCCACCGCTCTGCAGCCTCCCGGGCCACGGGTCCCTTGATGTCGGAACCCCTGGTCTCACCCGTCTCCGTGGTTATTACGCAGGCATTGTCCTCGAACTGGACCATCAGACCATCCGGTCGTCGGAAGGGTCTCCTCTGTCTGACGACGACGGCGTTCACAATCTGCTTCCTCATGTCCGGGCTTCCCTTCTTTACCGTCCCGACGACGATGTCTCCCAAAGCCGCCGCGGGGTACCTGCGGCGGACTCCTTTGTAGCCGAGGACCGCGATGATCTCGACCAGCTTCGCGCCCGTGTTGTCGATGCACTCAAGCCTCGCCCCGCGGGGGAGACCTCGCGTCTGTTTCCCTGGAAGACCCTTCAGGCAACTACCCCCGCTTTGCGACCACGACGAAGGAAACCGTCTTTCCTAGCGGCCTGCACTCCCCTATCAGGACCCTGTCGCCCAGTTCTATCTCCAAACAGGGGGGCGTGTGAGCCTTGTACTTGGACTGTCGCTTTTCCAGCCTCTCGAATTTCGGGACGAGTCTCTGGTAGTCCCGCCGCACGGTCACGGTCCTCCGCATCTTCTCCGAAATGACGGTACCCTCAAGCAGTGCTCCCCGGACCTTTAGGTGGCCATGGAAGGGGCACTTTGGATCACGGCACTCCTTCTCTGGCTGGGGAACATCCAGTCCCGCCCCGCGCGTCTTTGCGACCATTCTCGTCACCTTGCCTTCTTGATCCTGTCCTCAGGCCTGTGGAGAAGCCTATCTCCCGAAATCAGCACCTCCTCGCCTAACTGGAAGGCGAAGATCGAACCCCTCTTGGGGATCGTGAGCTCCCGGCCTTCAACCTCAATGTGGAGGGTATGCTGGGTCTCGTCCACCACCCGGCCCTCCAGGCCTTGGTGACCAGGGTCGGCAGCTTCCACCACCCGGGCACCCAAACCGATGAGCTCATGCTTCACTAGGAACTTCTTGCGGCTCCTCCCTACATCATCTAACCTCAACGTTATAGCCCAACTCCAACAGCGTCTGTTCGACTTTCTTGCGGTGTTCTCCCTGTAGTTCGATCCTGCCTTTCTTGACGGTACCGCCGGCGGCTACTTTCGTCTTCAGGGTCCGAGCGAGCTCGTCCAGGTCCACATCGCCCGCATCGAGCCCTTCCACGATGGTTACCACCTTTCCATACCGACGCCTGTCGCTGGTTATTCGTATTCGCTGGGTCTCCTTGGCGATCTCCTCGCAGATGCAGAGCTCCTCTGGAAGCCCACAGGTCGCGCAGATCGCCATCTAGCCCCTATCCTCCTGAATCTCTTCCTTCACGGTTTCCTTCACTCCCTCGAGTTCTTCTTCAGACAGTACAGTGAGTATGCGGGAGATGTTCTTCCTGAGGGCACGAATCTTGCCAGGACTCGGGGGGGCACCGCCCATTGCGGCCACGCCCCGCTCGTACATCAGCTCGTCCTGGAGTTCCTTCAGTCTGGACACCCTCTGGGCAACGGACATCTCCTTGATTTCTTGGACCCGCAGCAGCGCCATCTACGCCTCCTTCTTCTCGTCCTCATCCTTGGTGGGACCTTGCTTCTTGGCGCCTTCTTCACTCTTCTTGGCGGCCTTCGAGGGCTCCGAGGGGGTCTTGGCCCCCTTGGCCGCTGCCTTCTCCTTCCCTTCCCCAACCTTCTCAGCCTCGGCTTCCTCTGGCTCCTCGACCTCCTGTCCCTCCGGTTCGGGAAGCTCTGTCTCTTCCACGGGCTTGACATCCGCTTCCACGCCGACGTCTTCCGCAGTCTTCTTGTTCCGCTCTAGCTGCTTTTCCACTCGCCCGCCAGCCACGGCCTCCTTCTCCTCTCGGGCCTTCGTCAGAATCTTGGCGGCCTCCTCGGCCACCTCCTCTTCGGCCTCGACCTCTGGCACCGGGGCGACCTCCTCAACCGCAACCCGTGCTCGCACCTCAATCTCGTCCGGGAAGTTCGCATCGGGGTCCGTGATCCACACGGTGACGCCGATGACCCCTTTCTTTACCTTGGCGGTGGCGAAGCCAACGCGGACAAAGTCATTCTTCGGCTCACCGCAGTATTTGATGTGGCCCGCCTTGAACTTCTGAGTCCTGTGCCTCTGACTCGTCAGCTTGCCTGATATCTTTATGAGGGAACCCTTGGCCCCCGCCTCCATAATCCGTCGCAAGGTGGAGTGGCCCGCTCGGCGGAAGTGCCACCCCCGCTCCAGAGCGCTGGCCAACTTCTCCGCCATGATCTGGGCGTTGAGGGCCGGGAGACCCACCTCCTCCACCTCTATTTGCGGATTGTCCAGGTCGAAACTACGGTCGATGGAACTCGTCAACTCCTTTATGGAAGCCCCACGGCGTCCTATGACGATGCCTGGCCTCTCGGCGAAGAGAGTAATGCGGGTGCCCATGGGTGTCCTCTGAATGTCTAGGCCCCCGAAGCCCGCCCTCTGAGTCTCCTTCATCACGTACTCCTTCAGGAGAACCCGCTTGAGATTGTCCTCCACGATCTTCCTCTCGCCCGCCACTACGCCACCTCCTTGAGGACGACTTCGACGTTTGTCGTCTCTTTGAGCCAGGGGCTGCTCCTGCCATACGCCCTGGGCCTGTAGGACTTGGTGGGTTGGCCGCGATAAGCGGAGATGTGGAAGACCACCATGTTGTCGGTGTCCAGCCCCTTATACTCCGCGTTCTGCTCCGCGCTCTCCAGGAGCGCGAGGAGGTGCTTGGCCACCTTGGCGGGGTAACCGCCGGCGCCTTGGCGAGGACGGTGGGCAACCTGCTTCTTGTACCTTCTGTAGGTGATCGCTTGCCGCTTCTCGATGACATCCTCCAGCATCGCTTTCGCGGCGTCCAGCGGCTTCCTCCGAAGCGCCCGGCAGACTTCGCGGGCCTTCTTCGGCGAAATGGGGAGCTCCCGTCCGTGGGCCTTTGCCGTCGTCTCCTCGTCCACTACCAGAGAGTACCCCATTTCTCACCCCTATTTCAGCGGTAGGAACTTCGAGGAGCGCGTGGCACCCACCCCAGGTCCCGAGTGTTTCACGGGCTTCCTGGTGAGGGCGAACTCCCCCAAGTAGTGGCCAATCATCTCTGGCCTGATCTCGAATCTGACGAAGTCCTTTCCATTGTGGACGGCGACTTCCTTCCCGACGAAATGAGGCAGGATGGGAATGTCGCGGCGGTGTGTCCTGATCAGTTCCTCCTTCGGGGCCCGCAGCTTTTCCACGACGATTCGGTGCTCCTCGGACAGTCCTCGAGAATAGGTCCGCCGGATGCGGGCAGGCATGAGCTGAAGGACCCGGTCCACGCTCATCTCCTGGAGCTCATCCACGCTGTAGCCCTGGTAGGTGAACTCCCTCTTCCTGCGGGCCTCTGCCGCCCCGGCCTTCTTCCTAGCCCGTCGTCGTGCGGCCCTCGCCGACCCGGTTCCTCGCTTAGGCATCTACTTCTTCCCCCTCTTCTTCTTCTTCTTTGGCGACAGCCTGCCCACCTTTCTCCCGGGAGGCGCGTGCCGGGAAACCGTGCTTGGCCGCCCCACGTGCTGGTGGGCCCCGCCACCGTGAGGATGGCTTACCGCGTTCATGGCGACGCCCCGGACCTTGAAGGGTTCCTTCCCGGTGCTCCGGAAGGCCCCAATCTTCTTCCCCGCTCGGGCGAAGGGCTTCTCCTTGTGTCCAGAGCCAGCCACCACACCGATCTGAGCCTTGCACTGGGGGTCCAGGCGCTTATACTTCCCCGAGGTCAATTGGAGCGTCGTCTTCGCCCCTTGCCCAAAGATCAGTGCCGAGGATCCGGCGGCCCGACAGAGCCTCCCGCCATCGCCTGGCTTCGTCTCGATGTTGTACACCAGGGTCCCCTCGGGGAGCTTGCCAATCTCCATGACGTTGCCCCGCTCGACGGGTCCGAGGCCGATGGTGACCTCCTGGCCCTCGAAGATCCCGTCGGAGGCAATCATGAGGTAGTCCTCATCGTTGAACTTGACCCGAACGAGCGGGGCGGATCTTCCTGGGGCGTGGAGTAGCTCCTGCACAACTCCTTTGGCCTTCTTCAGCGGGGGAAAGGACACGGCACCGGCGTGCCTATGGCTGGGGGACCTGAAGGTCGAAGAGCCCCGTCCTCGGCGTTGAGCTATGATGTTCTTCCCCATGGCATCCCCTAGAACACGCCAATTCTCGTGCCGATCTCCTCTGCGGAGTAGCCCTCTTTGAGCTTGATGATGGCGTGCTTTCCGTCCTTCTTCATATGAGTGTTGACCTTTTCTACTTTGGCTTCGAAGAGTTCCTCGAAGGCCTTCCTGATCTCAACCTTCGTAGCATCCCGCTTGACAACGAATTCCAGCTTGTTGCCATCCCGGAAATCCTGGGCCGCGGTGCCGGAGAGCAGATTGAGAGACTTCTCCGTAACAATGGGGTAGAGAATAATCTCATGGGGGCTCGCTACGCCTTCCAGGTTCCCACCTCCTCGAAGGCTTCTTGGCTGAACAAGGTCAGTCGCCCGGGTACCCCACCCGGAGCCAGGAGTTCGGCATTCAGTCCCTGCGGATTGGCTATCTCAACGCCTGGAAGATTCCTGAACGCCTTGCCCCCAGGGCAACCCGGAGAGAGGACAACCAAGGGACCCTTCTTCCTCCGGTACCGCCGGCCCCTCATCTTCCCCCTGCCCGCCCTCACATTCTTCACGGAGGCCCTCTCAATGTCCTCGTGGAGTCCAAGACGATCGAGGAGCTCTGCCGCGTCCTTCGTCCTCTCTAGCTTCTCCACCTTGCCCTCCACGACCACCGGAAGGGACACTTGGTCGTTGAAGCGGTGACCGCGGCCGGCCACGAGCTGAGGGTCCGCGGTGGCGGCGAGGGCGGAGAAGCGGGCAAACCTCCTCTCCTTCTTATTGAGTTTCTTCTCCCAGATCCGCTCTGGCCGCGGTGGGTGGGCCCTCCGACCGCCAACAGTACCCGGTGCCTGAGCCGCTCGCCGACTGTCCTTCAGTCTCGGAACTCGGGATACCCCCCGCCCCTTACCCCACCAGGAGACCGAATGCTGCAATCCTGAGAGGGAACTGGGGCCGTAGGGCTGCCGCCTGTTGGCCCTGAAGGCGTCCACAGCGCGCTTGATCAGGTCCACGCGCACCTCCCCCTGGAAGACCGGTGGCAGGTCGATGACCTTCTTGACCTTGCCGTCCAACGAATAGACGTATACCTGGCCCGCCTTTCGTTTAGGGAGCTTCGGCTTCTTGACCTCCTCTTCCACTTCCTCAATGACGAGGTACTCCTCCGACTCCAGATGAGCGATGAGGCGCTTCCTGAGCTCATCCACCTTGCCCTCGGAGTCCAGGTCAAAGGCTTGGCACCACTCCTGCAGCTGAGCCTTCCTGGCCTTCCGCACGTCCTTGGGTTCGATCTGCGGAAGCTCTTCCTCCTTGGGTTTCTTCGCCATCCTAGGCACCTTGCTTCGATGTCAGGGAGACGTAGGTCAGCTCAGGCTCCTCCACCAGCCTCACCTTGGCGGCCCGCATTGGGTCCCTGAACCGCACGAGGCGCTTGCAGGGCCCTGGAATGGAGCCTTTGACCAGCAGGTAGGTGTTCTTCACTTCGCCGTAGCGCAGGAAGCCTCCCTGAGGGTTGATCTCCGCCCCGTCGTCTCCAATCTTCACGATCAATTTGTTGTATTCCGTCCTCTGGTGATAGCCCATTTGGCCCGCCTGAGGGACCGTCGGCCGCGTGTAGCCGGGCTTGAAGGTCCCCAGGGTTCCAACGCGCCTCCTTATCTTGCTGTCCTTGTGGCTGAGTATCTTGATGCCCCAACGCTTGACGGCACCTTGGAAGCCCTTGCCTTTCGTGACGGCTGCGACATCGACAAGCTGGCCCTCCTCCGCGAAGTCCTGAAGGGCCACCTCGTTGCCCAGGATGCCTCTAGCATACTCCAACCTCTCCTCGACGGTGCCGCCGCCGACGCGAGTCTCCATGAGATCGGGCACTTTCTTCGCGAGTCCCATGATGCGCCCGGGCTGAGTATGTGTGAAGACCCTGACCTCATCCACCTTGGCGGGGTCGAGCTTGGCCCAGGCCGCCTCGGGTGCGTTCCCTTTGGGGAGAGGCAGCCTTTGCGCCAAACCGCTGTCAAGGTTCTTCGACCAGATCTCGCCTGTTGCTTTCAACCCTGCATTGCCCTCCCGATAGAGCCTCACTCCCGCGATGCGCATCGGTGGGGCCTCGACGACGGTCACGGGGATCTGGATCTCCTGCCCGGCCGTCGTGCTGTGGGGATTGAAGTCTACCATGAGGACGTGGGTCATCCCCGCCTTATACCCCGCGAAGGACTGCAATCTAGGGCCGTCGCTAGCCTCGGGCCAGGAGTTGAATAGGGGCACCTCCTTCCCGGCCCGCTTCCGTGGCGAATATGCCATGGAGCCGTGCCTGGGCCTTCTAGCACTAGGCATTCGCTATCTCCGCCTGCGGGGAGCGCAGGCGCTCCTCGGCAAGGTCGTGGCGCTTGTTCCGGCGCAGAAGCATAGCGCCGCAACGCTGGGACTATCGCCCATGGGCGTCTGACCTTGCAGCAGGTTTTGAGGATTCGCCCATATATAATCGTTTGCTAGACCGAATCGCGACGGCACCCCTCGCTCACCCAAGTTCAAGGGTGGACCATTTTCTTCCCACGATCAGGGACGACGCCCCGTGGACTGGCCGCCGCTATCGCGCCTGATAACATCGGCCCAACGTTTATATGCAGACTCACAAGGTTGCTTCTGAGGGCTATGGGAGCCAAGCGGATCAAGATGAAGGTCTGTCTCGTGGGGGAGGCCGCGGTCGGCAAGACGAGCCTCATCCGCCGCTTCGTCCACGACAACTTCGACGACAAGTACATCCAGACTCTCGGGACCAAGGTGTCCAAGAAAGAGATTGGCTTGGACACGCCGGGGGACGATGGTGTCCAGGTGGACATGACCATCTGGGACATCATGGGACAGAAAGGCTTCCGAGAGCTCCTCAAGGAGGCTTACTTCTACGGCGCCAAAGGGATCATCGCCGTCTGCGACGTGAGCAGGAAGAACACGCTGGACGACCTGGACGATTGGATTGAGGGCGTTTACAGCGTGACGGGCCGCATCCCCATTGAGATCTTCGCCAACAAGGTCGACCTGGAGGACAAGACAGAAGTCGGCAAGGGCGAGGTGGAGCAGTTCTCCAAGGCCTATGACTCTCCCTTCCATTTCACGAGCGCAAAGACAGGAGAGAACGTGGAGGACGCCTTCAAGGGCTTGGCCCGCCGAATAGCGGAGGAACGGCTGGCCCAGAGCGTCATCCAAGGCGCGAAGTAGAATCAGCGTTGATACGCTGGTGGGAAGGGTTATCTTCTGCGGGCTCAGAGCAGTCTCGATGGCCATCCTCGAGGCGCCGAAGACGAAAGTCATCAAGGCCAAGGTCTGTCTGGTGGGGGAGTTCGCCGTCGGCAAGACGAGTCTGGCAAAGCGTTATGTACACAACATCTTCGAGGATCGCTACTTCGCCACAATCGGCGCGAAGATCACCAAAGCGGAAATCGAACGGGTCGGTGACGATTCTGCTCAGGTCGTCATGACCATCTGGGACATCATGGGAGAGAAGGGCTTCCGGGAGCTGCTGAAGGAAGCCTACTTCGAAGGGGCCAACGGCACCCTCGCCGTGTGCGACCTCACCAGGGCGGACACGCTGGAGGACCTTCGCGGTTGGATTGACGCCGTGAAGAGGATCGCCGGGGATGTCCCGATGATCCTCGTGGGGAACAAGGCCGACCTCGAGGAGCAGATGCAGATCCATGAGAAGGACGTGGCTAGTTTCGCCAAAGGAGTCGGATACAATCACGTCATGACTAGCGCCAAGACGGGGGAGAATGTTCAGACGGCCTTCAAAGCAATCGCCCGGGAAATCGTTCGAATCAGGGATTGAGGGCTCCTCCTCATCCGGATGGAGCCAGTCATGCCTCAAAGAGGCGGATATCGGCCGTGATAACGGTGTCTATAGCATTTTATAATCGGAGTCGGAGTAGTCAGACTGCTTCCAAAGGGTGACCATATGGCTGCGACGGAGAAGATGAAAGTCAAGGTCTGCCTCGTTGGTGAGGGGGCCGTAGGCAAGACTTGCCTCATCAGGCGGTTCATCCACGACGAGTTCGATGATCGTTACATCTCCACCCTCGGAGCCAAGGTGTCCAAGAAGGAGATTGTCGTGGACCACGGCTCCGGCGTTGAGGTCGACATGACCATCTGGGACATCATGGGAGAGAAGGGCTTCCGGGAGCTGCTGAAGGAAGCCTATTTCCATGGCGCCCAGGGAATCCTGGCCGTCTGCGATGTCACCAGGAAGGATACTCTCTACGACCTCCATGACTGGGTGAAGGCCGTGAACAAGGTGACGGGCGACATACCGATTCACTTCCTCGCAAACAAGGTCGACTTGGAAGAGCAGGTCAGCTTCGATGAGAAGGATCTCGAGAAAGCGGCCAAGAAGTATACGGCGCCCTACATCTACACTAGCGCAAAGACCGGTGAGAATGTCCAGGTTGCCTTCGAGAAGTTGGCGGACATGATCGCCAAACGCATGGTCGCCCCTTAGGATAACCTCCTCCCACGACCCCCTGACTTCCCTGGTTCATGGACGTCCAGGGGGCCTCTCTCTTACGGGGTCTACCTTCTGGCAGAGTCCGGTTCGATGCCCCAACCGATTCTTGTAGAATAAGTTTAATAGGATGGAGGTCCTATTCAAATTAGTTGTAGAGGGATGGCGCCAGATGGCTGGGAAGGGTTCTGCAGACACCGCTGACCAACGCCTACCATCTCTTGAGAAGTGGGCCAAGGGCCAGACCATCGAGTCCACCGCGGAGATCGACATTCCTGAGCAGCTGGTGGACCAAGTCATCGGTCAGGAGGAAGCCGTTGAGGTCTCCAAGAAGGCGGCGGACCAGAAGCGGCACGTCATGCTTATCGGCGACCCAGGCACGGGCAAGTCCATGCTCGCTCGGGCCATGTCGGAATTGCTTCCCCGAGAAGAGCTTCAGGACATCATAGTCTACCACAATCCTGAGGACTCCAACGAGCCGAAGATCCGTATCGTCCCCGCCGGGAAGGGCAAGGAGATTGTCCACGCCCACAAGGCTGACGCCTTGCGTCGGAAGGAGCAAAGGGCCTCGATGCTGACAACCATCATCGTGGTCATCATCATCATGTCAGCGGCACTGGCCTTCTTGATCCAACCTCCGAACCCCATGGTCTTGCTCTTCGGCATCCTGGTGGCGGCCATCCTCTTCATGGCCACCCGTTACGCCGGTAACAAGCAGGATATGCTTGTCGTACCGAAGCTCTTGGTGGGTCACGACCCGGACGATATGCCCCCGTTCATTGACGCCACGGGGTCTCACGCAGGTGCGTTGCTGGGTGATGTGAGACACGACCCGTTCCAGTCGGGTGGATTGGAAACCCCGGCCCACGAGAGGGTCGAGGCCGGCTCCATTCACAAGTCCCACAAGGGAGTCCTCTTCATCGATGAAATCAACGTCCTCCGCCTGGAGAGCCAGCAGAGTCTCTTGACGGCCCTCCAGGAGAAGAAGTTCAGTATCGTTGGCCAGAGCGAGAGGAGCGCTGGCGCCATGGTCAAAACGGAGGCTGTGCCGTGTGATTTCATCCTGGTGGCTGCGGGCAACCTCGACGCTTTGGCGGGCATGCATCCCGCCCTTCGGTCAAGGATTCGCGGGTACGGTTATGAGGTCTTTGTCAAGAGCACGATGCCCGACAACCTGGACAACCGTCGAAGGATGATTCGTTTCACGGCCCAGGAGGTCTTCAAGGACGGAAAGATCCCGCACTTCGACATGGCGGGGGTCGTGGAGATCGTCCGAGAGGCTCAGAGGAGGGCAGGGCGAAGGGGACAGCTCACCCTGAGGCTCCGGGAGCTTGGCGGCCTGATTCGAGTGGCAGGGGATATAGCCCGGGAGCAAGGTGCACCCTTGGCCTCGGCAGAGCACGTACTCGCAGCCAAGAGGATGGCAAGAAGCCTGGAGCAACAGGTCGCCGACAGGTTCATCGAACGCAGGCGGGACTACAAGACGTTTGTCACAGAGGGCGCGCTAGTCGGGATTGTCAATGGGCTGGCCGTCTTGAACGCGGACCCAAGCATGGCCGAATTCTCTGGCATTGTCCTGCCCATCGTGGCGGAGGTGACTCCTGCCCAGAGCAAGAACGACGGTAAGATCATCGCCACTGGCCGACTGGGTGAGATTGCCAAGGAGGCGGTGCAGAACGTCTCCGCCCTGATCAAGAAGTACACGGGCGAGGACATCAGCAACTACGACATCCACGTGCAGTTCGTAGGAACCCACGAGGGTGTGGAAGGGGACAGCGCGTCCATATCCGTTGCGACCGCGGTCATCTCGGCTCTGGAGGAGGTAGACGTCGACCAGACTGTGGCCATGACAGGATCCCTAAGCATCAGAGGGCAGGTCCTCCCCGTGGGTGGCATCACCGCGAAGATAGAGGCCGCCGCAGACATGGGCTTCAGGAAGGTCCTGATCCCCAAGGCCAACGCCAACGACGTCCTCATCGAAAGCAAGTACGTCGGACGAGTCGAGATCGAGCCCGTGGAAACGCTGAAGGACGTCCTTGACCACGCCCTGGTGGGCCCAAGGAAGAGCGGGCTCATCAGCAAGCTGACCTCCATGGTTTCACCCAGACCCAAACCAGTCGTCGGGCACGACAGAGCGGTCCCCCAATAGCGCGGACAGGGCCCTTCCTTCTCTTGGACATTCCAGTATGCTCGGAGGCCTCGAACCCTTACCGGGCTCCGCGTAAAACCACTTAAGAGACGTGACCATCAAGGTGACAGTACGGGTGAGAAACCTGGCCTATGGTCGTGCCCTGTTCATTGGACGTTTTCAGCCGTTCCACCTGGGGCATCTCTACCTCCTCAGAGTCATGCTGAAGGATTTCCGCCGTCTTGTCATTGGGGTCGGTTCCTCCCAGTTTAGCAACGAGTCACGCAATCCCTTCAGCTTCTCCGAGCGACGTGAGATGATCGGGCAGGCCCTCAAGGCGGAAGGCTTCGAGAGATGGCGGGTCATCGCCATCCCTGACATCAGGGAAGACTCCCTTTGGGTCGGTCACGTGCAGTCCCTGGTCCCCCCCTTCGACGTCGTCTACTCTCACGATCCGCTAACGTGTCGGCTGTTTCAGGAGGCTGGCCTGGTGGTTGAGAGCCCCCCGCTTTTCGACAAGGGAATGTACTCAGGCACCGAAGTGCGCAGGAGGATGGTCGAAGGCGAGAACTGGGAAGAACTCGTCCCCGCTCCCGTGGCAACCTACCTCAGAACGATTGACGCGGTTGAACGGGTGAAAACCATCGAGTCAGTGGAGGGCTAGAAGGGCGAGGAGGAGTACCAGGGAGAGGAAAGAAACCCAACCATCGATGCGCCGCATTCTTGTCCTTCGCCCCCAGAGTGAGAACTGGCCCCAGGTTCCTTCTCGCGGGAAGGAAAAGATGCCCGGCTCGACGAGGGAATCCAACAGGAGGTGTGTTCCGAGGCCGAGGACGGCCCCGAGTCCCAGTGGAAACAGGAGAGGCCGTTCTATGACGCCAAAGGCCAAGGCAAGGGTGAGACCTGAGACCAGCAGCAGCACGTAGAGGGCCCCGTATCCAAGGGAGTGGCCGTAGGGCGATCTCCCCTCGCCATCGTCCAGGTCTAGGTCTGGGAGGAGGGCAAAGAAGGCTGAGAAGGCGGCATACTCGGTGATTGGTACGCCGCCAAGTGTGTACCAGAGTGCGCTGTAGGCAGCGCCGGCGAAGAGAGCGTGCGCCAGGAGGTTGGGCACGTGTCCATCATGCGGGCGGGGTGGAACCTCCTTTCCAGTGCTTGTAGACTGCCTGACGAAAGTGGTATACGGTTCTCCCCCTAATCCATCATAATGTCCGAGAGGAGGGCCTATCTCGCCATCCTAGTCGCCGTGGTTGGGGTCTCCTTCGCCTCCATCTTCATCAGGTGGAGCGAATCGACGGCTCTGGTCAAGGCCACATACCGGATGGGGCTCGCCTCCCTCTTCCTTCTTCCCCTCGCCCTTGGTCCCGCTTGGAAGGAGATGAGGACCCTGACTCTACGTGAGGTCCTCATTATGCTGGCCATTGGCGTCGCCCTGGCGGTGCACTTCGCGACTTGGATCTCCTCCCTCGACTTCACGTCCGTAGCTAGCTCCGTCATCCTGGTGAATAGCCACCCTCTCATCGTGGCCATATTGTCTCACTACCTCGTTCGGGAGTACGTCTCCAAGGGTGCGAGCCTCGGGGTGGTCCTGGGCTTCGCAGGAGTGTTGGTGATAGCCTACGCGGACGCGGGAGAGCCTTCGAGGCTTCTGGGCGACATCTTGGCCTTCATTGGGGGACTGATGACGGCAGTCTATCTGGTGTCTGGCCGCCGCGTCAGGCAACGCGTTCCCCTTGTTCCCTACGTATTCCTGGTCTACTCATCAAGCGCTGTCGTCCTGCTGGCCGTGACCGTCGTCACCGAGGGGAGCCTGATGCCACGGGGTGACCTCGGACGTGAACTCCTTCTCTTCTTGGGAATGGCGTTGGTGTCGACCATCCTCGGACACACTCTCTACAACTGGACCCTCAGATATCTGAGGGCACCTGTGGTCTCCACGAGCCTCCTAGGGGAGCCCGTCGGCGCAACTCTCTTGGCAATCGTCCTCCTGCAAGAGACGCCGAGCATCATTGTCGTCGCGGGAGGAGCTCTGGCCCTACTGGGTATCTACCTGACAGCCCGTAGCATTGGAGCCGTCGTAGGACCACAGGAGGAGATCATTCCTCAAGAGCCCTGATCAAAGCCAGGAGGGCGAGATGCGATGAAACGGGGCCTTCCACGGTGTACAAGTCAAACCTCTCCTCAAGGCAGCGGATCGCTCGGTCATACCGCCCGCTCCTAAACCGTTCCTGAAATGCCCCTTCGTCCAGAGGCTCCTGGTATTGAGTGGCCCGGTCGTTGAACAGATCCACCTTCATTCCGTAGCTCTCCAGCAAGGGTGCCATGAGAACTGTCATCGGGCCGTTCTGGCAATCCACCAGGATGCTCAGATCCCGCAGAAAGTCCACGCGCTTATGCATGTGACTCACGAAGTCGTCAATGGCGTTGGGGTATAGGGCAATGGCTCCAAGGTCTGAAAGGGGGGCTCTGTTGAACTGACGGGAGTCCATCAAGTGATGGATCTGTTCCACCTTCTCCTCCGCTCCCTCGCCATCAAGTCTGACGCGAATCTGCGAGGGCCGATAGTCTACATACAGCGCCGAATTCCCCTGTCGAGTCAGGCTGTCCTCCAGGACCAACTTCGGGGTCAGCCGCAGGTCCAGCACCGAGGCCCCAGTGTAGGCGATACCCAATATGAGCCCCCTTTTGGTCATTCGGGAGATGTGCAATCCGTCTCGGCCCGTGAGCAGCAAAGAGGAGGGGCCATAGGCGGTCCCCACAGCCTGCCCCAGATCCACGATCCCATATACATCCAAGTCATCCGCTACATACAGCTCCATTCCATCCCTCAGTCAGGATTCATTACGGTATTCTCCCCCAGGCGAGAACCAGGCCACAGTCTCGTGTTGTAGCCCAGCACGCTCTTTCTCCTGATGTAGCAGGCATCTCCCACCACGGATCCCGTCCGGATCGAGACGCCCTCCTCCAGTACGCACCGTTCGCCCACCATCGATTCCTGGACTTTGCACTTCGCACCCACGACGCATCGGGAGAAGATCACGGACGAGTTTAGGATCGCTCCCTCTTGGACCTCCACCTCATCACCCAGGATGGCGAAGTTGCCGACGTGGACACCCCGCTCGATGGTACAATCCCTCCCGGTCATCAGGAAGCCACCGTTTTGGGCGGGAGAGACAGGAGGGGTAGCCTCTGTCGCATACTTCCCCCGGAGGCTGTCCTCTGTGGCGACGAGGTAGTTCTCTGGCCGGCCAACATCGTTCCAGTACTCCACGAAAGGGTACCCGTAGAGCTTCCTGCCTTCTTCCAGCATCTGCGGGAATAGCTGCTGAGAGATGTCCGCGGGGCGCTTCACCGGGAGGACTTCGAAGGCTTCGGGTTCGAACACGTATATGCCCGCGTTCACCAGATTGCTGAAGGCCTCGCCAGGATCTGGCTTCTCAAGGAACCGAACGACCTGGCCATTTTCGTCAAGGACCGCTATGCCGTACTGGCTGGGGTCGTCGGCCTCGGACAGCGCCATGGTGGCCTCCGCCTCCTTCTCGGCGTGGTACCCCAGCAGCCTCTGCAGGTCGACGTGGGTGAGGACATCCCCGCTCAGGACAAGGAACGTGTCGTCCACGTGCTCGGCTACCGCGCTGATGGCCCCGGCTGTTCCCAAAGGCTCGTTCCTCTCGGTGAAGATCACATCGTATCCGTCCCAGTCCATGTAGCGGGAGACTATGACATGGCCTAGGTAGTCCACGAGGACGTAGATGTGGCTGGGGTTGATCTTCCTCAGTCCAGAGACAACATAGTCCATGAGGGGCTTGTTCAGAAAAGGTACCATTGGCTTGGGGCGCGTCGCGGTGATGGGCAACAGCCTCGTGCCGCGACCTGCAGCCAGGATGACAACATCCATGTCCGGGAGCTTGAGGACCGGGGGCTTCTTAACGGTTTTGAAATGTGGGAGCCTTTTATCCATACAACCCCTTTCAGGACCAGATGTGCACCCTCCTCCTGTTGCGGCAACTTGTGGAGGGTTACCCACTCATCCTCCTCATGAATAGAGACGAACTCTATGAGAGGCCCTCCCAGGCCCCCATTCTGTCGAAGAATGGGAGGTCCGTCGTGGCCCCGGAGGATCGTCAGGCAGGAGGCACGTGGGTGGGCGTCAACGACATGGGGGTCATCGTCGCCATCTCCAATAGACACGAGGGTGAGTTTGACTCCTCCCGCCGCTCCCGAGGACTTCTCTGCCGCGAAGCGCTGGCTCGTGCCTCGGCGCTCGAGGTCAAGGACTTCGTTGAGGAGGAGCTGGGACAGGTCGGTTACAACCCCTTCAACCTCGTCTACGCGGATCGTGGCCGCAGCTTCGTTACGCATCATGGTGGGGAGACGAAGACCCTTGAGCTCGACGAGACAGTCCACCTCCTCGCCAACATGGACGTCGACGACGAAGAGCAGCCCCGCCTGAGGAGGGCTAAGCAGCTCGTGGCGGAATTGAGCCTCGTCAACCTGGGAGAAGTCGTCAACGGTCTGAAGGCACTCGCGGCCGACCACGAAGAGACGGAGGGACAGTCAATATGCCTCCATCGAGAGAAGGCCGGGACGGTATCGAGCACCATCGTTGCGGTCTCGGAGGAGTTCCCGGTTCGAAGCCTGTTCCTATACAGTCCTGGGAGCCCTTGCCGGGCTGACTACGAGGACTACTCGAACCTGCTGGACGATTTGATGACGTGAGGTTGTCGGCCCTCTGCCTCACTTCGCAAGCACTCTCGTGATCTCATCCCGCTCCGACGGTTTGAGGTCGTAGGCTCCCCCCTCACCGACCATGGTGAGCCCCTCCCCAGGACCCCCGACCCTGCCTATCACCCGGGCGTCCACGCCTACTCGTCGGTACTCGTCAAGAAGCTCCTGGCTCCGGCCTTCCGGAATGGCCACCAGCAGCGAGCCCGACCCTATCAGGCCCAGAGGATTCAACCCGTAGAACTCGCAAAGGGCCTTCGTCTCCTCTCCGACAGGAATCGCTCCGGGCGCCACCTCGAGCACTCGTCCACACGCCTTCGAGACCTCAAAGAGACCCATGGCCACTCCGCCCTCGGTCGGGTCGTGGAGGGAGGTTGCCCCCAGCCTCGCGGCAATCAAGGCCTCGCGCACCACGGAAATTCCCGGAGACTTCAGATACCCTGCCGCCTGGGTGACGAAGGACAGGCCCAAGTGTTCCTCCAGCTCCTTCGCCTTCTCGCGGGCGAGTATCGCCGTGCCTTCGATGCCAGCAGACTTCGTCATTATCACGACGTCGTGCTCCTTAGCCCCTGAGGTGAGCACGAGGTTGTCCTTCGAAACGAGACCCTGTAAATCGCCCACGAGGATTATCCGCCTCACGGCGGATGTGACCTCAATGTGCCCTCCGGTAATAGCGATGTCGAGTTCATTGCAGGCATCGTTGACTTGCTGGAAGACGCTGTAGGCCAAGGCCTCCGTCGAGCCCTCCGGTAGGAGTATTGTCGTCTGGAACCAACGAGGCTCGGCCCCTGTCGTGGCGACATCGTTGGCATTGATGTGAACAGCATACCACCCGATCTCCTCTTCCGCGAACGTCACGGGGTCGGTTTTTAGGATGAGATATTTATCACCGAAGTCGACGACAGCTGCATCCTCGCCGACTGCTGGACCAACGTGCACGCGGGGGTCGGGCGCCCCGTTGAGCTCCAGAAGCTCCTCCAGCAGGTCCAATGGAAGCTTGCCAGGATTCAGGGCCATGAGGTCGAATGGGCTGGCCCTCTAATAGCGCCTTCTACCCGAGGACCAAGATGAGAGGCAGGAGAAGGGACCCCATCAGGTGGACTCGCCGAACGCCGACCAAGGGGGGAAGAAGTCCCACGAGGGTCGCAGTGAGAGCGATGAGGAGGCCTGCTAGTCCGGAGAAGATAACGATGATCCCCACCAAGAGAAGCAAGATGGTCAACACCATCTTGTTGTAGGGGACCCGGTTGGCAACTCGGGCGAAGAGACCGCCGAAGAAGGGCGTTATGCAGAAGGAGACTCCTGCCGCTACGGCGGCGGCCACCAACAGGAGAATGAGAGCGAGGGGCATCGCGCTTGAAGGTTCCCACGCGGTCATCCGAGGGTCCAGGATACTCTGCACCGCGACCATCCCGCCGCTTCGAGCTCTCAGCAAGACGAAAAGGGCGACTATTGTGAAGAAGGCCGTGGCGGTGTTGACGCACGACAGGGATAGGATGAACTCCTCATCACCCTTCTCCTCTTCATCGTGTCCGCCTGATAGGAGCTTCGACATCACTGTGGCCGTGGCCGCCGTGATACCCGGTATCCAGGCGACGAAAGCGCCGGCGAGGGACCCGCTGAGAATGGCCCTCGTCTTCGCGAGGGGCGAGAGGCTGGTGGCATCGGGCTTGAGGTGCTGCTTAGGTATCCTGGGCGTATGGCGAAGGCTGATGGCGAGGGTGGGTAGGCCGAAAAGCCCCGTGAAGAGCGGAAGGAACATGATGGTCCGTGGATCTCCCCGGAGTCCCTCGACTAGGAAGAAGTTCCACGCGAAGAGGGACGTCGACAAGACCGCGTATCCCAGGCAGCCCGCGAGCAGGAAGACGAGGAGGGCCCAGCCCCTCTGCACGATTGCGTTAGACCTTCGGATTCTAGACTCGGGGGCCACGAAGAGCCCGACTTCCCCATCAAGGGGGTGCTCGCTGGTCCCCAGCAACAATACCTTCACGCTGCCGTCCTCGTCTTCAATCCTGACGTAGCCCTCGGCCCGTTCCGCTACATGTCCTCGCAGCAAGAAGGCGCTCCCCTGAAATCCGGCCGCCTGAGAAGGGGACACCTGCCGGACACCGGGGGGATCCTCGTCCTTCCCCAGAATTCCCTCCGGCAGCACGCAGGCGAGTTCTGGCCGCACCGCCGCGGACCTCGCGGGTTCTGCGACCAACAGGATCGCAACAACCAGCAGAAGGAGGAGGGGGAGGAAGGGACGCAGATCCTCGTAGGCATTGATGGGAGGCCCCATAACCAACGTGAGGGGTAGGATCAGAAGGACAGACAGCAGGGCAGCCGCCCCACTGCCTAGGGCGGAGATCCTGACCGCTGCCAGGCCCCTCCCCTGCAACAACATCCGGTGGCCTGGAAGAACGGAGAGGGCGGTCTCGGCTTCCGGGGCGCCGAGGAAAATGGATGGGACGTAGTCCAAGAAGGTGTGGGCGATGACGTTGCCGATGATGAGAGCGGCGACCATGGTGGCGAGATCCGTGACGGTCGGCGCTGCCCACGAGAAGAGGCTGGCGGCGAAGGCAAGTAGAGAAGCCTGCAAGGCAAGGACCAGGGCAGCGACGGTGTTGACGTGGAGTCCTGGAAGCAGACCTGTCGCGACACCCGCAGCCGTCCCTAGGAGGGCAAAGGCCACGACACTCAGGAGGAGGAGGGACAAGTCCACGAAGCGGGAGCGTCGCCCGCACCAAAACCTATCCAGTCTACATGTAGTGTGCGATCAGCCCTCATCCGCCGCAGCCCACCCTCCCCCTCCAGGAGTCTCGACAATAACAGTGTCTCCTTTCCGGATGCCCATGGTAACCTTGGAGGGCAGAGGAACCGTCTCCTCACCACGGAGGAGGGTGTTGCGCCCCGTCTCACCATCCTGACCGCCGCGGATCCCCCGGGGTGGAAAGATCCTCCGGTCAGAGATGATAGACAAAGTGCCGGCCTCACCAAGGAACCTCACCGCCCGTCTTACACCATTTCCACCCCGAAACCTCCCAGAACCACCGGAGTCCTTCCTCAGCCTGTACTCCTCGACGCGAAGCGGGTAGGCCATCTCCAGAGCTTCGACGGGAGTGTTCATGGTGTTTGTCATGTGGGTCTGAATACCGCTCATCCCATCGCGGAACGGCAACGCACCTTCTCCACCGGCTATGGTCTCGTAGTAGGCAAACTCTCCGCCCCCGAACTTGCCACCTATCAGGAGGTTGTTCATCGTCCCCTGTGACTGAGCTGGGACGACTTCGGGAAGCGCTTCCGACATAGCCTTGAACAACACGTCTACGATCCTCTGTGAGGTCTCTACGTTGCCGGCGGCGACGGCCGCTGGCTTCGTCGGATTGAGCAGACACCCATCGGGCACGTGCACCTCCACCGACCTGAAGCAGCCATCGTTTGGAGGGGCTTCGGGGTCGGAGAGACACCGCACGACGTAGTAGACGCTCGAAAGCGTTACGGCGTAAGGAGCGTTCAGGTTTCCTTCAGACATGCCCTGAGTGCCCTCGAAGTCAACCCTCAGGCGGTCCTCCCTAGCAGAGACCTCGGCCTTGATGCTGAGTGGTTCGTCGAAAACGCCATCGTCGTCCAGCCAATCCTCGGCCTCGTAGGTACCCTCCTGCACCCTGGCCAGGGCGGCGCGCACCCTGCGGTCGCTGTACGCCATCACTTCTTCGCAGAACTCGTGGAATGTTTCCAGGCTATATTTCTCGAGGTTCGAGATGAAACGGCGCGTCCCTGTGAAGTTGGCAGCGGCCTGGGACCGGAGGTCGCCGAGACGCTCGCGAGGGTCCCTCATGCCCTTCCTGATCCTTCCTTCAATGACCGGACTCAACCGACCATTGGCATAGAGCTTCTGGGGCGAGATGAGGACGCCCTCCTCGAAGATAACGCGGCTCCCGCTCGGCATGGATCCCGGAGCCGTGCCACCCACGTCTGCGTGGTGGGCCTTGTTGGCCACGTACCCCACGAGCTCTCCTCGCCAAAACACGGGGGCGATCACGGTGATGTCGTTAAGGTGGGAACCGCCCTGGTACGGGTCATTGAGTATGATCTGGTCCCCCGCCTCCAGAGGCTCCCTGAACGATGCCATGACCGTGCGGATCGCGAGGGGCATTGAGCCCAAGTGAACGGGGATGTGCTCCGCCTGGGCAACCATCCGCCCCTTCGCGTCGAATATCGCGCAGCTGGCGTCCATCCTCTCCTTGATGTTGGGGCTGTAGGAGGTCCGACGAAGGACCTGGCCCATTTCCTCGGGGATGAAGGTGAAGGCGTTCTTCAACACCTCGAGAGAGACCGGGTCCATCAGCCCACCTCGATCCTGAGACAGCCGGTTTCGTCCACGGTCAGAGAGGAATCCTGATCCAGTGCCGTTGTGGCCGTGTCCTCCTCCACGATGAGGGGTCCTTCGGCCTGGAAACCGGGTGGAAGATGTTTTCGTTGAGAGACGTGGACCGTCGCCCAACCGTCACGTGTCAACACCTCTCTCCTGGATGGCTCCCGGTGTGGCTGATAGGGGGGCGGATGGATGGGCTTCGGCCGCTCCACCAAAGCCGTCAGCCGTACGTTGACCACCTCCACAGGTTCGCCCTCCATAGAATACCCGAAACGGGCCTCGTGGAGACGATGAAATTCTGTACTCATCTCCTCTGCTAACGGAACGTTGATCTCGTAGCTCTGGCCCTTGTATCGAAGGTCTAAGGACCGGAGGATGACAGCCTCGTCCCTGCTGAAGGACTGTACTTCCAGCTCCTTTTCGGCCTCTTCCTCCATCACCCTCCAGGCGGCCTCTAGCCCCTCTGCCGGACCCTCCAGAGGGCGTGGCATACTCCTTCCGTAATCCAGTCGAACGTCGGACAGGAGGATACCGTAGGCGGAGAAGGCTCCCGGAATGGGAGGGATCACGACCTCTGTCATGTTCAACTCTCGGGCGACCTCGACCGCGTGCATGGGTCCCGCCCCCCCGAAGGCCACCAGGGCAAATTCCCTAGGGTCCAGACCGCGCTTCGCGAATGACAAAGAGGCCGATCGCACCATATTGGAAACCACGACCCGCCTCACGCCGGACAGCAGCTCATCAAGACCCAGGCCGAGATACTGACTCAACCTCTGGGCGCCCCGGAAGGACGGAGTCCGTTTCAAGGGCATCTTGCCCCCCAGTAAGGTCTCGCCTAGGACACCACTCACGAGGTCTACGTCCGTTAGGGTGAGATCTCTGCCACCGAGATCATAACACATGGGCCCGGGCTCCGCCCCCGCGCTCCTGGGCCCCACCCGCAACGCCCCACCCTCATCCACCCAAGAGATGGACCCACCTCCCGCGCCGATGGTGGAGATGTCGAGCACTGGGAGAGCTAGCGGGTGCCCCCCGATCTGCGCCTCCGTAGTCCACACCGGTTGCCCACCGGTCATCAAGGAGATGTCCGTGCTCGTACCCCCCATGTCCAGTGCCATCAGGTTGTCGAGGTCCAAGGTTTCAGCCAGAGATTTGGCCCCGGCAACCCCGCCGGCAGGACCCGAAAGAACCATTTCCACGGGGCGCCGTCGTAGACTTTCTGCTTCACGCAGTCCTCCGTTCGATCTCATGATGTAAAGACGGGCCCCGAGCTGCTCGCGCAGGCGGGAGAGGTAGCCTCTGACCAGTGGACCGACGAGGGCATCCAAAACTGTGGTCGAGGTCCGCTCGTACTCTCGAAACTCGGGAAGCACCTCCGAGGAGAGCGAGACATTATAGCGGGAGCCCACAGCGTCTGCTACGAGCCGCTCGTGCTCCGGATTCTGAAAGGAGAAGAGGAAGCTTACGGCCACGGATTCCACGTTGCAGGCCTCGAGTTCCTTCAGAAGTGTGGTCAATTCGCCCTTCGACAGAGCCAGGATCACCTCCCCCTTAGGACCGATTCTCTCCCTCAGGCCGATTGTCCTCTCGGGGGAGACGAGGGGCTCTGGACGCGTTGCCGTGAAGTCGTAGAGCTTGGGCCTGTTCTGTCGGCCGATGACCAACAGGTCCTCGAACCCCGCCGTGGTCACGAGGGCGGTGGCCGCACCTCTCCCCTCGAGAACCGCGTTGGTTGCCAACGTCGTGCCGTGGCCTACGGCGTCGAGCTGCCACCCCTCCAGCCCTCTCAGGAGGACCTCCTCTGGGTGTCGGGGCGTGGAGGGAAGCTTGAATGCTTCGATGGTCTCCCCCCGCAGACCCACGAAGTCTGTGAATGTACCGCCAACGTCAACGCCCGCGTGCAACTGGGAGTGGATGGTGGCGCCGCATAAAGGGTTGTTTGCACGGGGAATAACCAGGCGGGAAGACTTAATTCTGAGACGTTCGATGGGTCACCTGGTGAGACCATCGGCGACTTGATAGAGGTCAGGAAGTTCAAGGAATTCGACCTCCGCGGCGGGACCGTCATCGAGGCCATTCCTACCGTGGGCCTATCCAGTAGCATCGCCTCCAGCTACCTGATTAGTAGCCTTGGGCTCGACCAGATCTCCGCCCTTGAGTCCGAGGCCTTCCCTCCAGTCTCTATGATCTATTCTAAGAAACCGAAATTTCCGGCCAGAATCTACGCCCGCGAGGACCTGAAGCTTGCGGTGTTCATCAGCGAAGTTCCCATGTCACCCAACCTGCATCGACCGTTGGCCCAGACCCTCCTGGACTGGACCCGGGACCAGGCATGCCAGGAAATCATATGCATGGAGGGACTCCCAGTGGCCGAACACACAAACGACCTGGGACTCTGGGGCGTGGGAAGCACGGAAGAGGCCAGGAAGAAGCTAGACGAATCAGGCGTTGAGCAGCTGGAGATCGGGATGATCCCGGGAGTCTCAGGCGTTCTCCTCAACGAAGGGCGTTGGGTCAAGTTCGATGTCATCAGCCTTGTGGCGGAGACCCGCGGGGTCGTTCCTGACTCCTTGGCGGCCGCGAAACTCGTGGAGGCTGTTGACAAGCTCCTGCCGCAGGTGACGATCCCTATTGAACCCCTCGTCGAGCAGGCCAAGAGGATCCAGGAACACTTGGCGGCACTCCAAGAGCAGGCCAAACCCGCCATGGAAACCCGAATGCCGATGTACGGCTAGCCCTCTTGTTGCATCAGAGATCCCCTCGCGGCTTGCCGCAACCGAATGGCCAAAGCGGGTAGAATCCAGCCTAGACAAGTCCCAATCGTTGTAGCTCGATCTTCATGCACCTGTCTTGGACTACCTTCAGCCCCGCATCTCGCGCCTTCTGCGCGGCCTCGTCGTTCCTGATTCCAAGCTGCATCCAGATGACCTTGGCGTCCGTCTCAAGGGCATCGTCCACCACGGGTCCGACCTGCTCAGAAGGCCGGAAGATCTCCACGATTTGTACGGGGGAAGGGACGTCCTTCACGTTGGGGTAGGTTTTCTCCCCCAGGATCTCGTCGCTGAAAGGATTCACGGGCACAATCCGGTAACCGTGATCCTGTAAGAATCGGGGAATGTTGTGGGCGTCCTTCGCGGGGTTGCTGGAACACCCGACAACCGCCACGGTCCTGTACGTCGTCAGAATCTCCCGAATCACATCGTCGTCCGTCACCATCCCCCTAGGTAGAGGCTCCTCCTTGAAAGCCCTTACAGTTGGAGGGCGGTTGGAAGCTCCTGCAGGCTCCTCAGCCTCGGAACCTCACGTTGACTGGTGCCCTCTCTATCGAGAAGGAAGGCCTCGAGGCCGGCGTTGGTGGCTCCGAGATAGTCGATGTAGTAGCTGTCTCCCACGTGGACCGTCTCTGCCGCATCAACCTCGAGAGACGAGAGTGCAACGAGGAATATCTCTTCCTGAGGCTTATCGAACCCCAACAGGTCGGATACCGTGATGGCGTCAAAATACGGGGCAACCCCGAGGCGAAAGAGGAGAGGAATGAGTTCTTTGGAACCGTTGGAGACCACGGCCAGCTTCAACCCAGCGTTCTTGATCGCCCGGATTGCGGGAAGGGCGTCCTCATACAGACTTCGGAATTGAGGCGATTGTAGAAGGCGCATGTACTCCTGGAACACGTCCTCCAAGTGCCTGCCTAGGCCCGTCTCTTGCCTCAGCGCGTCCATGTACAAAATCCGGAACCGGGGGTAGTTCGCCAGCAGCAAGTCTTGCCTCTCCTCTAGCAGGGACTCCACCGCATTGAAGGCCTTCTCCACACTTCGCCTCGACACCTCCAACTCCTTCTCGCGACATGCCTCGAAGAACACGGCGGGCTTTGAGACGTCCAAGCGGGTTATCACCCCACCGGAGTCCAGAAAGACGGCCTTCATCGTGTCGGCCAAGGAGAGGGGCCTGATAATCGTTTAGTCTGAGACACGGTGGCCGCTTCCCTCGGGGTTCAATCACGTTCAGTCTCGGTCTGTATTGTATTTACGCAGCCCTAAAGGCTGCACTCCCCTCTCCCCTAGTAGGTCAGAATCATGGCTGAGAAACTGGACCTTCGGAAGGAGTTGAAGCACCTCTACTCAAGTCCCAAGAAGCCGAACATGATCGATGTCCCACCCGGCAAGTTCCTCGCCTATCAGGGACGAGGCGAGCCCGGTGGCCAAGATTACGTGGCTTCAATTGGGGCCCTCTACCCTGTCGCCTATACCCTCAAGTTCAAGCTGAAAGCCCAGGGGAGGGACTTCACCGTGCTGCCCTTAGAGGGACTATGGTGGTCTGAGGATCCAGAGGAGTCCTTCTACAACCTTCCGAAGGAGAAATGGAGCTGGAAATCGATGATCCGCCAGCCCGACTTCGTCACCTCGGATCTAGTGGAGGCGGCCAAACAGGAAGCCAAGGCGAAGAAGGGATTGGCCGAAATCGACAGGGTGGGGTTGGAGGAGTTTCATGAAGGACTCTCCGTCCAGATCATGCACATCGGGCCCTATGCTGAGGAGGAACCGACCATTGAGAGACTCCACGAGTTCATTCGCGGAGAGGGCTACCGAGCGCGTGGCCACCATCACGAGATTTACCTCAGCGACCCCAATAGGACGGCCCCAGAGCGGCTAAAGACGATAATCAGGCAACCGGTTGAGAAGGCCGTATGACGTGGAATGAGGCACACATCTCGTGGTGTCCAAAAATCTGCTCGATCTACCCCAACCAACCCTTATCTAGGGCCCTGGGCTTCACAAACCGTGCTTCGCCTGGTCAAAGAGGGGGCAGACCTAATCAGGCGAGCCTCTCACGTAGATATATACAGCCACATCGACCCCGATGGCATAACCTCAGGCACCATCGCGTCCGTCGTTCTGGAAAGGCTGGGCGTAGAGCATGATATCCACTTCCTGAAGAAACTCGACACCTCGACCGTCGAGGAGATTAGAGACAGCGGGCCGGAGATGGTGTGGTTCACGGACCTCGGTAGCGGCCTCTTTCACGCCTTGGCAGATATGAAAGGTATCATCACAGACCACCACATCCCCTCGAAGCCAGCCATCCCTGAGGAGAGGCGGCAGGACCTGAGGGCCTACGCCACGCCCGAGATGGTTCACGTCAACCCGCACCTAGTGGGCCTCGACGGCGCGTCGGACATAAGCAGTGCGGGCTCCGCGTACCTAGTAGGCAGAGAGGTCAGCAAGGAGAATGCCGACCTCGCCGCCATTGGCGTGGTGGGGGCAATCGGCGACCTTCAGGACAAGGTGCAAGGGCGCCTCATCGGACTGAACCGGCAGCTGGTTGAAGATGGCGTCGAGCGAGGAGCCCTGCGCGTGATCCAGGACTTGCGCCTCTTCGGGAGAGAGACTAGACCCCTCCCGAAACTCCTCCAGTTTTCAAACGACCCTCCCCTGCCGCGGCTCACGGACGACGAGGAAGCTAGCATAGTATTCTTTCTTGAACTCGGCATCGACCTCAAGGAGGGGGAGGAGTGGAGGAGGTGGATCGACCTTGCCGACTATGAGAGGAAGCGGGTCGTCTCCGAGCTTGTGAGCCTGCTGCTGCAGAAGGGGTATGGCCACGAGGCCGCCCGTAGGTTAGTCGGGGAGGTGTACCTGCTGCTCGGAGAGAAAGAGGGGACACCCCTCCACGACGCAAAGGAGTTCGCTACCCTGCTGAACGCCTGCGGCCGCTATGACGCCGCGGAGGTCGGCTACCAAGTCTGCAAGGGTGATCGCGGGGACAACTACGCCAAGGCCCAGGAGCTCCTTCGACAACATCGGGGGTACATCGTCGACTCTCTCGAAGTCGTGCATGACGTTGGCTTGGAGACGCTGGAGCGCATCCAGTTCTTCCACGGAGGCGATCGCATCTCAGACACCGTCATCGGGATCGCGGCGGGCATGGTCTTGGGATCGTCCAGCGCCAATCAGGCGATGCCACTCCTGGCCTTTGCCAAAGCAGAAGACGGCGTCAAGGTCAGTGCCAGGGCTCCGAGGGACCTGGTCCGGAGAGGCTTGAATCTAGCGGAAATCATGAAGCTGGCGGCAGCTTCCGTGGGCGGTGAGGGCGGCGGTCACAACGTTGCTGCCGGAGCTACCATCCCTGAGGGTGCCGAAGACGAGTTCCTGCAGATCGTGGACCAGATGGTGAAGAAGCAGATCGGTGGCTAGACAGTTCCAGCATCCCTCGGTAATACCATTAATACTGTGACAGGCTATTTCCACCGAAATGCCTAGCGACTACGAGCTACGCTTCTTTCGCGAAAACGACTTCACCCGCCGCAACTGTCCGACATGTGGCCGCAGCTACTGGTCCCAGGGCCGGCACGCTAACTGCGGCGAGACCCCCTGCCAGGAATACCTCTTCATTGGCGATTCGCCCATGCGGGAGAAGCTGAAGTTCTCCGCCATGCGAGAAGCCTTTCAACGATTCTTTGAGGAACGGGGCCACACCCGCGTGGGACGGTATCCTGTCGTGGCACGTTGGCGAGACGACGTCTTCTATACCCAAGCCTCGGTCTACCCCTTCCAGCCCTGGGTCATCGAGGGCATGGCAGAGCCCCCGGCGAATCCCCTCGTCATCTCGCAGCCCTGTGTCAGGTTTAACGACATCGACAACGTGGGGAAGACGGGGCAGCACTTCACCCTCTTCGAGATGATGGCCCACCACGTCTTCAACTATGAGGGCAAACACATCTACTTCAAGGAGAAGACTACGGAGCTCTGCCATGACTTCATGACCGATACCCTGGGTATCCAGCCGCAGCGCCTCCGCTACGTGGAGTCCGACTGGGCCGGGGGTGGCTACAGCGGTCCATGTTTCGAGGTAACGGCGGATGGCACGGAGCTGGCGACGCTCGTATTCATGATGTACCGGGGGGAGGGGAAGGACCGCGAACCGTTAGGCTGCCAGGTGGTGGACACGGGATACGGCCTGGAGAGATTGACCTGGGCTTCCCTGGCCTCCCCATCCGCCTACGAGGCTGTCTTCGAGGACGTGCTGGAGAGGCTGAAGAAGGAAGGAGGGATTGAGACAGACACTGGCCTTCTGGCGGAGTACAGCAAAGTGGCGGGGGGAATGAACGTCGAGACCCACGGGGACATTCGCGCGCTGAGGAGGAATGTGGCGGAACGCGTGGGCATTACCGTGGACGAGCTATTGGAGCGGACCCTGCCTCTTGAGGACATCTACGCCATCTGTGACCACACCCGCGCACTGCCCTTCGTTTTGGGGGACGGGGTGGTGCCCTCAAACGTCAAGGAGGGATACTTCGCCCGCTTGCTGGAACGGCGGGCCCTCAGGGCTTTGGATCGGCAGAATCTCCCTCTCAGCTTGGTCGACATCGTGTCGATGCAGATAGACCATTTCTCCGTCGATTTCCCCGAGTTGGACGAAGACAGGGAGGAGATTCTCAAGTTGGTGGAGGTCGAGGAGGGGAGATACAGGGACACGCTCCGGAAGGGGCGCAAGATTGTGGAGGCGACAGGCAAGCGCATCGGCGTGAGTCAGCTCGTGGAATTGTATGACTCCCATGGCCTCGTGCCGGAGGTGGTCCACGATTTCGCGCAGGAAGCGGGGCTTGATGCCGCGGAGATTCCCGATGACTTCTTCTCTCGTGTAGCCGAGAGACATCTTCAACCCGAAGGGGTTGGAACGCGCCTTCCCGACCTTCCTCAGGGCTACCCCTCCACCGCGCTCCTCTTTTACGAGGACCCCAGCAGGAAAGAGTTCGAGGCGGAGGTCTTGGGTACCTTCGACGGTCAAGTGATTCTGGACAAGACCTACTTCTACCCTGAAGGAGGCGGCCAGGAGGCCGACACCGGCTCCATCGGAGAACGACGAGTCACGGACGTCCAGCTGGTCGGAGGCGTCGTCCTGCACAAAGTCGAGAACGGGGGGGATGTCTCCACGGGGGAGCGGGTCCACTGTAGCGTCGATCCCGGGAGGCGGATGCGACTCACCCGACACCACACCGCCACTCACATCGTCAACGGGGCCGCGAGGGCCATCCTGGGGAGTCATGTGTGGCAGACGGGAGCACACAAGTATGAGGACCACGCGACCCTGGACATCACTCACTACGAGAACCTGAGCAAGGAGGAGCTTGAGGCCGTCGAGACACTTGCCAATGAGATCGTGCTGGAGAACCGGAACGTCAAGCAGAGCTTCGAGCCCAGGGAGGTCGCCGAGGCGGAGCATGGGTTTGTCCTCTATCAAGGAGGCTCCATCCCAGGGAAGATGCTTCGGGTGGTGGACATCGAGGGGTTTGATGTGGAGGCTTGCGGAGGCACCCACCTCTTCCACACTGCTGAAGTGGGCTTGATCAAGCTCCTTCGGAGTCGCCGAATACAGGATGGTGTGGTCCGCCTCGAATACGTCGCCGGAGAGGCCGCCCTGGAATCCTTCCGGGAGCGGGAAAGGACCCTCCAGGAGGCCAGCGAAGTCCTGAAGACGAGGCCGGACGACCTGCCTGGGGCGGCTCGAAAGCTGCAGAGAGAGTGGAAACGGCTCTCCAAGGAGGTAGAACGATTTCGTGCTCTGGAGGCCGCCGATACTGTGGAACAGATCTTGGACACTTCGGAGTCGATCAGAGACTTCAGATTGGTTACCCATTCTCAGATCGGCGATATGAAGGACCTTCTTGTTTTGGCGAAGGAGATCCTCAGCAGGCCCAGGATGATTTGCATCTTGGGAGCCCGAGACGGGAGGGCGAGCGTAGTCGTGGGAAGAAGCAAGGATGTGCCACTGGACGTGTCGCCATTCGTGAAGGAGGCCGCAGCCCTGCTTGGTGGGAAAGGAGGAGGGAAACCTGACTTCGCCCAGGGCGGAGGACCAGAAGTCGACAAAATGCCAGACGCGCTGCGAAAAGCGGCCTCAATGATACGTCAAGCGCTCCGCAGGGGAAAGGACTCCTAGCGCTGAAGGGGCTGGGCTTCATCCACGGCCTGCCCGAGACTCTCATTGACACTGACGCGTGATATGCTAGGCTGTGGCCACTGCCCCGCACCGCACCTCCAGCAGTCCGGTGCTCCCTCGACACCCGACCCAACGTCACTTTCCTTTCTCGGATCTCGATTCTCATGATTCCCTTCTCACCAGTTTTTAATATGGCGGTTTCGTAGGCTTAGTAAGATGGAGTCGCTGGCTGACGAAGTTGAGGCTGTCAAGGCCGTTGTGGGGCGCTTCTTCCCAATCTATGAGGTTCGTGTGCGTCCCGAGGCGTTGGCCTTCTATGTCCGCATCGACCCCACAAATCTCAATGAGAACTTCGAGGGATTGCGGCAGGAAATGAAACTCCACGACTACATCCCTATCCTGCGAAAGGAGGGCGGGGAACACATCCTCTATGCCCAGCGTGTCATCAAGAGGCGGTTCCGCAGCCCCGTGCTGAACCTCGCCCTGCTCATCGCCACATTAGGTTCCACCATCTACGCCGGAATGATACTCTGGCAACCCTCCTACGGCCAGGATGCAGAGTTGCTCAGCCTCTCGACGATCCTCAACGGCGCTCTCTTCTTCGCTCTGCCTCTCATGGCCATCCTGGGGACCCACGAGATGGGGCACTACATCCTGGCAAGGCGGCACAACGTGGCTGCTTCCCTGCCCTTCTTCATCCCCCTCCCCACCAGCTTCCTCGGTACCCTAGGGGCCTTTATCAGCATGCGGGAGCCTATCCCCAACAAGAAGGCCCTCTTGGACATCGGGATTGCCGGCCCCCTGGCAGGCCTGGCCGTTGCCTTCCCGGTTACCTTCCTTGGCCTGTACCTGAACTCCGTGAATCCGGTGCCGACCGGTACGAACATCGGTGGCTTCTTCGGCATTAATTTCCCACTGATCTACTACTTCTTCTTCTCCCTAATCCCTCTGCCCCAAGGAATCGCCCTGCATCCAACGGTGGTCGCTGGATGGGTAGGCTTCTTCGTCACCGCCCTGAACCTCCTCCCGGCCGGGCAACTCGACGGAGGTCACATCGCCCGAGCCCTCTTGGGGAAGAACTCCAGGTACCTGAGCTATGGGGCCTTCTTCGCCCTCCTGGCCATGGGCTTCATCTTCTTCCCCTCGTGGCTGCTGTTGGCCTTCCTTGTCCTCCTCCTTGGGTTGCGGCACCCTCCCCCGCTGAACGACTTGACGGAGATCCGTGCGGGCAGAAAGAGCCTCGGGCTCGCGGTGTTGATCATCCTGATTCTGTCCTTTGTCCCACAACCGCTCGTTCAGATCGGCGTCGAAGTCAAGGTGGAGTTCAGGAGCTGGCAGGATCCCACACTCCTCATTCAGGAGGACAACGTTACGCTGGACCTAGAGAATAGAACGGCAGTGTATGCCTTCTACGTGAACAATACTGGAAACGTGCTGGAGGAGATCCGACTCTCTATCGAAGCCCCCAACCTCCCTGAATGGAATATCAGCTTCATTTCGGTCGCGGGTCGGGAGATCGGCGCGGACAGCGCGACCATCAACTTGAGCGCCACCGAGTCCTCTTCAGCCATCGTTCTCATACAGGCACCCGAGGGGACGGTGCCAGGCCAGGTCTTCACCGTCGAAATTGTCGCCACAGTTGTCAACCACGAAGGCACGAGGGAGGAACTCGACCTCAACGTCCACACCTAGTTCTTCTCGAACACCGAGAAGTATCTCACGAGGGACCTGTGGACTCGAAGGGCGTGCCATCCAAGCAGTCGAAAGTGTCTCTTGCCCAGGGCAAGAAGCTCCTCGGCGGGTAGACAAATTGCCACGCGTCCGCCCCGCCTCAAAACCTCATCGAAAGCCCCAAAGGCCCTCCCCAGAAGGACACCGATGTCCTCTCCCATGGACCCAGAGGCCCTGCCATACGGAGGGTCGGTGGCGATGGCATCGACCCGGCCAAACTCCTGGCGAATCCGTCCAACGTCACAGTGGCGCAATTCCCCCTGGAAGTGGAAGTGGCGAAGGTTCTTGCCCGCACCTTCCACCATCTCTTCGCTGAGATCCGAGCCCATGGCCTCCGCTCCGATGGAAGCAGCCTCCATGACGATGCCGCCAGTGCCACAAAAGGGGTCCAGAAGGACGCCTCCCCTAGGGACCCCCGTGAGGTTGACCAGCGCCCTCGCGAACTTGGGGTGCAGGCTCACGGGTTTGGAGAAGGGACAGTTCTCCACCTTTCTAGCCTCGAGGCTCCGTCTATCGACCCGAGCCGCTACTTCGTGGAGACAGGCCCCGCTCAACCTGACCAGCCGAAGCTCCCGCTCTGGATGCCGCAAATCCACGGTGCCTGTCGTCGCCAACTCTTGACCCAAGTCCGCTTCGAGGGCGCCCTTATCCCACGTCCCCTCATAGTCGGCGACGCGGAGGGAGAAGCTCTTCCCTTCGAGGTTCATGTCATGGATTTTTTCCCGCACTTCCTCGAGCGATCCAGAGAGTCGGATCTCACCAACATAGCGGCTGAGGGCGAGGCGCGCGGCCAATTCTTCTGGGTTCACCTTCGGTCGAAACGCGAGGACGCGGTTTCCACCTAGTGTCTGGACAGGCTCGACACCCAACCCTTTCACAGCACCGAGGGCGTCCGCAGGGGGCAGAGTGGCATGCTCTCCAGAGAACTCCACAAGCTGACGCCCTATGAGTCCTGTCACGGTGCTCAAACCACATCAGGGAAAGTAGGCCCCACGCTTCACGCTTTTGCCTGGTCCGCAGACCGCTTCAGAAGGTGCTAGAGATATAGGGGGACAGATATCGGGAGGGGTAGAATGTCTCGATCCTCCAGGCGGGAGGGAGCTCGACTCCCCGTGTTGTCCCACATGAGGGAGTTCTTTCCGGAGGACGCCGTCGTCATCAGGGAGATCACGAAGGACGCCCTTGGGGAAGACTATCCGTTGTCTCTATTCCACGATATTCATGGTGCGTGGCCTGAGGGCTTCATCGTCGTGAAGCAGGATGACGCCATCATCGCGTTCATCGCGGGCATCCTTCCCGCGCGTCGCCGGGCCCGGATCCTGATGCTAGCAGTCAGGGACTCGTACCGCAATCAGGGGATTGGCACCGTCCTGACGGATGAATTTACGGAGAGGTGTCGGACCCGCAAGATCTCATCCATCGAGCTGGAAGTAAGGAAAAGCAATGCAGGGGCCATTCGGTTCTACGAGCGACTTGGATTCCACATCAGGTACCTCCTCCCGCGTTTCTACACCGATGGGGAAGATGGGTACAAGATGTGGAAAACTCTCCCGTAGCCTATCGACCAGGAATCGGATACAGGTTACCCGATGTAGCGCCGGTCACTGTCGTGATAGTTCCAGTAGTGGTATGGTGAGGCAGTCCGCTGAGCCTGCGTCATGTCCCGCGACATTCCGGTCTCGTAGGAGCCATATTTGTCCTTGATCTGCTCCTCTGCAGTCCGGGCCACCTTCACTGCCCGCTTGATGTGATCCGCCTCGACGATCCCACTCCCTTCCGTGACGGCGATGTCGCCCGCAGACCGGATCAGGCCACCCATCTCACGCAGCCGAAGCGTGAGCGACCCCTCGACGCCGTCGTATTCCAGGGCCCGCCTCTTGGACTCCTCGATGACTGCCAGGACCCCGTCTCTCGTAGCGGGTGGTACCCGTCCGTCCATGGCTATCTCCTGAGCCACGAACTGGGCCATCTTGGCGCGGTGTGCGTCGGAGTCTTTCATGGCGATATCGACGAGGAGCTCATAGCCTGAACCCACGATTCGGGACCGCAGCGGGGATAGGATGTACGGCAAGTCCTGGATGTTGCAGGCTCCGACAAGGATGAAATCGCAGGGCACGTTGTCCACTCGAACGCTAGCCCCTGCACTCTGGGGGTTCCTCCCGCTGATGGGGAACGCCTTCTCCTGCATGGCGGTCAAGATGTGGCGTTGCAGCGGGCCCAGCTGGGGCACCTCGTCAATGAATAGGACGCCTTCATGAGCCTCATGAATCGCCCCCGACACGACGCGGTCAAATGGCTGTGTCCCGAGCTGGGGGTGACCTCCATAAGGGTCGTGCTTAACGTCCCCAAGCAACTCTGTCTCGCTGGCGCCCGTGGCCAGGATGAAGGGGTTCCTGTCAAGCGGGACCAACACCTTGCGGGGGCTTACCTTCTCAATTTGCCGCCTCTTCTCGAGGGCTTTCTGGTCCAATACCTTGATCAGGTCCCCGGCCTGCTCGAAGACCACAACCTCTTCCTTGCCGAACTGTTTCCTCGTGGTGGTGACCCGATCCCTGCTGCCAAGTTGACCTAGGGTCGCTTCAAAGATCCCTGAAAGCAAGTCGCCAAACGGGTTCCCCACGTTCTGGGCTACCCCTTTGGCTTTGGCACACTTCGAACAGACGGCTTCCGAAGGCGAGGAGTAGTGACCACAGTGTACACATCGATAGCCCAACCTCTCGGCCACGTTGATGGGAGCTTCTCGGGGATCGATCAGATCGCCCTCGGCACCCTTCATCTCCGCAACCTGTTGAAGAACTTCGTCACGGTCGCGGACCTCCACCATCGGTCTCTCCGGGTTCTCGGGGTTGTGGACGACCCGAATCTCGTGCCTAGGCCGCGAAAGGTGGAGGGAGAGGGCCTGCGCAATCATGGACTTGCCCGTTCCTGGTGGTCCCACCAGCAGGAGGTGTCTTCGCTGGCTGGCCGCGATCCTCGCCAGACCGACGGCCTCATCCTGCCCTATGACCCTGCCCAGTGGGTCGGCTGGGATGAGCACGTCCGCTGTGGTTTCCATCTCATCGAGGGAGAACCCCTTCTGAGCATCAAGGAGGATCTTCGTCGAGGCTATGCCAACACCTCACTTGACCTGCAGGTCGTCTGCCGTGAGTACCTTTACTTCGGCTGGCTGCTTGACCACAGAGCCAGTCTTCATGCCTATAACATACTCCACGCCATTATCACTTGCGATATCTAGTATCCTCTGGGTGACGACACCGTCGAACACCACCGCTCTGACTCCCTTCCCCTTCTTCTTTAGGGTGTCCGCGAGGTCCCTTACGGCCACTTCCTTGGCGGCCTTCTTCCCTGCCTTCTTCTCGGTAAGGAGACGGGCCTTGGAACTTCCCACCAATGATTGGATCTCCTCCTGATAGAACTTGAGTTCGGGGGATAGCCGGACCTCTTCAGGTTTCGGGGGGGCCCGCTCGGCCTTGGTCGGCGTTGCCTTCCGGGGCTCCTTCCTGGGCCCCTTTTGCGGGGCCGCTCTTCTTGGCGTCGCCCTGCTGGGAGCCTTTGCCATCTCTGTAATCTCGATAAACTGCTCGGCCGGGGCCTTGTTTCGAAGCGCCTTCATGATCTGCTTGTGGGTCAGCTCCTCCACCTCCTTCCCCCGGGGAGCCTTGGCGACGAAGTCTACCTCTGCCACCTGGAGAAGTTCCTTGAGGATCAGATCGCCACCACGGTCGCCGTCCACGAAGGCCGTGACGACCTTCTCCTTGGATAGGTTAGCAATGGTCTCCGGCACAGCGGTGCCCTCCACAGCGACGGCGTTCTTTATTCCGGATTTCAGGAGGTTCAGGACGTCTGACCTGCCCTCCACCACGATGATGGCGTCCGAGTCGGCGACGTTGGGACCGGACGGGAGTTTTTCGGTGCCATAGCTGACAATCTCGGACACCTGCACCGCTTGCCTGACCTCCTCCTTGAGGTCGAGGCCCACGGCCTTGCCTCCCTGCATCATCTCAGAGAGGATCTCCTTGGCCCTGTCAACGACGTGGCCCCTCTTCGTCACCCGAACATCCTCCACAGCTTGTACAGAAATCTTCGCCTTGCAGGGACCGATCCGATCGATGGTCTCAAGGGCAGCGGCGAGGATCGAGGTCTCAACCTGATCCAAGCTTGAGGGTATGAGGACGGTGCCCTCGGTCTTGCCTTTTTGAGAGGTGACGTCCACCTCTATCCTGCCGATTCGACCACTCTTCTGCAGGTCTCGGAGGTCAAGCTCATCACCAAGGAGCCCCTCAGTCTGCCCAAAGACGGCCCCAACGACGTCCGGCTTCTCCACCACACCCTCGGCCTGCAGTCTAGCTTTAACGAGGTATTTGGTTGTAGTAGGATCAACTGCCACGTTATCTCCTCTTGAAAAGCACAAGCCTCTCCAGGTAACTTTTAGACCTTCCCTGGGTTCCGCCGACTGCGGAGTGATTGTGAAGGAGTATAGGGATTATCTGAAGGCTGATGCTCTTCGCTATTCTAGTCACCATCGGGGTATATAAAATTTCCGAACTGGGAATTCCCAAGAATTCGAGTCGAAGGCTTCGACCCCTACGGAGGCGAGCCTGACCTTCGCAAGGGCCTCCTGCGGAGAAGGGTCGCGGACTCCGTGGAGGCCTGGAGAATTCTGTGGACGTACTTGGCCAGGCCCTCGACATCCTTTACCTCCTTTCTGCAGAGCCGGGCAAGCCTAGCTCTGATCTCGGTGTCGTAACGGACGCCGTTCGCGGCCAATCCCTCTCTCAGAAGGCGGCAGAGCTGACCTCCACGGTGGTCCCAGTCGGTGAGAATCACGGCGGAGGAATGCTTCCTCGACACCCGCTCGCAGATTCCGAAGATGGGGGAACCGTCGTTCAAGCGAACGATCTCCCCTTGGATGTCGAGACTGCGAAGGGCCTTCCGGTCATTCTTGCCTTCGACGATGATGGGGGCCTCCAGGCTCGACTCCTTGAGGTCCTCGATCGTCTTGAGGACCTTCTCGTATCTCTCTTCCATCCTCATCGACGAGCCTCGGCCCCGGATCCCGCTGGGTCATGTCACTGCCCAAGGAGGATTTGCAGAAGGTCTCCAACAGACCCGGCCCTTGACGAGATATTCATGGCAGGGCCGCGACTTAAAAGTTGGCCAGTAAAACGTTCAGGGGTGGATGCCGCCGCCCAGGTTCGCCTGGCCACGACCACATCATCATAAAATAGTGACTTTCCTATAGGGCATCGTGGCGGAGGAGAGCATCACCCTGGAGAGGATTCTCCAGGTCTACAGGGAGGAGAGCCAGAGAAAGGCCCTGACTCCCTTGGAACCGGAGTTTTGGGAGAGGGTTCAGAGGCTTGTGGTGGGCCTTGAGGACGATCTCAAAGAGGAGAGTTCCCACGACCCAAACTCGGCGAAGGCCGCCCTCCTCAGGGACGAGCTCAAGAAGGTGCTGAAGCGGCGGGATCAAATCTATCAGTACAGGGAGCGGAAGAGGGCGTTGATGGCCGCCAGTGCGGCATCGGGAGCGGCCGTCGACACCACGCCGTTGACCCCTCTCGAGGAGGAGTCCTTCAAGATGCTTCTGGACGTATTGGAAAGGGGTCGTCGCCGGGCCTTCGGCGTTGAGGCGGGGACGGAGAGTGAGACAGCGAACAGGGGGGACATCCCCCCGAAGGATGAGGGAGAGCGGAAGCCGAAGAAGTCAAGGAGGGCCAAGCCGAAGAAGGATCAGGTCCTCGTACGCATCCTCGAGGATATCCCACCGTTCCTAGGCATTGACACGACGTATGAGCTGAAGAAGGAGGACGTCATCAGCCTTCCCCCGCAGGTTGCGAAGATCCTCCTCGACCAGGGGAAGGCCGAGGTGATCAAACCCAGGCTTGAGACCCACAAATAGGAAGCCTGAGAGAATCCTTATATACCCTCTAGGCAATAAGTACGGTTGCTCTTCAACGAGGGGCAATGCAATGGAGAGAAGGCATCCCTGAGTTGATGTTGGAGAGCGTGATGTGCACCCCTTGAGGACGCCTCATCGGGGAAGGGTCGAGATCGCTGGAGGGGCTTTGTCCTCGCTGGCACAGCGTTCGTTGAGACGATCATACGCGACCTGGACGTTAGTCAGGCCAGTAAGTTTGTGGTTAACTACGCTGTCTGGGGGATGGCTTGGCTCGAGTGCCGATGAAGGTCGTGCCAAGCTGCGATAAGCGCCGGGTAGGCGCAAGGAACCTGTGATCCGGCGATGGCCGAATGGGACTTCCCGTCCCTTCGGGGACGCTCCGAAAGGAGAGGGAACCCGCCGAAGTGAAGCATCCTAGTAGGCGGAGGAAGAGAAATCAATCGAGATGCCCTCAGTAAAGGCGATCGAAGAGGGTATAGGGCAAACCGAATCCCTGCCTGAAAGGGTAGGGAGATGTGGAGTTTTGGACCCTGGCACTTCTCACCCAGCGAACTCGAAGTCTCCTAGAATGGAGCGCCGTAGAGGGTGATAGCCCCGTAGGGGTATTCTGGGGTGAAGATTCAGGGGATCCAGAGTACCGTGCGTCGGATATCGCGCGGGAACTTGGGAGGCATGGACTTCC
>CAYFZX010000002.1:0-10669 GCA_964347795.1 uncultured Methanomassiliicoccales archaeon
AACCCGTTCTCGGCATTCAACGCGTTCATGGCATTGTGGAACTCGGCGCCGCTCCACCCTGACTCGTTCCCCACGGATGAATGGGTTGGAGAAGTGCCCGCGGACATGGCCGACCTCATAGGCGCGGGTCCATACACGATCGACGAGTGGGTCGCGGATGAGAGAGTCACCCTTGTCAGCAACGACAACTACGGTGACTGGGCCCCCGAGAGAGCAGCCAAGATGGACACCGTAACCATCAGGTTGCTCGCTGATGCTACTGCCCTTAGGGCACAGATCGAGGCGGGCACCATTAGCGTGGCCTACAGAACGCTGAACCCTGAGGACATCACAGATCTGCAAGACGAGGCCGGCCTCGTCGTCGACCTCAAGGGAGGGCTGTTCATCAGGTACATCGTCTTCAACGTACAGATACCACCGTTCGACAACATCAACGTCCGGAGGGCCATCGCTGCCGCCGTTGACAGACAGGAGATCATCGAGACCGTTCTGGCGAACCAGGCGGAACCCCTCTATAGCATGGTGCCTGCTGGCATGTTCGGTCACGAGGAGGTCTTCAGGGACGCCTACGGCGTGCGCGATGTCGATATGGCTGACGACTACATGGAGGAGTTCTTCGAATCTCAGGGACTGACCATCTTCGTCAGGGAGCTGGCGGCTCGTCCAGAGTGACGTCTGCCTCCTCCCACTCTCTTTCTTTCTGGCAAGCATTTATAGGCCCAGCCTCAGTGCCGGGCTGAGGAGAGACCATGCGTGGCAGTTCTTCTCTCAGAGCCTACATTATCGCTCGGCTGCTGCTTTCGCTGCCGATGCTCCTTATCCTCCTCACTGTGGTCTTCATAGTCCTCAGGGCGATTCCGGGGGACCCGATAACCGCCCTCTACGGCGGGAGGGCTCCTCCGGACGTCGTGGAGGAGGCCAAGCGGCAGCTCGGCCTGGACAGGCCCATCGTCGTCCAGTACTTCGATTACCTGGCCAGGATCTTCACGGGTGACCTGGGTGAGTCCCTCAAGTACTCTGGCCAATCGGTCTCTTATAGGATCTTCAGCGTCTTTCCCGCGACCCTCGAGCTGACGCTTTTCGGCATGGGCTTCGCCATCTTGGTTGGGATTGTGACAGGGACGATCGCAGGGGCAAAGCGGGACACGCCCACGGACATGGGTCTGAGACTTTACGGGATCATCATCTACGTCATCCCGATCTTCTGGCTTGGCCTGATGCTTCAGCTCGTGTTCAGTATCTGGCTTGGCTGGGTGCCCCCGAACACGAGATTCTCGGGACTTCACTTCCCTAACCCCGTCACAGGACTCTACACCATCGATAGCTTGCTTGAAGGGGATTTCGGCAAGTTTCTGGATGCGGTCAGCCACCTGATTCTGCCTGTAATCACCCTCGGTCTGGTCATCTCAGGCGTTTTCACGCGCATGGTTAGGGTGAACATGCTGCAGACCATGACGTCGGACTACGTCGAGGCGGCAAGATCGAGAGGGGTCAAGGAAAGGAGGGTAATCTACAAGCACGCCTTCAAGAACGCACTCGTCCCCGTCGTGACTGTCATGGGCCTCCAGTTCGCGATCCTCTTCGCGGGGGCCGTCCTCACGGAGACAACCTTCTCATGGCCCGGGATGGGCACGCGCCTTTTGAGCGCCATCGAGGAGAGAGACTTCCCCGTGGTCCAAGGAATCATCGTCTTCTACGCTCTCCTCATCGTGCTGGCCAGCTTGGTCATCGATCTGGTGAACGCATTCATCGATCCGAGGATTCGATACTAGAGAGGGGATGAATTGAAGAAGCGCGGCGGGAAGAAGCCTTCTGGCGCCTTGAGGACTGGCTTTGGCGGGCTGCCTGCCAAGTACCGGCGGAGTCTTCTGGGCAGGCTTCTGGCCCCTCTCGTCAGGGAAAGACGGACCCTTGCAGGCGTCATGACCTGGATTGGCCTCTTCTTGTTTCTCGGCTTCATCTTCCTTGCGATCTTCGCCCCTTTCATAGCCCCCTATGAGCCCACCGCCTTCGTCGCTACCCCGAACGAGCCCCCCAGCTCAGCGCACGTGATGGGCACAGATCGCTTCGGTAGAGACGTGTTCAGTCGGGTCATCTTTGGAGCCCGCACGTCTCTATCCATTATGGGCATCGCGACGGTCATCGCCCTCCTCATTGGCCTCCCCCTTGGCCTCATCTCTGGCTACGTGGGGGGGTACTTCGACCGGGCACAGGTCATGATCATGGACTCCATCTATGCCTTCCCAGGCCTCCTTTTGGCCCTGTCGATTGCGACAATGATTGGCAAAGGGATCTTCAACATCTCCATAGCTATCACCGTAATCTACATCCCCATCTACTTCAGGGTCATTAGGAACCACGTTCTCTCCGTGAAACAGGAAGCCTACGTGGAGGCTGCCAGGGCGCTCGGAGCGAGACCCTGGACCGTCATCCTCTCCTACATCACCTACAACGTTATCGTGTCCATTCCAGTCATCTTCTCCATCAACGCCGCCGACGCTGTGCTCACGGCCGCGGGGCTCAGCTTCCTCGGGTTTGGCCTTGAGGAGCCCATCGCCGATTGGGGGCTCGACCTCAGCACGGGAAGGAGGTTCCTCTACAGTGGCATCTGGTGGACATCGTTCTTTCCCGGGCTCATGATAGTCATCCTCACAGCGGCCCTTAGCATGTTGGGAGAGGGCCTCAACGACATCATTAACCCGCTCCTGAGGAAAGAGAGGAGCTGATGACCGCCGTCATTGAGATCCGCAACCTCCACGTCTTCTACCGCACGAGGCGTGGACACGTGAGAGCTGTCGACGACGTGAACCTGCGGATCGAAGAAGGTGAGGCCCTCGGCCTCGTGGGCGAGACGGGCTGCGGCAAGTCGACCTTGGGAAAGGCCCTCCTCGGCGTCCTTCCCCCGGGGACCTTCGTCCGAGGCGAGATCCTCTTCAGGATGCCGCCTGCAGAACGAGAGAGGATGACAAGACTCGAATCCAGGGTACAGCCGCATATCGAGGACATTGGCGAAGAGGACCTCATCGCCCTGGATGCCCACGCTCTTCAGCACGCGCTGGCTCGTCTCAAGAAGGCGGGGAGGGGTTCGACCAACCTTGTGACGGACATACACAGTCTACTGGATCTCAAGAAGGCCTACGACGTCATCAGTTTTCCCCGAGAGTCCATGCGGCTGATGAGGGGGGAGGAGATCGCCTTGATCTTCCAGGACCCCATGTCTCGTCTGGATCCTCTGATGTCGGTAAGAGACCACTTCCTGGAACTCATCCAGGCGCATCGGAGGGTCTCCGAGGAGGAGGCGGAACGCGAGGCCCTGAAGGCCCTGTCCTCAGTGGGGATCCCCCCATCGAGGCTCAAGAACTACCCGCACGAATTCTCTGGTGGGATGAGGCAGAGAATCATGATTGCCATGGGGTTAGTCATGGACCCTGGACTCCTGATCGCCGACGAGCCAACGACATCGCTGGATGTCCTAGTGGAGGCCCAGATCCTGCAGCTTATAGAGAGGCTTAAGGAATCGGTCGAAATGGCCCTCCTGCTGATCACCCACAACCTGGGCATCGTGGCGGAGACCTGCGACAGGGTTGGTGTCATGTACGCAGGCAAGTTGGTCGAGGTGGCGGGGGTGTCCCAACTCTTCTCCAGCCCAAAGCACCCCTACACAGAGGGCCTCTTGTCATCCGTGATCCACCTCGAGACAGAAGATCTGAAGTCCATCGCCGGTTCACCCCCGGACCTGATCAACCCTCCATCAGGATGTCGTTTCCACCCTCGATGCCCCCACGTCATGGACATATGTAACCAGACGGAACCTCCAATGATAGACGCCGAACGCTCTCGGGCGGCCTGCTTCCTGTATGGTGAAGCGCATGGTTGAGTACCTCCTCCGGGTCGAACACCTGAAGAAACACTACCCCGTGGTGGGGAGCTTCCTCGGCCGCCTTCTGAGTGGCGAGAAGGGCGTCGTCAAAGCAGTGGATGACGTGAGTCTATCCCTCGAGCGGGGAGAGGTGTTCGGTCTAGTGGGGGAAAGCGGCTGCGGCAAGACTACTCTTGGGAGGACCATCTTGCGTCTGACGGAACCTACATCCGGTAGCATCATCTTCGACGGGGAGGACATCACACACCTGCCCGATGCTGAGTTGAGGCCCCTTCGCCGCAAAATGCAGATCGTCTTCCAAGATCCCCACGCTTCCCTCAACCCGGCCATGACCGTCGGGAAGGCCGTGGCCCACCCGCTGCAGATTCATGGCCTGGTGGGGAGTGCTGAAGAGGCGAAGGAGCCGGTCATGAAGAGCCTCGCCGAGGTCGGCTTGGAACCTGCAGAGGAGTTCTATGAGAGGTACCCCGCGGACCTCAGCGGTGGGCAGAAACAAAGGGTCGTCATCGCCAGGGCCATCATCCTACGTCCTTCTCTGATCATCGCCGACGAAGCCGTTGCGATGCTCGACATGTCCGTCAGGGCGAAGATCCTGGAACTCCTCATGGACCTCAAGGACAAGTACGATCTAACCTACGTGTTCATTACCCACGACCTGGCCACGGCCAAGTTCGTGTGTCAGCGTATCGCGATCATGTACTTGGGCAGAATCGTCGAAATGGGGGAGGCGAGTGGGATCTATGAGGACCCCTGGCACCCCTATACGAAGGCCCTTCTGGGGGCGATCCCGATACCCAATCCTGAGAGGAGGAGGGCGAAGGAGATCCCACGGGGTGAAGTGCCCGACGCCATATCCCCCCCGGCGGGCTGCAGATTTCATCCGCGTTGTCCAGAGTCCTTTTATGCCTGTGGGTGGGAACCGAAGGACCTTCTGGATTCCATGGAGATTCGGGGCATCCCCTCCGAGTTGTCCGACATCATCGGCCCGCCCGAGACGATGTCCATCTCGGAAAACAGGCTACGAATGCCCACAAGGAACGGCGCGACGGAGGATATGGTACAGGAAGTCAAGTCCTGGCTCCACGGAGAAGGGGCCATATACGAGGCCGTGGAGGATGTGCGAGTCGAGGATCGGGGCCTTGCGGTGGTCTTCAGAGAACCCATCGATCCCAGGGACATCGACCGTGAGGGAAGGCTTGTCAAGTGTCACTTGTTCGATGATGATGTCTCAAACAGACCGGTGGGGTCTACTGCATCCGTCCCTCCCACGGCGTGAGCTGCTGCGCCCCCTCCCTGGACGCCCATGGCGTACGGCCGCCCCTTCCATCAACGTCGATCCTCCCTGGTCACGCGTAGGCTCATCGGGGGCCTCTAGGGAGCCTGTGTTTCCTGAAGCGAAAGCTGCTTCCCGGGTTCTACAGCCCAGTGTTATATAGGCACCTCGGTGTTCCGTGATGGAACGGACGGAAGCGGTGGATGTCCAACGTTTTGATTATTCCTGAGAAGAACGAAGGTGTTAGCCCACTGAAAGTTGTCGAGGAGGGTCTCAGGTCCAAATCAATCGACCAGGTCTATGTCGTCGATGGGTGGTCCACAGACAACACGGTGGATCTGTTGAGTGAAGCACTACCGGTCCTGGCTCGGAAGTACCGGAAGGACGTTGAGCTCCTTCATAGCCGATTGCGCAACACTGGAAAGGGCGGGGCCATGATCACGGGAATGGAAACCGCCCTGGAGGGGGGCCACTCGAGAATCGTCTTCATAGATGCCGACATTTCCTCCATGACGAGTGGTTGGTTTGACTACCTTGTGCAGGGAATGGACCAGCACAGGGCCGACATGGCCCGGGGTTACTTCGACCGGAGTCCCTTTGATGCCCAGATCACCCGGCACATAACCGTACCGGCCATCAACATGTTCTTTCCGGAAGGGCGAGGCATCAGCCAACCCCTGGGCGGCGAACTCTGCTTGCGCCCCTCCCTGGCCACGTACTTGCTGGAGTACTCGATGGCACCTCCGCACACTTGGGGAATTGACACCTTTATTACCATCACTTCCCTCGTCGGAGGCTTCCGCGTGGTGGAGCTGTACCTGGCGCAGAAGCTTCACAAGGGCAAAAGACTGCGTGACTTGGAGGACATGCTCATAGAGTGTTTTGATGAGATGGCAAAGCTCATCCAGTTTCACGGAAGAGACAAAATGGTGCCTGTCCCCTCGGAGAGACGGGTAATCACGGTACCGAAGTCCGAGTCTGATATCGAGAGGGTGGGGGAAGACGTCAGAACACTGTCCTACACAGACCTCGATTCCGAAGTGGAGGCCTTTTTCGCAAGTGTCGAGGAACGAGAGCTGGATCTTGAACTGCTGGGTGAATTGGGCTGCTCCGAAGATGACGAGGGAATGGTCTCAAAGCTGCTCGGAGACCCGGCCACGTTTTTGAGAGAGAGCGCGGTCTTGAACGGGGGGAGATGGGTCCAGATTCTTGATACCCTCCTTCGAGGATACGTGGAGGCGCAGTTCAGCTCCCGGTACAGGGATATCCTGGCCACGATGTGGCGTCTGCGTGCGCTAGCCTTCTGCGTCAACGAAGCCAATAGCTTTGACGTGGCGGAGGAGAACACGAGAAAGCAGGCGGACTTGGCCTACGAGTGGCATCAGGCGAGAGCCCGGGCTTCCGAATGACCACCCGCTAGACCAGGCGCTAGGCTGGAACAAGCGCCTTTCCCGTTCTCTTGTCCATGAATCGGAGCCTGTCCTTCTGGATACCAAACCAGATCTTGCGATCAGGCCTTACTCGATAGCCAGGAGGAACGGAGAACTTGGCCATGGCCTCACCGATCTGGACAGTGAGAAGGATGTTGGAGCCAAGGGCCTCTTCCAGAAGAGTCTCTCCCTCCATTGCCCCCTCGAACGACTCATTGCTAGCTTCGACGCTCTCCGGTCGGATTCCCACGATGATCTCCTCTCCCACCCTCCCCTCCAACTCACCCTTGAGGGATTCTGGAGATTCCAGGAAGAACTCCTCGATCTGCACGCCGAGCTTGTCGTCCACCTTGGACACCGTGCCCCCGAGGAGGTTCATTGGAGGGGTGCCGATGAAGCCTCCGACGAAAGTGTCCGCTGGCTTCTCGTAGATACTGGTCGGCGTGTCACACTGGATGATCTTCCCCTCGTTCATAACGGCGATCCTATCACCGATACTCATCGCCTCTACCTGGTCATGTGTGACGTAGATGGTTGTGGCGCCCAGCTTCCTCTGGAGCAGCTTGAGTTCGGCCCTCATTCTTAGGCGAAGCAACGCGTCGATGTTGCTCAGGGGTTCATCCATAAGGAGCACCTCCGGGTTCACCACTATGGCCCTGGCCACGGCAACACGCTGTTTCTGACCGCCACTCAACTGATGAGGATACCTATCGAGAAGTTCCGCGAGGTCCAGCAGCTCCGCTGCCTGCGTTACCCTCTCCTTGGTATCGTCGGCAGGGGTCTTCTTCAACCGCAGACCGAAGGCGATGTTGTCGAAGACGCGCAGGTGAGGGAAGACCGCGTAGCTCTGGAACACCATGGAAACCCCCCGCTTCCCCGGAGCAAGCTGGGTCACGTCGTTACCATCGATGACCACCCTTCCTTCGTCGACCCGTTCCAACCCGGCGATACACCGCAGTGTGGTGGTCTTCCCGCATCCACTGGGGCCCAACAGAACGAGGAACTCGCCGTCCTCAACGAGCAGGCTCACATTGTCTACAGCCTTGACATCCCCGAAGGTCTTGGTGAGGTTATCCAGCTCGACTCTTGCCATCTCCCCTAGCCCCTCGCGATCACCGCACTCTAACTCCCCACATCCTCAATAACTGTTTCCTCACGGCGTAGATGAAGATCAAGGCGGGCAGAATCAGGAACAAGGCGCTGGCGAACAGGAAGTCCAGCGTCGCCCCCTGGAGGCGTGAGACAATCAACGCCGGTAGGGTGCGGTTGTAGAGCGTCAGGATGGTGGCGGCAAACACCTCGTTCCAGGACACGACAAAGGAGAAGATGGCGACGGCGGCCAGGCCCGGAGTCGCGAGGGGCAGGACGACCCGTGCGAAGGCCCCAGCGCGACTACACCCGAGTACCATCGCGGCCTCCTCATACTCCACCGGGACGCTGGCAAAGATGCTCATGGAGATCAGAATGGCAAACGGAAAGGCGAAGACGGTGTGTACGAAGGCGACGCCAAGAACGGTATCGTACAGACCCAGGTAAATGTACGTCACAGCCAAGGGGATCGATAGAATGGCGGCGGGAAACATACGGGTCACGATGACGCCCACCTGGAAGACACTCTTGCCGAAGAACCTGAACCGGGCGAGGGCATATCCTGCCGGAGCCCCGATGAGAAGGGACAGGGCCACCGTTATCAGAGCCGTCACGATGCTATTCGTCAGCGAATCCATGACGCCATAGGCCTCGGCAAAGCCGAAGAAGGTGTCGAGGGTGAACTCGTCCGGGAGGAAGGTCTTGGGCCATTTATAGAGCTCCAGGCGAGTGGTGAAAGCCCCAATGGCGATCATGATCATGGGCAGCAGGACCCAAAGGGCTATCACGACCATGGCCACGTAGGAGACGATCTTCAGTTTCCTGTTCACACTCTCCACCTCGTTCGAAGAAGAATCAGATAGAGCACGACAAAGACCGTTGAAATCGCCATGATGATGATTCCCCAAGCGCTGGCGAGGTGGGAATCGCGGAGGTTGGTGTAGACCAGATAGGTCTCACTCGCGAGCACAGGAAGCAGCCGACCGGTCAGTACGAGGACAGGCGCAAACAGTTGGAAGGCGAGCACAGTCCTGATGATGACCGCCGTCTGAATGCTTGGTTTTAGCAGGGGAAGGATGACATACCTCAGCCTCTGCAGAGGACTTGCCCCGAACACATTGGCAGCGTCGATGTAATCCTTGCTGATCATCTGGAGTCCGGCAACGATAATCACCATGACAATCGCCGTTGCTCTCCAGATCTCCGTGAATACCACCGCCGTGAACAGATACTCAGGGTGTTCGTAGGAGAGAATTGGAATGGGGCGTTCGATGGCCCCCAGGGAGTAGAGGATGGTGTTGAAGTAGCCTGGGCCCGTGAAAATTGACAACCAGATGACGCCAGCGGCAATCTCAGATATCGCGATGGGGATGGCGGCGATGTAGAGGAACGTCGACCTGCCGAAGAGGCGACTGTTGACTAGGAGGGCCATTACCAACGCTAGGACCAGTTGTATGGGGACGATGGTAGCGACAAGCAAAAGGGTGTTGAGAATGGCATTCTGGAAGTAAAGGTCCCCACCCATCCGCAGAAAGTTGGCAAGGGTCCACTCCCCATCTCGAGTGGTGAATGCTAGACCCAGACCCTGAATCAGTGGGAGTGCGAAGAAGATTGCGAAATAGGCGATAGCGGGCAAAATAAGGAAGAGGGGGAGGAGACGCGTGCCCAGATATCGCATCCGATCAACGGTCAGCCTGGCAGCGGGTATGACGCGCCAGTTTCTGAGAAGAGGGCAATGAGATCTGCGCCAAGTTCGTCGAGAACGTCCTGGATCGCCTCCGCCGGTATCCCAATCCCAAGAATCCGGTAGAAGCTCTGTCTATAGATGTCAGAGAACTCTCCAGCCCTCCCGCCGAGTCCGCCCGGTATCATCGCCGGAATTGCATCGGCTGAGCCAGCCTGCCCACCCACGCCCTCGGCAATGATCTTCAGCCCGCCCTCGGGGAACTCGGGAACCGCCTCCTCGACGACCGGGAAGAATCCCACTCCCTCAGCGAGGTCCGCCTGAGTGGAAGGCCGCGTCAAATACTCGATCAGGTTCCTCCCGAGGTCCTGGTGTGGTCCCCCATCGGGCATGGCAAGTCCAGCCGCCACGGTGATGAAGCCGCGGCCCGAAGGACCGGCTGGAGAGGGTATGACGACGAAGTCATCGGGACTAGCCAGCACCGCTTCCTTGAACCTGGCGGTGTGATCCCAAGCTACCCAAACGCTTTCATCCAGGAGAGCAGCCTCCATGGAGTCCCATGTTGGTGAGGAAGGATGCACGTATTGCCACAGGTCCTCCATGTACTCCCACATGGTGACGGCTTCAGCCGTGTTGTAGTTTCCCACGGTCTTGCCGGTGAACGACGGATAGAGGTAGCCATGCACGAATCTGTGTATGAGACCCCCAGGCCCCGCCGGAAGCCCAAACTTCCTTTCCTGGGTCGCGGTGAATATGTTTTCTACCCAGTCCTTCAGCTCATCGTACGTCAGGGCATTCTCGTCGGCTCCAGTCGGAAGATACTGAAGGGCCTTCTTGTTGGCGACGAAGATGTACGTGGCCTGCATCCACGGGATGTAGTCCTGCACACCATCGGAGATGCTCAGGTCCCACAGGCTCTGCAGGAAGGTCCTGTCGGGGAGAGACATGCCCGTCAAGTCCGTCAAGTACTCGTTCTCGATCAACACCGAGAAGTCACCGTGGAGCCCACCTGCGACCGTAACCTTGACCTTCCCTGATTCCACCTCGGAGAGTAGCCTGTCTTCGAAGACACTATAGCTCTGTTCAGGTACCCAGGCTACCTGTGCCCCAAACTCATCCTCGAAGCCTGGGAGCAATTCCTTGATCACCCATTCCGTCTCTGCCGCGGGCGCCAGTTGAGTCGAACTCCACACTATCGTAAGCGTTGTAGGGGCAGGCCTGAAGACGACCCAGCCTGTTCCTACCCCTCCCAAGAATGCCACGACGATAATCACTACCGCAATCTTGGTGCTCATCTGACCATTCATCAGAAA
>CAYFZX010000002.1:10769-19665 GCA_964347795.1 uncultured Methanomassiliicoccales archaeon
GGAGCGGAGGCCTTTGGGTACTACCTCTCATTTCGTCTCGCGCCGGACCGGTGGGGCATCTATCTGCGAGGCCTGCCGGTTGTGGGCCTGGCGAAGGAGATCCTTCGGGTGCTCAACCTGGGGTTCTTGGATCTGAAGGAAGCCGTTAGTCTGGACATCGCGAGGGAGCTAGCGTTCAGCATGGCCTTCGACGTGGCAAGCAATCACCTCTCCTTTCACGCGACGGTAGATGCCTTTGCAGCGGTTAGAGAACTGGAGAGTGGAGACAAGTTCTACGGCCCCTACTTGGAGGGCCCCTACACTGATACTTTGGACCATCCTGAGGGGGTCCTGGGCTACAACTTGGAGGAAGCCTTGGCGAACGTAGTGGCCCTGAGATCCTTCTTGAATCCGAACATGACGGTGGAACTCGGGAGCCTGATTCAGGAGGCCTTGGACGAGGACGGGTTGTACCGATGGAACGCATACCTGATGTCGGGAAGCCTGACCACGGAACTCGCCTACGTCATGAGAGCCTACCCGCCTGGATACCGCCACTTCACGGAGTTCCTCAAACGCAGGGGAGAGGTCGGGCCTTACGCTCACATGGCCATACAATATGACTTGGACACCGGCGCCTTCAACGAGGCCTTGCGGCGCCTTGGCAGCATGGTCCTTCGAGGCCGCGAAGTGGAAGGCATCGAGAAGGAGCTGGCGAAGCCTGTGCCCGTCGACATGTACTTGGCGGAGACCGAAGAGTCCTGAGGAAGCTCACACCGCGGGCGGAGCCGGGACCCGGGCTCTCCGGGTCACCCTCTGCCGGACGATGCCAATAATGAGACCTGCATAGGCTGCCTCGACGTTCTCACCCGTTCGGGCACTCACGAACAGATATGGTGCATTGTACGCCCTGGCAACCATGTCCACATCTCTCGGCCTTATCTGTCGGCGAGGGACGTCGGCCTTGTTGACGGCAATCTCCATCGACACGTTTTTCATGATACGGAGGGCGCTGTCAAGCCAAAAGTCGAGCTCGTGAAGGGTTTCGCGTCTGGAGGCATCGCACACCGCGATGATGCCGCTTGCCCCGTGGAAGTACGCCTCGCGGAGGATGGAAGCGAGGCCTTTCTCCCCTGTGATATCCCACAACTCAAGATCGGCGAGGACTCCCAGTTTCTGATCCGACACGCGGACGCCCACGCGTTTCCTGTAGACTCGACTCCCTACGGTCTGGACGTAACGGTTGTCGTACTCTTTGAGAACGTAACTCCGGATGAGGGAGGTCTTCCCCACGCCTCGGTCGCCGACCAGGCATAGTTTCAATCGCGTCCTGGCAAGCTTGGGGTACAGTCGGGGTCTTCGGACGGCCCGCACAAACGATTCCTCAGTCCCGTTGCTTATATCGTTATCCCTGACGGTATCGATAATGAGAATGATCCAGGGCACGTGAGCCTTCTTCGCGCCTGAGTCCAGGCATACGCAAAAGCTTTATATGCACTGGTTATAAGGCCCTCCGCGGGTGGAGGCGACTGTGCGACACTGCTTCGTGAGTTGCGCTCTGCCTTGGTCAGGCACAGGTGCCTGCAAGAGGTGTGAAGAATGGGAGAAGTACCAGCCGCCCCTCCGGGGGTCTGGACAGGACGGAATATTGCACTCGTAGTCGTACTTCTAGTGATTACAAACGCCGTTACTGGTGTCGCAGTCTACTTCGTAACACCAGGGCCTCAGCCAGCAGTGCTGAGAGTCATCGGTCCTTGGTCAGGATCCGAGATGGACAACTTCCTGCCAACGCTAGAAGCCTTCACTGAGCAAACTGGCATTGAGACCCAGTACATAATCATTCGACAGGAAGACCTTCAGCCAGTCCTGCCTACTCAGTTTGAGGCCGGACAGACACCAGGAGATGTCATCTTTATGGTCGAATCATTCATCAGAGACTTTGGTGTGGACGGCCATGCTGTTGACGTGACAGACAGGGTCGAACCAGACAAGTACACCGCGAATGCCCTTGACCAGGTAACTGTGGGCTCCGACGTCTATGGAGGCGCTTTCACAGGAGCGGCAAAGCCTGGATTCTGGTACAAGAAGTCCTTCTTCTCGGACAACGGCCTTACGGTACCAACGACCTACGCCGAGTTCGAGACTCTGCTGGAGGATATCGCGGCTGTCTCAGGCATACTGAATCCAATTGTGAGCGGTGATGGAGTTGGCTGGCCGCTCTCGGACGTCACGGAACATTTCATCGCGACATACGGCGGATCGGCGATGAACGAGGACCTGATCAGTGGCGACCTGGCCTTCACGGATGCTAGCGTGAAAGCTGTCTTCGAGGACTACCTTGTGCCTCTGCTTGAGGCCGGTCACTTCAGCGAGCCCGTCGAGTGGACATCGGGTGTCGAATCGTTCTGGAACGAGGATTACGGCCTGTACTTCATGGGCAGCTGGATTACGGGAATGGATCAGATCGGAGACCCCTCTGACCTTGGCCTGTTTGCCCTGCCAGGAGGTGTGGCTGAACAGGGAGTTGTCTTTGGCCCCAACTACTTCTTCGTGCCCACATACACTGGCATGATGAACGAGGCCTTGCTGCTGTTCGATTTCCTTGCTGGCGCGGAAGGTCAGACGGAACGGGTTGAGGCCGGTGGAGCGTTGCCAACACACTTGGACGTTGACCTCAGTGGTTTCCCAGGCGAAGCGGATGTCGTGGCCTCCATGGAGGGCAAGAACATCATCTTTGACATGGATGACACCATTGGTGGCGACTTCCAGCAGACTTTCTGGACACAGCTCCAACTACTCTGGGTCAGTCCCGGCCAGTTGGACGCCGTACTGGCGGCCATTGACGCCGACGCTCCTTGATCACGAGGAAATTGCCTCTAGGGGCGTTCAAAGTCGCCCCTACCTTTCTTATTTCTTCACGTCATACAGGTGACCCGCTTGCGCGGTATCGGTAAGGCAAGGGCTCGCAAAGGCATCACAAGATTGGCCTTCCTTATTCCAGCCGTGTTCCTGCTTGGAATGTTCGTAATAGTCCCTGTTGGATGGGGAGTGTACATCTCATTCCTTAGCGATCTACCTTCTCAAGGAGGGGAGTTCACTGGCTTGGACAATTACGAGGAGGTGCTTACCGACCGCGATACAATAAACTTGGAGGGATTGCCAAGGGCACCACCTTATGGCACCTTGATACACAACGCCATCTGGATTGCGATTCACTTACCCCTGTCTCTGTTCCTGGGACTCTGGTTCGCGATGATGTTGAGGGAGGTCAAGGGTGCTTCTGTTGTGAAGGGTGCCATCTTCCTTGGGATGGTGACGCCGCTCATCGTCGGCGGCGTGATCCTTCAATTCATATATCGACCGGATGCGGGGATTGTACCAGCTTTCTTCAGACTAATCGGCGTTGAGAGTCTGGGAGGTGGGTGGCTCAACCATCCGGAGACCCTGCTTCTCGGGCTGATTCTCGGTAGTGTCTGGCTTTGGACAGGGTTCTCGCTGATAGTCTACTCGGCGGGACTTACAACAATACCGAAGGAGTACTTTGAGGCCGCCAGAATCGATGGGGCGTCACGATTTCGGATCTTCCGCCGTATTACCTTTCCTCTGCTCAAACCAATGACGATGGTCGTTCTGACAATGACAGTCCTTTGGGAACTCAAGGTATTTGACATCGTTGTCACGGCTGCGAACTTGGGCGGAGGAGTGGGCGGCGCAGCGGATGTGCTTGCGCTCCAATCATACAGATTGGCGTTTATTGCGGGGGACTTCCCACAGGCGGCAGTGGTCGCGACTCTACTAACTCTTCTCACGTTGTCAGTAGCCGGTTGGACCTTCAGGAGGTTGGTGATAAGATGAAGATAACGAAGAGAACGGTCGCCATCCACTTGATTGCTTGGTCTGTGGGGCTGATTTGGACAATCCCCTTCATTGGCGTGGTAATGACGGCCATTAGGCCGACCAGCGAGATACTTGGCGGGTGGTGGGACTTCACGGAGTTCAACCCGACCGTGGAGAACATAGTGGCCTCTCTGACAAGCCCGGTCTCTCCATTGATTCAGGGGTTGTTCAACTCATTCCTTGTAGCGATTCCTGCCACGATAATCCCGATCTTGGTGGCGACTCTGGCGGGCTACGCGTTTGCGCGTTTCAGCTTCCCGATTAGGGACTACATTTTCCTGACCATCGTCCTCTTCATGGCCATTCCTCAGCAGATGGTCGCAATCCCCATCTTCCAGCAGATGGTCGACCTGAACCTCACCAACAGTCTGGTTGGTCTCATGATCCTCCACTCTGCCTTCGCACTCCCTTGGATCATCCTCTTCATGAGGAACTTCCTCGGCGCTCTCCCGGTCGAAATCGAGGAAGCGGCAAGGGTGGATGGCGCCTCAGATTTCAAGGTGTTCTTCAGGGTGGTCTTGCCAATGGCCATGCCTGCCCTTGCATCCGTAGCGGTTCTTCAATTCATGTGGGTCTGGAATGATTACTTCTTTGCGCTCGTACTCAATCCGGTCGACCCACTGGTGGCAACCCAATACATCCCGAGACTGGCCTTCGGCCAGTTTCACAAGGATCTAGGACTGCTGACGGCCGCATCAATGCTCGTCATGATGGTCCCGATAACGCTCTACATCGTGCTTCAGAAATACTATGTCCGCGGCATGATCGGGTGGACGGTCAAGGGGTAGTCAATCTCGTAGGAGTAACTCGAACCTTTCCATTCGGAGTGGGGTCTATCTCTTGGCTACGGCCGGACGGACGCGGCCCTCATCGATGGGCTATGTGAGCGCAGCCTCGGTTGCCTTGTCGAAGAGATAAACCTTCTCCGGTGGGAATCGGAGCCAAAGCTTGTCACCGATGGTGGCATCGAAGTCAGGAGGCACTACCGCCTTCGTGAGTGCGTCCCCGATTTCGAAGTCTATTATCATTGTATCGCCCAGAGGCTCGGTCGTGTACACCTGAGCCTCTATCAGGTCCCCGTTGTCGCCTGGGCTTTCGAGGACCTCGATGTCCTGCGGTCGAATTCCCAACACGAGTTCGTCCGACGTCGCATCCTTTGCAGCCTGTACCAAGTCATTCCGAAGGGGGTAAGTGAATTCCTCCGCCTGAAGCGTCTCAGCCGAAGCCAATGTGCACTCAAAGAAGTTGAATGGCGGACTCCCTATGAAGCCCGCTACAAATCTGTTGGCAGGGTGGGTGTAGATGTTGCTCGGGTCGTCCTTCTGCTGAAGTATGCCACCATTCATGATGGCGATGCTATCTCCCATGGTCATCGCTTCTACCTGATCGTGAGTCACATATACTGTCGTGATGCCGAGATCCTTCTGGAGCCTCTTCAGTTCCGCCCTCATGTGAATCCGTAGCTTGGCATCCAAGTTGCTCAAAGGCTCGTCCATCAGGAAGGCTTGTGGTTCTCTCACTATCGCCCGGCCAAGAGCAACCCGTTGCTGCTGGCCACCACTCAACTCCGTCGGTTTTCTGTACAACAAAGCCTCAATCTGCAGGAGTTTAGCTACCTCTCCAATTCGCTTCTGAATCTCTCCTACCGGGTATCTGAAATTCTCCAAGGGAAAGGACAGATTCTTGTACACCGTCATGTGCGGGTAGAGGGCGTAGTTCTGGAACACCATTGCCACATTTCTGTCCTTTGGCTCCAGATCGTTCACAAGAGTATCGCCTATGTAGATCTCGCCGGAGTCGATCGCCTCCAGACCAGCGATGCATCGGAGCGAGGTAGTCTTGCCGCAACCAGAGGGGCCAAGGAAGACCACGAAGTCCTTGTCTTTGATGTCAAGAGTGAGTTCATTCACGGCAACAACGTCGCCGAAGGTCTTCGTTATTCCCTTGAGTAGTATTCTGGCCAAGGATCCCGCACTTTAGATGCCACCCAGGCGATAAATACCCTTCGGGGGCAGTGGTCGCTGCTCCTATGCGGACCTCGTGCGGGGGCGTCTATCTGATCCTCTCGAGCATGAAGGACCCAATCATAAGGGCCCGATTCGTATACTTGTAGTCCACCCAGTCACGGGTTTGGACGTCGCATATCCCAGCAACGGCCAGTTGATTCTTCTGTCCGTCCACCCTGAAGTGAATGGCACCATCCATCTGGTGCTCCACAGCCTCTATCTGCTGGTCGCTGTGCATTCCCCGCTCGATGGCGTAGATGGCCACTGAATTGGTCTTCCTCATCCGATTGACCAGTCGCTGGACGAACTTCATGGCCTCTCTGTCATTCCCCTGAGTGAGGGACGTGGACAGAGTCATGTAGGCCAGTCTGACCAACGGGTAGTCTTCCTTCTGAAGCTCCCTTTCCGCCATGGTAAGGGCCTTCAGGATGCCCTCATAGTCGCCAGCGCTCTGGACCACGTAGGTATTCCCCTCAACAGTCGGTGTCTTCCTGCTGTTATCCGGCATGGGGGTGGAACCATCGATCCATTTCACGAGGCCGAGTTGCTCGTACTCCCGGAAGGAAGGCAGGATGGGTCCCATGACTTTGGAAATCTCGGACGGTGGCCGCGACGTAGTGATGAGGATGCAAGGCACCCCGCTCCTCAATCCCTCGGCGATGAAGTTGAGAATTCCTATCTCCTTGCCCACGAAAGCCTGACCTACGAAGAGGACCTGGGATTCGGCTGGGATTCCTCCCAGGAGAAGATCGTCCAACCGCGGCGTCCCGGACTTCACCCTGTCCTCCTCCACGGGCTCCTCAACCTCTTCGCTGATATCTGACTGAACATCTTCCCGCATTGCCCGTTCCCTGTCTTTGAACTCCTTGTCCTTCTGATAGAGGAGGGCCTTCATCTCCTGCTCCTTCTTGAGGAGCCTCTTCTCCCACATGTGAAGGGCCTTCTCCTTCTCGGCGAGAATATCGACGTCGGAACGGCCACGCAGCCTCTTCTTGAACTCCTTCTCCCTCTCCATCAGCTTCAGCTTGAGGTCCGCCTCCCTCGCCTCCAAATCCTTCTTCATCTTCAGGATCTCCTGACGTCGCGTGGTGAGGTCCTCCGCTTCACGTTCCAGCTTCCGTGACAGTGCCTCCAGATGGGCTTCCTTTTCCTGAGCGGCACCCAACTTCCGCTTCAGGTCCTTCTGTGCCTCCGTCACCGAGGAGGCTTTGGAGTGGGCGCTCTTGTACAGCTCGCCGTACTGCGCCTCCTTCTTCTTGACCTTCTCAACGGATTCCTCCAGCAGTCCAAGCTGTCTCTGAAGATCCTTCCACCGGCTCTCGAGGTTCGTCTCCCTCTCCGCCAGTTCTTTTTCCTGAGTGGTCAAGGACTTCTCCCTTTCCTGGACTTCCTTCAGCCTCCTTTGAGCCCGGTCGACCGCCTTGCGAGTCTTCTTCTGCGTCGCCTCGACCGTGTCCTCAGCGACCTTCACGTCGATTTCTCGCTTTCCGAGCTGCTTCTCCCGTTCGAGGAGTCGGGACTCCAGCTTCGCGAGACGGGTGCCTATCACACGGCCTCTCCCCTTGATCCCCGCCCCTTCCTCCTTCATCGCCACGGCCCTTTCCCGCAAGGCCAACTGGCTCTCTGTGTCAAGAGCCTCCTTCTTCCTCCTCTCGAGGTCCTTCATGACGCTTGCTTGCTCCTTCTCGAGCCTCTTGACGTCCCGGGACCTCCGTGCCGTGTCCTTCTCTCGCTCGCGGACGTCAATCAAGGCCGTCTTGACCACCTTCTCCCTCTTGACCAGTTCCCCCTCCCGACTCTCGAGGTCGGCGGCTGTGGTGCGGAACCCGGCCTCCTTCCCCGCCACGTCCTGCTCTCTCAGAGTCATGGTCTCCTCCCGGGCGGCGAGGTCAGCCTCGTGCGTGCGGACCTTCTTTTCCGTTTTCTTCAGCTTTTGGAGCCGCTTGTCCAGGCTCGCTTGCAGGGCTTCCATCTCTTTCCTGCCGTGCTCGAGGGATGAGATCTTGGCCGTCACGGCCTCCTCCTGGACCTCCAGGTCGGTTTCCTGGGCGCGGAGAGCCCGCTCCTTGTAGTCCAGGGCCTCGGACCTGGATTCCACCTCTTCCTTGACGAGCTGAAGCCTGTCCTTGCTCACGCGAATCATCTCCGGTCTGTGGAGCGAGGTTGAACTGGCAATGATGTGGAGCATGGAGCCGCTGAACAGGATGGCGACGGCGCTGGCCATGAAGGTCAGGATGAGCAGGTCAGGCGGGATTCCCGTCGAAAAGATCGGCGTGAAGCCATAGACCATCAGGGCAGTCGGGAAGGCGGCGGAGAACAAGGCGGCGAGTTTTCTCCTTCCCAGGCCACGCCAGGTCATCGACAGCGAGATCAGCGTGAGGGACATCCCTAGCAGGGCGGAGGGGTAGAGCCAGGTCAATCGAGTCGGGTCGACTCCCCTCAGGCTCTGGTTGATGAGGAGGAGCAGGATGATCAGCGAGATGAGGGTGGCCAACGCGGTCATCACGAAGTGCGGGCTGCCTCTCTCTCCTGAGTACGGCTTCCACTTGAGGTAGAGGGCGAAAACGGCTATGAGGGCCCCCGCGACGACCGGGAAGAGCCAGGGAAGGAGCAGCTTGGCGTCCTCTGGAATGCCCTCCAGTGGCCTGCCGGGGGGAGTGAGGAGGAGCAGGGCACCACTCGCCGCTAGGGCAAACGCCGCGATCATGCTGTATTGGTGAGACGCACGGCCCACCCTGAGCTGCAGGACCGCCATCTGTTCCGCCTGCTTCTTGGTCACCGAGACCTTGAGCTTTCGCTTCTTGGCGGCGGGCTTCTTGGTGGCCCCCTTGGACTTTCTCTGGCCAGCCTTGGGCCTTAGCTTGGAGGCGACGCTCATGGCCCTGGACTTGACCCCTTTAGAACCGGAGGACCGCTTCTGCGCCATCAGACCATCCTAGTCGCCCTCGGCTTCGCTGGGACTCTCGAGAAGTGGATACTTAAGGATTGAGACAGCAATATATCGTGTGATAACA
>CAYFZX010000002.1:19765-40228 GCA_964347795.1 uncultured Methanomassiliicoccales archaeon
CACCCCCTGCGACAGGTTTATCGCCGTGGTGGGCTATCGACTCGCGACGGCGATCAGCAGCTCCGCCCGGAGTGAGGGCTGACGGGGGGGCTCGCCTGGTCCATCTCGAGCACGAGTGACGCGGAGGAGCGTGAGGGCAGTGGTAGATGATGAGCAGTACGTGAAGGGCCTGGGGTCCGTCGCGAGTGCCCAGGCGGTCGAAATGAGGGAGGGGATCGTTCGTCGTACTCTGGTCTTCAGCGATCGGATGTTGCTGAGTCACTGGAACATCAAGGCCGGAATCCAGTTCGGAGAGCACAGCCACCCCTTCGAACAGGCCGGTTTCGTGATCAGCGGCAGGCTTCGCATCATCATCGACGGCCGGCCCACGGACCTCCACGCAGGCGATGCCTACTTGCTGCCGATGGACGTCAAACACGACGCCGTCGCCCTGGAGGACGTGGAGATCATCGACATCTTCTCCCCTCTAAGGGAGGAGTATATAGACTAGGTACCACTGCGGTATGAAACCTATTTATCCTCCCCTCCTCCTAGGCCATTTTCGCTAACCACGGGGTGGTGGATTGAAGCTATCTTTCATTGGGACTGGTAGATTGGGGAGCATCATCGCCTATACCGCCGTTCTCAGGGAGTTGGCCGACGAGGTCGTGATGGTCGACATAATCGAGCCCCTCGCCCGGGGTCAGGCCAATGACCTGCGGCACTCCATGGAGTACAAGGCGAACATGTCCATCCGGTTCGGCGAATATGAGGACGTTCGGGACTCCGACGTTATCGTCGTGTGTGCTGGGAAGCCCCGCTCTCCGGGGATGACTCGGCTGGATCTGCTGGGCTTCAACGCCCCCATCATGAAGGACATCGCCGAGAAAGTGGGCAAGCTCGCCCCCAACGCCGTGATGGTCAATCTCACGAACCCGATGGATGTCATGAACTACGTCTTCTACAAGTACTCGGGCTTCCAGCGGACCAAGGTCATCGGCTCCGGCGGGATGCTGGACACAGTCCGCTTCAGGACGGCCCTCTCCGACTTCCTGAAGGTGCCAGCCAGCTCGATAGAGGCCTTCGTCCTCGGGGAGCACGGCGACAGCCAAGTCCCCGTGTGGTCCAGAGTGAAGGCTAACGGGGAGGCTCAGACCTTTACGGACGCAGACAAGAAGAGCATCCGGGAGCAGATCAAGGAGGTCGCCATCAACATCATCGGCGGAAAGAAGGCCACGGAGTTCGGTCCCGCCAACGCCACGGCGGACATGATTCGGGCGATTGCGCAGGACACCGGAGACCTCATACCCTCTTCCATTGTCGTGAAGGGCGAGTATGACATGAAGGACATCAGCGTCGGCATGCCCGTCGTCCTGGGTGAGGGGGGCGTGAGGGAGATCCTTGAGTGGGAACTGGAAGAGGCGGAGCTAGAGGACATGCACGCCTCCGGAAAGATCCTCACCGGGGGCCGGGACGAGGCCCTCGAGGTCCTCGCCGGCAAGTAGGGTCGACCCACGGGCCGAGTGATAACTGCTAATCACCAGCCGGAAGGCCAAGACTCCTGACCGAAACCCTCTTACATTCCCTCCTCATGCGTCACGCAAACGTGATAGAGTCTGGGGATGGAATCCAGAGGGGGAAGGGTCTGAAGAGCGTGGTCTGCATCAAGCAGGTTCCCAAGGCCCAAGAGCTTCAAATCGACCCCGTCACCAAGACGCTTCGACGGGCAGGGGTACCCAGTGAGATCAACCCGCCAGATCTCAACGCCCTTGAGATGGCCCTCCAGATCCGAGACATGCACGGCGGGGAGGTCGTGGTGGCCACCATGGGGCCTCCCGTCTTCACCCCTTCGCTGGAACACGCGATCGGCATGGGATGCGATCGCGGAGTCCTCCTCACTGACAGGAAGCTTGCAGCGAGCGACACGGTCCCCACCGCCCTGGCCCTCAGCGAGACCGTTCGCAAGATTGGCGGCTACGACCTGATCTTCTGTGGGGAGGAGACGACGGACAGCTCCACCGGACACGTCGGTCCTGGGATCGCGGGACATCTCGACATCGCCCAGATTACCTATGCATCCGAGGTCGAGGTGGTGGACGGCAGAATTCGGGGCAGGCGGCTCGTGGAGGACGGCATCGAAGTTTGGGAGTGCGCGCTTCCCACGTTGATCACCGTCAGCTTCGGCTGCAACACCCCCAGGCTGCCCACGCTGACTGGGAAGATTCGGGCGAAGCGCACGGGATCCATCGTCCAGTGGAGTGCTGAGGACGTCGGTCTCAAAGCAGAAGAAATCGGCCTAAAAGGGTCCCCGACCGTGGTCTCCAAAGTGGATACCGTGAAACTCCCCGACCGGCAGGGAAAGATCTTTCGGGGCGAGGTCAAAGAAGCCGTGCAAAAGTTCCTCGAGAGCCTCGCCGAGGACGGTACCCTGGTGATTTGATGGCCGATCCCAAGGAACACAAGGGCGTTTGGATATTCCTTGAGCAACGCAGGGGACAATTGAGGGATGTCTCCACGCAACTCATCGGGGAGGGAAGACGACTGGCCGATCTCCTCGGCTCTGAACTGGTTGGCGTTTTGCTGGGGAATGATGCCCGCCACATGGCAGAAGAGGCCATCGAGTATGGCCTGGACAAGGTCATCGTTTCAGAACACGAGTACTTGGACACGTACACCCCGCGTCCCTACACCAAGGTCCTCGCACACCTGATCAGGAAGCACAGGCCCGAAATCGTCTTCTTCGGAGCCTCGAAGAACGGCCGAGATCTGGGAGGCCGGTTGCACGGAGTCATCCACACCGGACTTGCCGCCGACTGCGTCGCCTTTGACATTACGCCTGAGGGACACCTGGACATGATTCGCCCGGCGTTCGGGGGCAAGAGCCTGGCCCACATCCTGAGCAGGAAACACCGGCCCCAGATGGCTTCCGTCCGTCCCAACGTCTTCAAGGTCCCCCCGCGAGGGAAGGGGCGGAAAGGGAAGATCGTCAAAGAAAAGGTGGAACTCGGCCCGGCGGATGTGGATACGAAGGTTGTTGAGTTCGAAGAGTTCCAGCGGAAGGACCAAGTGGGTCTCGAGGACGCAGAGATAATCGTCTCCGGCGGCTTCGGGTTGAGGAAGCCGCAGAACTTTGGGCTTCTGGAGGAGCTCTCACAGGAGATAGGGGGTGTCGTGGCCTCGTCAAGGAAACCTGTCGATGCGGGCTGGATTCCGAAGGCTTACCAGATCGGACAAACGGGCCGCACTGTTCGACCGAAGCTCTACATCGCGGTGGGCATCTCGGGAGCCGTCCAGCATCTAGCCGGCATGCAAGAGTCTGAGAAGATAGCGGCCATCAACATCGACCCCAACGCCCCCATCTTCGAAATCGCAGACCACGGAATCGTAGGGGACCTCTTCGAAATCGTCCCGGAGCTGATCAGCCAGCTCAGGGTCAAACGCCGCGCCGGGCACGCGGGTCCAAGGGCTGTGAAATCCTAGTCGTGGATCGGCCGGCACGGGCTTATAAGCAAGGTGAGCAATTAACACATCGATAGGCCATAGGCCGGTCTGTGCCCGGTGTGCCAATGTCAAATGAGGAAATCAGTTGGCGTATTGGCGGTCAGTCTGGAGAAGGCATAGACAGCACGGGCGAGATATTTGCCTACTCCATGGCCAGGGCGGGGCTTGACGTTTACACCTTCCGGGAGTTTCCATCCCGGATTCGGGGAGGATATACCGGCTATGAGGTCAGGCTGAGTTCAGTCAAGAGGCCGTTGGCCCGATCCAATCAGATTCACTGTCTTGTGGCGTTCGACCAAAACTCCATTGACGTCAACCTTCCGGAAATGGTTCCGGGTGGCACCATCGTCTACGATAGCAATTCGATGGACGCCCAGATCCCCGATGCGGCGGACGTTCACGTTTACGGGGCTCCCATGGCAGAGATGGCGAGGGATGCTGGCGGCGTCATCATGAAGAACATGGTGTCCCTGGGCATCACGGCCGGCCTCTTGGACTTCAGCGTGGAGCCCCTCTACGATGGCATCTCCATGCGATGGGGGGCGAAGGGAGACAAGGTAGTCGCGGCCAACAGAAAGGCCATCGAGAAGGGCCTGGGGTTCGCCTCCTCTGTGGAGGGGCAGGATGGGTTCGAGCTCGACGTGCCGGAGGACCGGAAGAGCAGGGTGCTGCTCTCGGGCAACGATGCGATCGGCTTCGGGGCCCTGGTTGCAGGATGTCGCTACTACGCTGGATATCCCATCACCCCCGCCACCGAGATTCTCGAGTGGCTGTCACGGCGACTCCCGGAGTATGGTGGGGTGGTCATCCAGACGGAGGACGAAATCGCCGCCATCGTGTCCGCCATTGGCGCAGGCTACACGGGGGTGAGGGCCATGACGGCGACGTCCGGGCCTGGATTCTCGCTCATGACGGAGGCGCTGAGCCTGGCCGGAATGAGCGAAGTGCCTGTCGTCATCGTGGACGCTCAGCGGGCAGGACCAAGCACAGGCCTTCCCACCAAGCCAGAGCAGTCAGATATCGCGACCGTTCTCTATGGTTCCCACGGAGACTTTCCTCGAATCGTACTCACCCCAGGGAGTGTCCAGGACTGCTTCTACCTGACCGCTGAGGCCTTCAACCTCGCGGAGATGTACCAGTGTCCGGTCATCCTCCTCACTGACCAGGGCCTCTCGGCCTCCAAGATTTCCATCCTTCCAGAAGAGATCAACCCGAGCATGGCCCCCCTCGAGCGGGGGGAAATTGCGAGGGAGCACGAGATTCCGCTGACGGTGGGAGAGGCGGGGACCCAGAACTCCATGTTTAAACGCTACTCGTTGACGGAGAGCGGCATCTCGCCGCGCAGTCTCCCCGGAACCCGTCGAGGAACCTACACCGCCAACAGCAATGAGCATGACGAGACGGGGCACACGACGGAGAACACTCAGATGCGGGTCAAGATGATGCTCAAGAGACTAGGCAAAGTCGCCGACATGGGTCACAAGAGGAGTCCCCCCGTCGAGGCGTTCGGGCCGACCGACGCCACACTCGACGTCTTTGGCATCGGCTCCGTCAGGGGGCCCGTCATTGAGGCGGTGGAGGCCCTCAATGCAGAGGGCTACAAGCTCCGGTTCATACAGCTCAAGATCCTCGCCCCCTTTCCCACGGCGTCCGTGCGTGAATTCCTCCAGGATGGGGAGCGGTTCGCCACTGTGGAACACAACGCAACGAACCAGCTTCAACGAGTGCTACGGGCTGAACTGGGCATTCCCCGGGAGCAGGTCAAGACCCTCCAAAAGTTCGATGGCACGCCCTTTAAGCCGCGGGAAGTGTACGAGGGCCTGAGGGAGATGGCCTAAGTGGCTGCAATCAAGGACTTCGCCCTGCACAGGCCGACCTGGTGTCCAGGCTGCGGTGACTTCGCCATCCTGAAAGCAATGCAGACCGCTCTCGTCAACCTCGGACTCGAACCTCATGATGTAGTCTTGGTGGGCGGCATAGGGTGTTCAGGCAAGATCACTGACTACTTCCGCTGCTACGGATTCCACGGCGTGCACGGTCGCATCCTTCCACTGGCCATGGGAGTCAAACTGGCGAACCGAGACCTGACGGTGATCGGGGCTGGAGGAGATGGGGACGGCTACAGTATTGGCGGCAACCACTTCCTGCATGCCATCCGTCGAAACGTGGACATCGCGTACATCGTCTTTGACAACCACGTCTATGGGCTGACCAAGGGGCAGTCCTCGCCCACGGCGGCCAGCGGTTACCGCGCCAAATCGGCGGCCTATGGGGTCGCAGAGCAACCGATGCGCCCCATCGGCACGGCCCTCGCCATGGGTGCGACTTTCATTGCCCAAGGATTCTCGGGGAACGTGAAGCAGCTCACACGACTCATCGAAGCTGCCGTGAAGCATCGGGGTTTCTCGCTGCTGAATGTCTTCACCCCCTGCGTGACCTACAACAGTGTCAACACCTACGAATTCTACCGGGAGAACATCGTCAACCTGGATGAGGATCCGGACTTCGATGCGACCGACAGGGGCCTAGCCATCGAAAAGGCCATGGACTTCTCCAAGGTGTACACAGGACTCATCTACCGCGAGGAGAAGCCATCGTATGACGAGCTGCTCCCCAACTACCCCAGCGTTCCCCTCACATCTTTGGACATCAGCAAGGAGAGGTCCGACTGGGATTCGGTCTTCTTGGAGGAGTTTGCCTAGTCCTCCAATATCCTGGTCATCCTCTCCGGACTCAGGAGTTCCTCCAGCTCCTCCTCTCCCAGGACGCCGTCCTCGAGGGCCACTTCCCTCACCGTCCGTCCCTCGGCGTAGGCCCGCTTGGCAATCTCCGCCGCCTTCTCGTATCCCAGTCGCGGTGAGAGGGCCGTTGCCATGGCGGTGCTCCACTCCACATAGGACATGCACCGCTTCCGGTCGGCGTCGATGCCTTTGACGCATCGTTCCGTGAAGGCCTGAACGCCTCGGGCCATAACCTCGATTGACTGAAGGAGGTTGTACGCGATGACCGGCATCATCACGTTGAGTTCTAGCTGGCCCGCCTGGGACGCGTACGTAATGGTTGCATCGTTCCCCATGACCTGAAAGGCCACCATATTGAGCATCTCGGCCATCACAGGGTTCACCTTTCCCGGCATGATGGACGAGCCAGGCTGTACAGGGGGAAGACGAATCTCGGCCAATCCGGCTCGAGGTCCCGAGCTGAGCAGCCGCAGGTCATTGGCGATCTTGGTGAGACTGACTGCCAGCGTCTTCAACGCCCCGCTCATCTCCACCGCGGCGTCGGTGTTTTGCATCGCCTCGAACCGATTGTGAGGACGATGGAAGCGGAGACCGGTCTGACGGATGATCTCAGCGATGGACAGATCTGGATACTCTGGATGAGCGTTCAGGCCGGTACCCACAGCCGTCCCACCGATGACGAGCTCCTGAAGAGCCTCGGAGGTCCTCGTGACCCTGCCAATGCCGTGCTCCACCATGCTGGCGTACCCCGAGAACTCCTGGCCCAAACGAATTGGCACGGCATCTTGGAGGTGTGTACGGCCTATCTTGACCACGTCATCGAACTCCTCCACCTTGTCTTGAAGCGCCTCCTGAAGGGTCTCCAGGGCGGGCAGCAGTTCTTCGTTGACCGCCTCGAGAGCGGCAACGTGCATCGCCACGTGAATCGTGTCGTTCGTGGACTGAGCCATGTTAACGTGATCGTTCGGGTGGACGGGGTCATAGGTGCCCAGTTTCCCGCCAAGAAGCTGGTTGGCCCTGTTGGCGATGACCTCGTTCGCGTTCATGTTCTGGGAGGTGCCTGCACCAGCCTGATACACGTCAACCACGAAGTGATCGTCGAGCTTGCCATCGATCACCTCTCGCGCAGCCTTCACGATAGCCTCAGCCATTTCCTTCTCCAACTGACCCACCTTCAGATTGGCCTTGGCCGCAGCCAGCTTGACGATGCCTTGGGCCTTGATGAAGCGCCTTTGGAGCCTCAGGCCACTCACGGGGAAGTTCTCAACAGCCCGCTGAGATTGAACACCCCAGTAGGCGTTTTTGGGGACCCGGATCTCTCCCAGGAAGTCCTTCTCGGTGCGAAAGTCCGCCATGTGAACCAATCGCGACAATGGTGCCGTGTTATATCAGGGCAGCGGGATTCCCGGGGCCTCCGGCCGCCCTACCCGGTCGATTCGACCCACTTCCCCTCCCCTTCCCATACTCTGATGGTGAAGGGGAAGGCGAGCTTCTCCTTCAGGCGACCGCCCAGCAACTCACAGATGTTCTCGACCGAGGGATACTCGAGGAAATCGTTGAGCGCCTTATGGTCGTATTCTCCCAAAGCGTCCTTCAGATTGGACTTGAGGTCAGCGAAGTCCAGGATCATGCCTCCCTGGGCTTCCCCTTCGATGATGACCTCAACCTTGTAGGTGTGACCGTGAAGGCTCCCGCATTTGGAGTGGCCCGGAAGGAAGTGGGCGCAGTCCATGAATTCCACGACGCCGAGTTTCAAAGGGTCATCCTCCCGCCCCGCATCATGCCACCCCTTTACTTAGGCGAAGCAGCAGTGGGTCCTCCAAGCCAGTCTGGTCGAAGGCCTTGGCCCTTTCCATGCAGGAATGACACTCGCCGCAGGGAGCTTCTTGGTCCAGGCTGCAGCTCCAGGTCTCCCCCAATGGCACCTCCAATTCCATGCCGAGGCGAACGACCTCGGCCTTGGATAGCCCTTGCAGCGGATTGACCACTTCAACGGGTACCTCCTCGGACGTCAGCAGGCTATTGTGGAGGAGTCTATTCAGTGCACCGAAGAACTCGGGGTTCGCGTCGGGGAAGGTCAGGGAATCGGCCCCGTTGTGGCCCCCCACGATCCACCGAGCCCCCGTGACCTCTGCGTGGTGGGCCGCTATGGAGTAGAAGATCAGGTTGCGAGCCGGGACGTACGTCAGGGGGGCTTCCCTGAGCGAGGGGTTCCCGGTTCCGTGCTTCAGAATGTCCTCCACCTCCATCATGAAGGGGAGGTCAACGGCGATCGTCCGCTCTTCGCAATCGCAGAGAGCCGTCAGAATCTTCACCGCCCGTCGTTCCTGCCTGGGACGGAGGTGATAGTCGAAGGTCAAGGGATACACTTCCCAGCCTTGCTGCAGAGACCAGACAAGCGACACCCCGGAGTCCAGGCCTCCAGACACCAGGACGATGGCCTTTTCCATAATACCGAATTCGTTTACCCTCCCCTCCTATTTCTAGGTTTCACAAACCCCAGCGAATCAAAACCGGAGGGCGTGAGTAGAGACCCTCTCCACTGGCCGGTGCCTAAAGCACTATGTCCATCGAGTCAAAAGGCGGGAAACGGCGAAGTGCACCAAGACCGACGTGGCGAAGGCTGGAAGGCTTGCCCCTGTCGGCAGAATGTTCCCGAACGCAATGGCGAGGTAGAGAATGAGGCCAGCCCCCCACGCGAGGATTGCGGGGAGTCTGAACCGCCATCCGGTCTCATAGAATTCCCCCACATCGTACCGCGTTCGACGGACCAGGAAGTAGTCGGAAATGAGGACACCCAGAAGTGGGATGAAGGCGCTGCCGATCAGCAGGAGGAAGTTCTCGTAGGCCAAGGCAGCGGCACCCTCCAGCCCACCAAGGGCGGTCAACCACCAGCCAACGAGGATGGCGGCGATCGCAATGATGACGATCAGGAAGCGCTGCCTGGCCTTCGGCAAGAAGTTCTGCAGACTGACAGCCGTGGAGTAGATGTTGGCGAAGGCGTTGTCCGTCTCGTCCACCAACAGGAAGAGGAGCGCCAGACCGCCGAGGACGAGGGTCAGGAGCGCGCTGATGACGTTCCCCTGCCCCAGGATCACTATCATGGCGGCACCGAGGAGGTAGAACCAGGTATTGGACAGCGTGTAGCCGACAGCCGTTCCCGCAAAGGCGCCCTTCTCCCGCCTTGCGAAGCGGTTGTAGTCGGCAACCAATGGCCACCAGGAGATGGGCATGACGATAACGAGATCGAGGCCTAGCATGAACGTGGCAGCGCTGCTGGTAAATCCGCCCCAGGGGATGGAAGGCTGCAGGGTGAAGACCTGAATCGTCACCCAAGCCGTAGAGCCGATGACCAGCCAAACCGCGAACTTCTCCAACCACTGGCGGATGACCACAATCGGACCCCCGAGGGCGAGCAGAGCACAGAAGCCGGCGAAACCGGCCACCAAGGCATAGTTGGCCAGAGATCCCTGGCCCTGTTCAAGGAGAGAAGCAGCGGCCTCACCCATTACCATTACCTCGAAGGAGGCCCAGCCAACGAGTTGCAGGACATTCAGCGAAGTGGGTATGTAAGAGCCCGATCGGCCCACAACCGCTCGCAGGCTCACCATGGAGGGCACGCCGTATTTGCTGCCGATCACCCCAGCAGAGGCGAGCATTAAGCTCCCTATGATGGAGCCAAGCACGATCACGGTAAGGGCCTCCGTCAGGCTCATTCCCAGTCCGAAGTCCGTCCGTGTGAGGAGGGCCCCTGCTGCAAGGACCAGCAGGCCAATACCGAGACTGAACCAGAGGACCCCGAGATCCACACCTCGCAGACGGCGGAGTCTCTCCGGGACGGGCTCCGTACCCCACTCTGGCGGGAGCCGCAGGATCCCCCGCTCCTCGTCTCCCATACAAGCCCTAGATGGCGGGTCCCAATAATATTGTTCTGCACGGGGATGACGTGGGGGAACTGGCACGCGATCGTCCATCGGTAGCCTTATATTGGACGCGGCGAAGTGGGAGCGGGGTTCACGTGGAGTTTGACAACGAGGCGACCTTCTCGAGGGCCGCGAGGGATGGCCGTGTGGACGACTTTCACTCCAGATATGATGACGCGTTGGGCATGGTGAAGGAAGATTTCGGTCAGACCCATCCGTTATACGTCGGCGGGAAGGCGGTCTATTGCCAGGAGACCTTTGCAGACCGCAGTCCCTCCAACACCGACCTCCTCTTGGGGAGATTCCAGAAGGCGGGGAGGGAAGAGACCGCCAAGGCGGTGGAGGCAGCTCGAGAGGCCTTTCGCCAGTGGTCCGAAACGGACTGGAAGGAGAGAGTGCGCATCTTCCGCAAAGTCGCAGACGACCTCTCCCAACAGAAGTACGAGCTCTCCGCCCTCATGTCCCACGAGAACGGCAAGAATCGACTCGAGGCCATGGCTGACACCGATGAGGCCATCGACTTCCTGCGGTGGTACGGCTTTGAAATGGAACGCAACGACGGGTTCGATCAGGAAATGCGAAGATCCATCCCACAGGAGAGGACGAGAAGCGTCCTCCGGCCCTACGGGGTCTGGTCCGTGATTGCGCCCTTCAATTTCCCTCTCGCGATTACGTGCGGAATGACCACCGGAGCCGTTATCACGGGGAACACCGCCGTGCTGAAACCGGCGAGCGACACCCCCTTCATCGGTTTGCGATTTTTCGAAGCCCTGCAGCGGGCGGGTCTCCCGGATGGGGTCGTGAACTTCGTCACCGGGCCCGGATCGTCCATGGGAGCCGAGATGGTGGAGAATCCCGACGTCTCTGGTCTCGTGTTCACGGGCTCCAAGGCCGTGGGAGTCGCCTCCTTCAAGGCCACGACGAAGGACTTCGCGAAGCCGGTGATTACGGAGTTAGGCGGCAAGAATCCCGTGATCGTGACCGAGAGGGCAGACCTGGAAAAGGCCGTACCAGGAGTCGGGGGCGGCGCCTTCGGATACGGTGGCCAGAAGTGCAGCGCTAGCTCTCGAGTGTATGTCCACGGGGACATTAAGGACGAGTTCACCGAGCGACTCGTGGCATGGACGGAGGAGCTGAGGATAGGAGACCCGACGGAGCGAGACACCTACCTGGGGCCAATCATCAATGAGGGGTCCTACAACAACTATCAGGACTACGTGACTCAGGCTGCCAGAGACGGTGAAGTCCTGACAGGGGGCCACGTCATCCGGGAGGGTCCCCTGAGCAAGGGGTATTTCGTGGAGCCGACCATTGTGAATGGGTTACCCCGGGACCATCCGTTGTTCCAGAACGAACTCTTCGTGCCCATCGTTTGCGTCACACCCATTGGCGCCTTGGAGGAAGGCATCCGGTTGTCAAACGACTCCGAGTATGGGCTTTGTGCCGGCATCTTCACCGAAGATGAGTCTGAGAGGGACACCTTCTTCAGGGAAATCCAGGCGGGAGTGGCATACTGCAACAGGACGCAGGGAGCCACCACGGGGGCCGTCGTTGGCGCCCAGCCCTTCGGAGGCTGGAAGCACAGTGGGATATCGGGGAAGGGCGCTGGCGGCAGCTACTACCTGCAACAGTTCCTCAGAGAACAGAGTCGGACATACTACGTGTGATCGATACCCCTTCTCCGTGTGGACTCCCTCTTTGGGAGCCCCCATGGCTAGGACATCCCCTTCACCCTGTCCACCATTTCCGGGAGTCCACACAAGCAGACTTCCTCGTCCTCATACCTGTCGACGTACCGCCCTCCGAGAGTCTGGGCGTCTCCTTTGTGGCCCGCCGGCGTCCTGATACGATGCAGCCTGAACTCAAGAGCGTGTGCGGGTTCCTTTCGAGAGAAGCTCCGGACAAAGGCTAAATATCCGCTCCGGCTAGCTCAGCCGAGTATCCACAGGGGGATTGGACATCTTCAAGCCCGATGAGAAGCGATACTGCGAGAACTGCGGCACAGAGAAGGTATACTTCATTCAACATGCCCACGGGAACTATCCCCTCTTGGATTACATGTGTCCCAAGTGCGACCTCGGAGAGGAGTAGCGCTATCACCAGGTGCGAGCCATGAAGGTGAAGGCCATTCAAGAGAGCGGCTACGTGCTCGGACGGTGCTCTGAGTGCAAGGAAGAGGAACTAGCCGTCCTGATGTTCGAAGACGACAGGCTTGGAGTGGAATGCATGGCCTGCGGCCACATCTGCGAGGTCGACGAGATCGAGTGGATTCAGTAGTCACCTTCGCCGAAAGACAGGGGGCGAACGGCGGCGTTCGCCACGTCAGCAGATGGCCTTTTTAGCGTGGCAAGCCTTCCATCCAGCATGCCCTGGATTGGCGTCGTGGAACCTGAAGAGGCGACTGGGCAGCTGGCAGAGGTCTACGAAGACGTGGGCAGGAGGAGAGGAAATGTCGCCAACATCTACAAGATACACTCCCTCAACCCTCAAGCCCTGAAGGCCCACCTGGACTTCTACACTTCCATCCTCTACAGACAGGGGGGACTGAAGCGGGCGCAGAGAGAGATGATCGGGGTGGTGGTGTCCGCCCTGAACCAGTGCGACTACTGTGTCGTCCATCACTCGGAGGCCCTTGCCAGATATGAGAAATCCTCTGAGGTGCTCCGCAGGCTTCAGACGGACTACCGTAAGGCCCCTCTACCTGAGAAGGAGGCGAGGATGCTGGAATACTGTGCGAGGCTCACTCAGAGCCCCGATGCGATGCAGGAGAAGGACGTCCTGAGCCTGGTGGAGGCGGGATTTGAAGATTCCGAAATCTTGGACATCAACCTCATCGCAAGCTACTTCAACTTCGTGAACCGGGTCGTGCTGGGCCTCGACGTGGAGCTGGAAGTCAGAGAGGAGAGGAAGTACCGGTACTGATCTGTTTGCCCTTTGGGCCGATGTCGAAAAGGGGAAGCCGTCCCCTCCGGGTGGGAGGGATGATCGGTCTTGACGCGGAAAGCTTCTTAGCCATCCCGAAAGTTACCAATGCGAATGAAGGAAGTGGGGTTTGAGGACCTGAAGGGCGTCACCGTGTCGGACCGGAGATTTGACAAGGGCGCCCTGACTCTGATCCCTGCGGAAGGAGAGGAGATGGTCGTCGTGTGTGCATGCGGCCGGCATCACTGGCTCGTTACCACCTATAGAGAAGGCAAGACGACCTTCCTGAAGCTCGTGTGTCACTCTTGCCAGCGTCAGACCAAGCTTCCCTTTTCCGGCCCCTGAGTGGGAGTCCTGTCCCTCGGCCGCTTCCAGAGAGATGCGGCTCATTCCGAGGCTTCTCGAGATAGGGTCGTAGCGACCTCCAGCGCCGCCTTGACATCCACCCCGGCGGATTCCGCCAGGATGCTCCCGAGGGCCTTCACGACGGACATGAAGTCTTCGAAGTTCGCGGAGGGTCCCATGTGACCGATCCTCAGCACCTCCCCCTTGAGCTCACCGATACCCCCGGCGACCAGGATGTTATGATCCTCCAAGAGTCTCGTCTGAAGCTCCGTCGCCTCGGTTCCGGAGGGCGGCCTCACGCAGGTGACGGTCTCGCTGCAATCTTCCTCGGGAGCTACCGTCTGGAAATCCATGGCCCCAAGAGCCTCTCGGTATCCACGGCCCACGCTCCGGTGCCGCTCGAACCTGGCATCGAGACCCTCCTCGAAGACGGCCTCGAGAGCCGCCTTGAAAGCGAAGAACACATGGGTGGAAATGGTGGTGGGTTGGGGATGCCACTCACCCCACTCCTCCTTGAATCTCTCCCAGGTGAGGAGGTTGGTGTACCACGCATGGACGAGCCCCGGATCGACGCCCTCCAGAATCGAGCTGCGAATGGCCACCGGGGCGATCCCCGGCAGGGCACCCAGACACTTCTGGGAACCTGCGAAACAAGCATCGATCCTCCAATCATCACACGGTACCTCCATGCCACCTAGGGAAGAGACAGCATCCACCACAAAGAGGGAACCATACTCGTGCGCGAGCGCGCCCAGTTCCCTCATGGGGTTCACCATTCCCGTCGACGTCTCGGAATGCACCGCGAAGAGGGCCCTCACGTAGCGGCTACTTAGGATTTCTTCGACTCGGCGAATATCTGGCGGGGATCCCCAGCGAGAGTGTATGGAAAACGTCTCAATCCCGTGGGCGTCGAGCACTTCTCGGAGACGGCGGCCGAAGAACCCGTTGTCGATGACCAGGGCCTTGTCCTCTGGCCTCAGCAACGTACTCACAAGGGCTTCCATGGCCAGGTGAGCAGGGCCTACCAAGGGGAAGACACTCGCGTCCTTCATATCGAAAAGGTTCTGCAGCAACCCCTCCGTCTCTGTGTAGGCTTGCACCCATTCCTTGCCGTAGTGAGGTCCTGCGGGCTTCGCGAGTTCCTCGGCGGCCCTCGGCTCCAGGGGCACTGGCCCCGGGATGAGGAGCCTCATAGGCTTCATGAAACCTGGCAGAAGATATCACCCCCGCTTTTACAAGTTTCGGCCTCATGTCGGGTCTTGAGAACCAGAAGGGCTGACGAGTCAAGATGCACCGGAGACCCGCCTCCGAGCTGTCCTAGAGGACGGCCAAGGCCAAGAGGTAGACCAGGATAGCGACGGCGATTGTCACTCCCAGCAAGACCAAGATCGATATCTCCGAGGAAATGGCAGATCTCACGTCAGCCATCGGAAGAGAACCGGGCCCCCGCCTAATAAAGCCATTCCCTCTGGCATTCTGTGACACCGGAAAACGCGACGCTCCGCTCAGGACGAGCCACACTTGGCGAAAGCATTTCAATCGCGGTACCTTCCCAGTGGCGGGATTCCCCTGGACGCACCCTGCGAGAAGCACGGGTCCCACAAGTTGTGGGACATGCCCAAGAGATGGATCGAGAGAGAGAACATCCGAACCAGAGAGGCCTACTGTCCTGACGACGAGCGCGGTAACGATCCACTCCTCTGCTGGACCGGTGCCTCATGGGTCCTGGTGCCAGGCAGGGGCGTGAAGTCGGCCTGGTGTCGTCAGGAACAGAAGGAAGCGCTGTTGGAGGACGTTGAGACGGTCTTGGAGGAGGAGAGGAAGGGGTCGGTCACCTACGCGCTGTGTCCCTCGTGTGGTGCCAAGGTCGCGAGAAGAAATCGGTGGGAGTATTGGGAGCCCCTCTACGCTGGAGCCGAACCCTCGCCCTAGCGTCCAAGGCTCTCGTCATTGCCCCGAGGGCTTGGGGAGGACCCAGAAAGGACTGCCCCCCAGATCGGACTGTCTTCTGGAGGTATTCTCGAAATCGATAACGATAAGACTATGTATTTAAGGCCGGGGAATCGCAGGTCCTCCCATGGCGAAGAGGGGGCGCCTTCGTTACCTGGTCCCCATTGTTGCTGTCGTACTTGTCCTGCTCATCCAGTCGAACGTACCTCGAGCAGGCCCATTGCTCGTTCCAGAGAAACGGGCTGGGGACTACTCCTTCCGTGAGCTGGGAGAGCTCCTACCAGAGGGGCTTGAAAGCCTCGTCGCCACCACTCCGTGGGATTCGGGAGCAGTGCTCGTAGGGTACACAAACAACGAGAGACCTGTGTTGGCCCGCTACCGGGCCGCCGACGCGAGCTTCGATGGAGAACTCCAGGCCTTGCCCCCTCACTTTGCCGCCCCTGATCGGATCGCCAGGTCAGGGAACTTTTTGATGTTCGGTGGGGACAGCCTGGGCACCTTCCCAGCCCTCGGCCTGTACGATGGTTCCTCATCTCAGGTCACAGATGTCACCAACCTCTTGCCCCTCGACGTGAGGCAGACCTCCTTGATCGTAGGTGGTGAGCAGTCATTCCTGATTGTTGGCGACAACGACACTGGCTACGCACTGGGCATCTTCGAAACGAATTCACAGAGGTGGAGCTCACTGGAAGCCAGCGAGTTCGTGAACCTCGCGGAAGTCAATCACGGCGTCTGGAACGGTGCGACCTTCTATGTGGGGGGAGAAAAGAAAGGTGGCGTTCCCGCCCTTTTGTCGGTAAGTCCCGGGGGAGGGGTCGTCGACATGAGCGACGAGATACCCGGGGATATGACGCAGGTCAATCACCTGGTGTGGGCAGGGGACGCCCTCTACATCTTCGGAACGAGGCCCGTCTTCTCCACAACAGAGGCATCCATGGCCGTCCATGTTCCTTCCACAGGGAACACGACTTCCCTGACCCCCGCCTTGAGGAGCGACTACTCCAAACTGGAGGGGGGAGTGTGGAACGGCACGGCTCTGATCGTGTTGGCATCCAGCGACTCCATGAGCACGTTGATGGCCTATTACCCCTCCAACGACAGCTCACGGTACGCCGATGACGTCCTGCCTCCCAACTGGCAGTACCAGGGCATGATCCAGTCTGGGCAGTCGATCGTGATGACTGGAATCAACGACTCGCCCTTCGTCGGTCATCTCACCCCCTCCAATTGGACCTGGGAGGAGAAGGAGAGGGTCTTCGAAACTCAATACCGAGTCATACACCACGCCCACGACGCGGGTGGCAAATTCGTCATAGGGGGGGTCCGTCGTGCGTCCGCAGCTCTTGCCGTTGTGGACACAGCGTCCATGGATCTGGAGGACTGGAGCGATGCCCTCGGTCTGCGTGATACGGTGATCTACGGAACGGCGGGTGATGAGGACTGGCTACTCCTTGCCGGTACGAATGGGACTCACGGCGTCCTCTACGGTTACGAACCGGCTAACGGGACCCTTCAGAGCCTGACCTGGGGGGTACCGGAGCAGGTGGGATTCCTCCACAATCCCAGCCAGGTTGGCAACCTCTTCGCTATCCCTGGCTACGGAAGCGGGAAGACCGTTCTCGTGGTCTACGACTCAGAGAAGGAGGCCTTTGTCGACCTGAGCCCACAGGTGCAACGCTACTTCGATTCGACCATCCGGGTTGTGACCGGTGGTGACTCTTTCTTCATCATCGGGGAGAACGACGCGGGGCCCGCCCTCGCCATTCTGGAACCCTCGACCACCAACATCTCGTTCGCGGGGAGAGCGCTCGCCAGTTTGTACGGTCCCACCGCGACGCTCATGGACGCAGCGTGGAGTGGGGAATCCCTCTTGATCGCCGGCACTGGCGAAGGCCAGCCCCTCCTGGGAGCCTGGCGACCCTCCGAGGAAACATATGAGGACCTTTCCCAGGAAGTTCCTGAGGATTTCGGCATGATCACCGCGGTCGCCTGGACGGGTGACGCATATGCAATCGGTGGACTGGGACCGGACGGCGCGGCGCTTGGCGCCTACTACCCCACCAACCACACGTTCGTCGACCTCAGGGCTTTGGCACCCCTCGCGTATGCGGCGGTGACTGCCGTGGCCTCGAGGGGTAACGAGGTTCTCGTCGTCTCCATGCTGGTGTCGTCAAACCCGTCCATCGGAGTCATGACGCTCGAGGGCATCCCGGGGCCATTTGCAGGATTGCCCGCCATCATCGGGGAACCCGCAGGGGCAATCATCCTCGGTTTGTCCGTTGCCCTGGCAGTGGCCGTCGGATACGTGGTTGGCAGAAGAACTGGGAGGCCTCCCCGAGTTCAGACCGCACCGCCTCCACCGTATCCCGAGATTCCCACGGGACATCCAGAAGAGTTTCCTCCGGGGTACCTGGACGAGTATGAGACCCGACCCTACTGGTACAACTGGTGACTCCGTCGCTCTCGACGGTGGTCATCCACGTCGGAAGGCGTGCGCCGAGGGCACCTCTCAAAGGAAGGAGGACCGACCAGGCACCATCAATCGGGGCCTGAACAGCCAAGATTATCCTTTCTCAAACCGGAGAATGACCTCCCAACGCTTAAATATCGACCTACTCACAGCCATCCCGATATCCCACGGAGGATAGAAGGATGAAAGCAATCCCAAAGGCCCTCGCGATTGGTCTGCTGGCCTTCAGCCTGCTGCTTGGACTGGGGCAGGCAATGGCTGCCGATGTCCCTTCGGACGACGACACGGACAACACTCTGGGGGCCACCGTTATCAGCGACCCGCCCGAGATTACAAATTTCGACATTACCAATGCTGGTGACACATCGCAGATGCACGGCCAGATTGACGTCAGCACCACGTACTACTTCAACGTGACAATCCGTGAACCCGATAGCTGGAGTGATCTGAATTGGTCAGACATCCGTGTTTGGTTCGACGGAGGCAACGACGCCACCACCTTCGAAGGCCAGACCAATGGGACCAACTACCGGTTGAATCTCACCTACACGAACGTGGCTCCCATCAACGCTCCCGCATTGAGCGAGTGGAGTGAGGCAGAGGGCAACTTCGTCTACGATTCGGGAAGCAGCTCGATCTTCACCAACGTAGTCAATGAGAACTACACGTTCAAGCTTGCCTTCACCCTCAACACGCAGGTTCGCTGGGGGATCGACCCTGCTAACCAGGGCGTTGGCAGCTACAACGACATAAACACATGGAACGGTGAGGTTCGCGCAAAGGACCTTGCCAACGTCGTCCAGGTCAATCGGGCTGACAGTGGGAACATATACCACGAGTTCGGCGTCTTCCTGTACAACAACGTTTCGATCGGAGGGAACTGGGACGCTGGCTCCATCTCGCCTGGCAGCTCTGGCACGACTGCGGTCGTTACCGTGACTCACCAAGCCAACAGGGACTACCGGATGCGTGTCTGGTTCGACACGCACCTCGTCAGTGGGCCCAACACCATCACCGTGAACTTCATCAACATCACCGCTGCCGGTGATGCCAACGATGAAATCACATCCGACACCTCCTTCTCGGACACGGGAATCGCCAACGCCGTCTACATCTGGGGTAGTGGCTCGACGGAAGAGCCCCACAGCGGGTCGACCGATGAGGACACGACAGGGGTGCAGTTCAGGGTAGCCGTACCCCTCGCCACGCCCGTCGGGAGCTACGTCGCGAACCTGACCATCAGGGTGGAGACCCCGTAGTCTCCCCCTCTCTTACCCATATTCGGAAGTGATGCGCAGTGGAGGAAGGGATATGCGCTTTGGAGGACTCGCGGTACTCACCGCGCTGATGCTGGTAGTCGGCGTACTCAGTCCAATTCCCGCGTCGGCGTCTGACAGCGTAAGCATATCCCTGCAGATTCCCGGAGAGGCTCCGATTCTCAATGGTGACGGAGAGCCCGTCATGGTCGCGGGCCTGTGGCACGACATGTCCCTGCAGCTGGAGTCGCCAGTTCAGGGTCGTCTGACTCTTGAGGCCTCAGCCGATGGCTCTCAGGAGGACGATATGACCAGCCACTACCTGTGGGAACGAGACGAGGACAATGACACCTGGTCCGAGCCTCTTTACGGCTACTTCCTGGATCCAGGACTTTCCAGTTCCGATGGGCAAACCGTGACCTTCCGCATGGGGATCGACGCTACGGCGACTCCAGGGAAGTGGGGGCTACGAATCGCGCAAGACGGTGCCTCTGTGGGGCAACACCGATTCGAGGTCCGTGAAGCTACCATCGGCTACGGCCTGTCGTCCGCCGATTTCAACCTTCGGGCCGAGCCCTTCAAGGAAGCTAGGATAGACTCGGCGGACGAGGGACAATATCTTCGAGTCATCAACCATGGCAACGTTCCCCTCCGGCTTTCTGTCTCCTTTGACAAGCTGCAGAGCAGGATCTCACTCGTGAACCCGACTGACGTCGCCCACATCAACGACGACGAAAGGTACTTCGTCAGGATCGACATGGACCCGAGGCCTCCCCAGGTCATCCGGGTTAATGGTGTCACTCGCGTCGAAGCATTGCACCTGATTCCCTCACCTGGAGCGTCTCAGATCATTCCGGCCATTGAGGGGGAGTTCGACCTCCGCGTGATCATTGGGCGTTCGGGCTACGCAGTCGAGACCGTGGGAAACGTCGTCTTCCAGACACTGCACGGGCTGGCGGCTGCCTTCGGGTCCTTGGTGATGTGGCAAGTGTATCTCACGGGTGACCAGGCGGTGTCCCTTGACGTAGATGTTGTCGACGCTGAGCTGCTGGGCGTCCTACGGGGCGAAGACCTCCTCTCGTTGCCGGCGCTCCTCACACCGACTCCCAATGCGGAACTGCCCTTGACGGTCCAGGTCCGGGCGACCGTCCCCTCCACGCTTGCGGAGGTGATCTTCACCCTCACCGTGCTTGACACGGGAGAGGTCAGCACTTACAGAACGACGATCGATGTGGGAGAGAGGCCTCCGGCCCCTCCGCTTCAGCCTTCGCTCCTGTGGTTCTTCGCCTCCCTCGTCTCGGCCTCGGTTCTGGCGATCACGACCTACAACCACTGGAGATTCATCAACCTGAGCGCGGCCGGTGGGAGGCTTCGGA
>CAYFZX010000002.1:40328-48134 GCA_964347795.1 uncultured Methanomassiliicoccales archaeon
GGTCACCGCCACCGACCTCGGGGGCCTCACAGCCTTGGCCCAGGTTGAATACCTTACGGGGGTCATCGGCGGGGCAGGAGCGGTACCGCCTCTCGTGATCATGATGCTCGCCTTGGCAGCCTCCGTCGTGGTGGTTAGCAGCCGACTTAGGAGGGAACGAAGTGGCCACTGAGGGAACCTACGTCGAGGACGTCCAATTCAAGCAGTTCGCACTGGCTTACCTCAGGCCTCGGTATCTTTCCCTCGCAATCCATACCTTCGTCGCCTTCTACGCAAGCTTCAAGCTGATCTTCCTCACAGTAAACGCCACCGATGTCCTGGAGCGGTGGGTGTTTGAGCTCACGCCCTTGATGTTGATGGCAATGCCCGAGCTGTATCTCCTGTCAGCGTCCGTCATCGTCGCCGCCACGAACGCGGGCCTCCACTTCGCGAACATGGGAACCGGACGGCTGATCAGGATTGCCCTGACGGTGACGATGGTGGTCAGTCTGATCCTCGGACTACGGACTTCACCCTACTACTTCGACGCCGTCAATGCAGGCAGGCTTATCGTCCTCGGAGCCCTGCTGCTCACCGTTCCACTGGACCACATCGGCGCGATCCGGAGCCGGCTCCACCTTGGTAGAGCCCGCGGGGCGGACGCGGAGTTCTGGGCCGCTGAACCCCAGCAATTCGATGAGGTGATGACCTCCGTCGATGAAGCCCTGGGTCTCTTGGACACCTCCCAGACCAAGGAAGAGGCTGACGAGGAGCTCTCTGAATTGGCGACGGACCTCCTAGAGGACCTCATGACGACCATCAGTGACACGTCAGGCCAGCCGGCTGAGGTCGAGGGGAGGCGACCCGACGATCTCGAGGTCGAGCGGCGGCGGATTCTCTTCGAGAAGCGCTTGGAGGCCATCGACAAGAGGCTGGCTAGTGATCCCAGGGACGTCGATGCCCTCTTCGCAAAGGCCACCTATCTCGCGATGCGCGGCCTCCACCAAGACGCGATGAGAGCCCTGGACGAGGTCACCCGCTTGAGCCCTTACTATCCGGGCGTCTGGCACCTGAAGGCCAAGGTCTACGAGATGATGGGAGATCTCGAGAAGGCCGAACTCTGTCGCAAGAGAGCTCGTTCTCTCTGAGGACGTTCTGAAGCCGTGCTTGCCCCATCGCAGGCTTTAAATCGCCGTCCAGGGTGCTAGCCATAGATGGTCAGGGTCCGGGACCTCCTCCACATCATCGAGGTGGCGGCCTTCCTTTCACTTCTCGTCGTGGCGGGGACTGTGGGGTCATCCTCTTGGAGGGACTGAGCCCCCTGGACGCCCTTCACCTGACCCTTCAGACCATCACCACTGTGGGGTATGGCACCCCCCTGATACAGACCGCCGAGGGCCGGCTCTTCTCCAACTTCTTGATGGCGTTTGGGGTAGGCGGGGCGCTCTACGCATTCTGGCTTCTCATGGATCTCTCCATGGGGAGTCACATCAGGAAGGTCCTCGGTCGGAGAGGCTATCGAAGGGAGTTGAGAAGGATGAAAGGTCACATCACATCATCCTGTGCGGGTATGGATGAGTAGGACAGGCGGCAGCGGAGAGACTCCTGGACTCTCGTAGGGGATTCGTCGTCATCTGCAAGGAGGGGGAGCTTTTGGAGGACCTACCTGAGAGGATACCGAGGATCGTTGGCGACGCGACGGAGGAGGAAAGTCTGAGGGAGGCGAGGATCGAGGACGCAGAAACCATGCTCATCGCCTTTGGTGACGATTCCGACACGATCCTGGCCATCGTAACCGCCAGGGCCCTGAATCCGGAGATCAACATAATCGCGCGCGCCAGCTTCAAGGAGAACAGTCGCAAGATGGCGAAGGTTGGCGCGAATGAGATCATCGTCCCCGAGCTGGTCGGAGGCCGGAGGATGGTGGATCACGCCCAGACTCCGCGGGCCTGACGGCTGGTCTGCCTTCTATTCCCTTGGCTTCTCGACCTTTGTCACTCGGACCTTTCGCCACCATTCCCTCACCCGCTCGACGGGCTCCGAGTAGCGTTGCTCCTCCCACGGGTCACCGATGAGGTGATAGCCCCGCTTCTCCCAAAACCCGGCTTCCCACCCTGTCTGGAACTCCAATCCGCTCAGGTACTTGGCACTCTTCCAGGCGTAGAGCTGGGGGACCAGGAGTCGGAGCGGGGCTCCGTGCTCAGGCTTCAGCGGCTCTCCGTTTAGCTCGAAGGCCAGCAGGCTGTCCTCGAGGCGCAGGTACTCAAGGGGCACGTTGGTCGTGTATCCCTCGAGACAGTGCGCCATCACCTGAACTACATCCTTCCTCGGGCGCGCCATCTCGACAATCGTTCGACTCGGTACGCCTCGCCACTTCAATTGTCTCTTGGACCAGCCCGTCACGCAGTGGAAGTCGGCGACGACCTCAACCTGCGGCAGTTCCAGCAATTCCTTCCACTTGAGCTCGAAGGAATGCTCCACCGCGCCCCAGGTCCGGAACCTCCAGGTTTCCTCGTCGAAGGCGGGCCTCCTGGGCGTGATGTCGTAGACCGGGAAGTTCTGAACATACGCCTGGCCCGGTGGGTCAGGCATCTCAAGGTTGGGACTCGTGATGGTCTCGTCGCTCATGGCCAGCCTTGCCTAGTCGCTCATCTCATATCAACGTTCATTGCTGAGACCTCCGACAGAGGGGTTAATACGGAACGCGCGATTGATGCCCGATGTCTCCAAGGGGCGGTGACACTAGGCGGACGAGTTTCACCTTGATCTTCCTCTTCGTGACCCTTTTTGTTCTACTGGGATTCCTCTCCACGGTGCTCGTCGTGCCACGACAACTCCCTGGTGTGGTGCTGGTGCGGGTCTTGGTGGTCTTTGCAGTAATCCTGTCGGTAGCCCTGCTCCTTAATTGGCGGATCACGCCGGCGTCAGAGAGCGAACCTGGAAGTCGTTAGAAGTCCAAGCGCTAGGCCCGAACGGCGGCCCAACAGCGCGAGCTTCAAGGGCTACACGGGCCTTTTGGGCTGGTGCTAGGCAGCTGCGATCCAGGCCTGCCCAATCATCCCGATGAGGAAGCCGGCCACCGCGCCCAAGGTGGGAACCCAGTGCCTTCGCTGATATGCCAACGGGGCAACGTCGTGAAAGATGCTGTACAGAATGCCTCCCGCCGCAAACAGGAAGAGCCACGCGATGAGACGGGGATGGTGTGCGAGGTACAGGAATCCGATGACACCGGCCACCGGGCCGAGAAGGACGAGAGTGCCCAGGAGGGCCATTGACCGGGTGGAACGCCAGCCAGACTGCTTCAGCTCTCGATAGGAGTTGAACCCTTCAGGGAGGTTCTGAAGGCCGACCAAGAAGGCCAGGAGAGGCCCCAGAGTCCCCCCGACTCCGAACGCCGCCCCGAGGGCGATGGACTCCGGAAGGTAGTCCATGGTCATGGAAGCAAGCTGGCCCACGCGCCCTCCATGAGACTCAACCACGTAGTCTATCAACAGGAAGACGACGGCTCCGGCGGCAACAGCGATTGAGAACTCCGGGATGGTCGTCGACGCGAGGCCCTCGGGGACGAGGACCAAGGCCACGGCAGAGAGGAGGACGCCGCCACCGAAGGCGACGATGCCATGCAACAGGTCCTCTCGGAACTCGCCCCTCTTGAGGTGTTCCCGTGACGCGAGGAAGCCTCCCGCTGGGATGGCCAAGCCGGCTAGGACAGTGAGCAGCAGGACGAGGAGAAGAGTTTCCATAGCACCTACGTGAGAGGGAGGTTGTACTCCTTGGCGATCATGTGGCGATACTCCTGGGGCGTCATAAGGCCTCCGAAGGCCCTCTCCACTACCTCGCTAAGGGCGGGGTGAATGTGCATCCCGTCGAAGAGCGGGACTGCGGATTGCTCTGGCGTATACATCAGGTTGATCACCTCCTGGATGAGCAGGGAGGCGTGTGGGCCGATGATGTGCGTCCCGAGAATGCGGTAGGTACCCTTCTCCACGATGGCCTTGACGAAGTAGTCCTCGACTGCCATAGCCTCTCCCTTGGCCGTGTCCTGATATCTCTCGAAACCGATGAGGATCTGATCCTCGCCATAGGCCTCCACGGCCTCGCTCTCGCGCAACCCCACGCTGGCGACCTCCGGGTAGGTGAAGACGGCGTGGGGCACCGCGTGATAGTCGACCTCCATGTTCTGCCCCAAGACGGCGTTGTAGTACACCACGAGGGCTTCGTGGTTGGCCACGTGCTTGAAGAGGTGCTCCCCAACGGCGTCCCCCATGGCATAGACATTGGGCTGGGACGTCTCCAGACGTTCGTTGACCACGATCCAACCTTTCCTGTCCGTTTTGACGCCACCCTTCTCTGGTTCGAGCAGATCGGTTGTCGGGCCCCTCCCGGTGGCGACCAGGATCTCCTCGGCGGTGACCTCGATCGACTCGCCGGAGTCCCGTTCAACCGCCGTGAGGGTCTTGTGACCGTTCTCCGCGAAAGAGGCCGCCTCAACCTCCGCGTTCGTCAGTATCCTCATATGCTTGCCAAGTTCCCTCTTGGCAAGGGCGGAGACCTCGGGTTCCTCCTGGGGCAGAAACTGAGGGTTTCGGCCGATGATGGTGACCTCCGAACCCATGGCGGCGAGGAAGTGACCAAACTCGGCGGCTATGTAGCCGCCTCCGATGATGGCGATGCTTCCTGGAAGCTCCGTCAGGTCGAAGATCGTATCGCTTGTGTGATAACCGACCTCCTCGATGCCTCGGATCGGGGGGATGGTAGGCTTCGATCCCGTACAGAGTAGGATGAGGTCGGCTCTGACCGTCTCTCCGGCCACCTCGAGGGTGTAGGGGGCGACGAAGTGGGCCTCGTCGTGGTAATAGTCGATATTGGCGGATTGGGAGAGTCCACGGCGGATGCTTTCGATGTCGGCGCCGACGATGGAACGCATACGCTCCATGACCTTCTTGAAGTCCAAGCGGTGGATGTCGACGTCAATGCCGAACTTGCCTGCTTCCTCGATGGTCCGCACGAGTTCGGCGGGGAAGAGAAGGATCTTGGACGGGATGCAACCGCGTGTGAGACAGATGCCGCCTGGGTCGTCCTTGTCGATCACGGCTGCCCTGAGGTGAGGGTCCCTCTGTATCATGCCATCCACGATGCTCATCGCGGAGCCCGTGCCTATTGCGATGACGTCGTATTCCTTCATGGTCGGTCCGGTTCGAGTAGATTGTCGCGATACTAATCCCTTCGGAGTCCTTGCCAATGATTTCTTAAACCATGCGGAGGGTAGGCCACCACTTGCACGAGTGGTCCCTCGCGGAAGCGGTCATCTCAACAGCCTCCCAGATAGCCGACAGGGAGGGGCTGAAGAGGGTGATACAGGTCAACATTCGGTTGGGAGAGCTGCAACAGGTGGAGCCCGAACTCTTTGAATTCGCGCTCTCTCAAGTCAAGACGCCTCGGTTTCAACAAGCTGAGTTCCGAATTGAGAGGGTGAAGGCCGGCTTCAAATGCAGAGTGTGCAGCCACGAGTGGAGTTTCGGGGCAGAGGGGCTGGAGGAGGAGGCCCAAGAGGCGATTCACTTCGTGCCTGAGCTGGCCCATGCATTCGCCAAGTGTCCGGAGTGCGGGAGCCGCGACTTCGAAATTACGCGGGGACGTGGGATCTGGTTAGACAGCATCAAGGGAGAGAAGTAGAGTGGTGGACCCGCGAATAGCGGTCATCGACCATAGGCTTCGTGGAGCACACCACATTATCGCCGTTTCCGGTGCAAAGGGTGGGGTGGGCAAGAGTCTTGTGGCTTCGGTCATGGCTCTCCTCTTGGCGAAGAAGGGCCACAAAGTTGGCCTCCTCGACCTGGACTTTACGAGCCCGTCTTCCCACATCGTCCTTGGGGCCGGAGATCTGCATCCGGTGGAGGACAAAGGCCTGGTGCCGCCAAAGGTCCACGGCATAGAGTACATGTCGATTGTCTTCTACTCGGGACAACGACCGGCTCCCCTCAGGGGGGCTGACGTCTCCAATGCACTCATCGAGCTACTCGCCGTGACGCGTTGGGGCAAGCTGGACTACTTGGTCATTGACATGCCGCCAGGGCTGAGCGATGCCACCCTGGACGTTATTCGGTTCGTGAGACAAGCGAGGTTCCTGGTAGTAACGACACCCTCTCCCTTGGCCTTCGAAACCGTTGGCAAGCTCCTCGACCTGCTACTGGAGCTGAGAGTTCCCGTCATAGGAGTCGTCGAGAACATGGTGGTGAAAGCATCTGGGCTCGTGTCAGATGAGGCCAGGAGAAGACATCTCAGCTACTGGGGCCGTGTGAGCTTCGACTCCGAGATCGATCATAAGCTTGGAGACCCAGCCGCGATCCTGGCGACAAGATTCGGCGAGGAACTTGAGAAGGTTATGTCGGGAAGGCTGGGGATTCCATGAAGCGGTGACGCCCGACGACGCCTTAAATATCCTTTCTTGCCTCTGGCTCGAATATGGCCAGGAGGCCCTTGGGAATCACGCTGTTGGGGACTCTCGCCATCCTGGCCGGAGTGGCCCTACTGCTGGTGGCGCTCACAAATCTCCTCGCCTTCTTCGCCCTGATGGGCGCCCGGATCCCTCCGATTGTCACTCCCGGTGCCTTTCTGGCCAACGCGATCGTCGGCTTCATCCTTGGACTCTTCTTCCTCCTGCGAGGCCGAGGGTTCTTGCAGCTCAGGCCCTGGGCCTGGTGGGTCACCGTCCTCCCGATCCTTGTCGGCATCATCCTGGCGTTCTCTGCCTTGTTGAGCGGCGCACCGGGTACGAGCCCTGGCACACTGGTTCCTGGACTCCCCGGCCTGCTTATCCTCTTGGTCCTCTTCGGGTACTTCCTTTCAGTGAAGAAGTACTTCCGGAAGGAGAGGGAGGCGGCCTCTGGTTAGCCCGGTCGAATTCAGGACCCGCCATTCCCACGGGCCTGTTGAGAGGAAACTTCGGTGATCTTCCTCCTGATCACCTTCTCATCGATGTCGGACACTGTGCGCCGATACCAATCGACGGATTCCTGAACCTTGTCAGACAGGTCCTGCTCATCAGAGACGAAAGAGAGGTGCTCCAACCTCTGGATTACCGATGGCGGGAGTTCGGAATAGACGTATCTCAGCTGGAACTCATAGTGCAACGGGTGGTGCTTCATTCGAAGCACTTCGACAAGCGAACTGAGGACGAGGACTCGGTATAGGTCCAGTGCCTCCAACCAGTTGCCTCGGTTGATCTCCTTCTGGAGGAAGCCCCTGAACATCTCGAAGCGGGCCTGAATCCTTTCGAGCCTCTCCAGGAGACGTCGGACCAGCGAGTCCACATCCAATCGAGGCGACGCCGCCGCGTCGGATTTGCTGAAGTAGAAGACAGGTTTCCCGTGGATTTCCGTCTCCAAGTATTTGTCCGGCGCGGAGAGCTTGAGGATGGCAAGGTCGATGAGAAGGTACTCACTGGCGTCCTCGAGTCGGTAGAACGCGTGGACGAGACCCTCAGAAGGAGGGTGCGGCACATCGTACTTCTGTGTGATGGGGGACATGTTCTCCAAGGCCATCTCGATAGCCTTCACGGTCTCCTCGACCATTTCGTCGTCCACCAGGGCGTACAGGTCGATGTCCGACCAGTCATCGACGCGCTCGAAGGAGGCAGCTCCTCCTTCCCAGAGGGCGTGGACAGAGTCAAGGGGACGCAGGGCCTCCGTCACGGTGCGCACGATGTGCTCGCGTGTCAACTCGGCTCGGGACATGGGCAATTCCCCAGACCGAAACACACCCCGGGAATAAAGAGTGGGAGTCCTCCTTGACCCGTGGCAGGGGCCGTGAGCGTGGATATTGATA
>CAYFZX010000002.1:48234-51504 GCA_964347795.1 uncultured Methanomassiliicoccales archaeon
TACCCTCTCCCGCGAGGTCGAGGGAGTTCATGGGTGAGGAATCGCAAGAGGGGGGAGGGGCCTGGGGTGGATGGATGACCCGGGCGATGACGTGGCGAGCGATGTTTAGCATCCTGTTCGGGACCGCTTGGCTGGTCGGTATCTTGCTCCATTGGGCATTCTGGTCAGTCCGATTCGACTGGTTCCAGAACCTCGTCATCGTCATTGCGTCTTTGCTCGGGGTGGGCGCCATCATCGGGGCCGTGTGGATCTCAGCCGGGCTACGGTTTTGGCGCAAGTAGCAATACCAGGCCCCTGGCAGCTGCTCACCCGATCCTTTAGCCGTCAACCCAGGATTACGTGGTCTCCCTCGAAGCCTTACTGGATTGCACTAGATAGGCTTCCAAGTCCTCCAGCTTCATCTGGGCCGCAACGATTTCCTTGTGGATCTTGAAACCGAGTCTCCGGTTGATGGAGAGCATCGCCTCGTTGGAGGCTGCGTTCCCGGTGGACACCACCTTGACCTGGGGTAGTTCCTCCCGAACCCTAAGAAGCATTGCCGCCTTCAACCACTTGCCCAGGCCCCTGCCCCGATACTCCTCTTTCACGCCCGTCATACCCTGGTTGATTATGGTCTCCCTGTCCGGCAGGTAGTACATCTCGGTTAGGCCCGAGATGGCACCGTTAGCCTCCAGAGAGATCGCCGTGTACCCCGTTCCACCAGCGTCGACAATCCTTGATTCCCTGTCTCTCAGCACTTCGGGCGTGAATGTGAGTTCGTTTACATCCAGATCCTCAAAGGGTTGCTGATTGATCGTCTCGGTGTATATCCTGCTGTAGTCCTCCAGGATGTCCTCATCGACATGGTCCTTGCACCAACGAAGCTCTGAGTCGGGAGAACGCTTCGGACCCTCGGCAGCCCATTGCTTCACCATCTCCCAGTCCACTTGATCGAAGTAGAGCCTATTTTCCTGTCCCTTGAGAGCAACGTCGGCTCCGACTGCCTCTGCGAAGGCCTTTCCATCTTCCTCTTCATAGTCGGATATGAGAACGGATTTGTGGTGTTCTCCTGCAAGTTCCGCAGCTCTGGCTAGCAGCCTTTTGCCGATGCCCTTCCTTCGATATGGCTTCAGAACGGCTGGGTCCGCTTGAGCGAGATGTTTGTTGGACTCATATGTGGGTGAGCCCTTCCTAAACGCCCCGAACATCAGCGAACCAATTTGGGTGTCCGGCCTGTCGGCATCGATGACGGCGAAGCGAAAGATCTCGAACTGAGGATCATCCCTCTTCATAAGTTTCTCGACAGTCTCGTCCTCCACCACAGGATCTTCAGGGTCAGTCTCTTCGTGTCGCAACCGCCTGTAGGTGTGGTACCTCTTCCACTCCGCTCTGGACGCCTCCTTCGGGAAGAAGGGTATGATTTCGGCTTTCATTCGAGCCACCAACCGACACGGACTCTCATACCATTTGTGGTGGGTCACCGACCACCCCACGGCCGCGGGGAGGGTCGTGAGCTGTCTACATCACGGCCCCGATGCGGTCCGTGGCCCGTGGACCCGGTCTCCATACAGATACCTACAATACCTACGCGGATATCTAGTACCGACTCCAGTAGTAACACTGAACTGCGACCGGGGGAGTGGAACGTGAGGCGGGTGGATCGAGAGGTCACCAAGCTGCTCTTCGTCGAGCCCCCGAAGAACTACTGGTTTCTGATGGGTGAATACCTCCCGCCCCCCACGGGACTCCTGGCCTTGGCCGCCTATGTCGAACAAGAACTGCCCGACGTCCGGATCGATGTCCTGGATTGTCAGGCGGAAAGGAAGGGCTGGAAGGACGTCGAGAGGAGGATCGAGTCCGATCCCCCCTCCCTCGTTGCGTCGTCGGGGTTCACCTGCAACGCCTACGTGTGCGCTAGAGTGGCCGAGTTGGCGAAGACCGTCGATGAGGACATCGTCACCGTCGTCGGTGGGCAACACTTCTCCTCCACGCCTGACGAGTCCCTCAGGGACTTTCCAGAGATTGATTTCGTCATCAGAGGCGAAGGGGAGGTCACTCTCGTCGAGCTGATCCGGGCCCTGAGTGACGAAAAGGAGTTTGCCCGCGTGAACGGCCTCTCCTTCCGCCACAACGGGGAAATCATCCACACCCCGGATCGGGAGCATATCGAGAACCTGGATGCCCTTCCCTACCCGGCCTACCACCTTGTCGAGCAGAACCTCGAGCAGTATCACTTCACCATGATGGCGGGCAAGAACACCAGGTACATGATTCTAGAAGGCTCCCGGGGCTGCAAGTATCGGTGCACCTTCTGCAGCCAGTGGAAGCACTGGAAGGGGGCCTGGAGAACGAAATCGGCGAAGAGGATTGCCGATGAAATGGAGTACTTCCATGAGCGGTTCGGCGGCACCTTTTTGTGGTTTACGGATGACAATTTCAACTACCGCGTGCGCGCCGAAGAGCTGTGGCGGGAGCTCCGACCTCGAGGATTCACAGAGGAGGTCGCGTGGTTCTTCCAGGCGAGAACGGACGACATCGCGAAGAACCCCGACTCCGTCGCGAAGTTGCGGGACGTCGGCAACAACTGGATCCTCGTCGGCGTGGAGAACAACTCGCCCGAAGTGTTGCGAGATTTCGGCAAAGGAGTGCAGGTTGACGATGCGTTCAAGGCGATGCGAATCTTGGAAGACAACGATATTTTTACCCACGCCATGTACGTGATCGGCTCGCGACGGGATACTGCTGAATCGATTGCCCGGCTCCGCCAGTTCTCTCTTGACCTAGGTCCTGACCTTTCGATATACACCGCCCTCACGCCGTACCCTGGGACCGAGGTTCACGACGAGGCCGCGCGAAACGGATGGATCGAGGATACGAACTACGCCCACTATGACATGGCCCACGCCATCATGCCGACGGAGTCCCTGACACGACGCGAAGTGCAGGAGGAGCTCTTCCGCTGCTACAACGCCTTCTACGGCTCCGTCCCGCGAAGCCTCGCTGGCATGTTCTCTCGGCGCAAGATCAAGAGAAGGGTTTATCGCTACATGGCGAGCCAGAAGGTGTTGAAGACTCTGAGGCGTCTCATTTGAGCCAGAAGAGGGCCGCCGTCTACCTCCTGACCCTCTCGGGGGTCGCCGCGGCCATGATTCTCGCGGTGTCCTGGCAACGATCTCCGATGGCATCCTCCATCGGCGTGTTTGACAGAGCCCTGATCGGCGGGGCCTTCATTGCCAGCTGCGCCTTCGGCATTTCCCTGGCGTTCCGTCCTGGATGGACCAAGCGGCTGGC
>CAYFZX010000002.1:51604-57331 GCA_964347795.1 uncultured Methanomassiliicoccales archaeon
GGGCTCGGACTTGCCTTCGTGGCAGCCAAGTTTGTGGAGACGCTGCTGCCGCTGCAGGGAGCGTCCTCGCGACTGGTCTCTAACGGTCTCCTAGTCGTCGGGTTCTTCCTTGTGGTCGTGGGTGCGCTGGAGCTGACGGGCAGCGTGGTCTTCGGCGTCCTTGGGGTCGTGGTTTCCTTTCTCTTCCTAGACACGAGAATCCACCTGTCGCGCTGGCGGCATGTGGCCGCCTGCCGGGATTGCGACGAAGACTGCAAGGTCTATACGGCCTAGTCTAGTCGCAGGTTTCGCGGCCCCTCCCGGCGGCCAGCCGGATGCCCGCGATGACGATGGCGATCCCGATGACGATGGGGATGATCCACCAAGGCGTGAGGTCGTAGACCCACTGAGGCAGCCCTCCGATGTTCTTGATCCCGAATTCAAAGATGAGCCACGCACCGATGAAGACGATGATCAGCCCCCAGAAGAGCTGGCCTCCCCGACTCTTGGCACACTCTTCGTCGGCCTTCTTGCGCCACTCCGTCTCAGGCTTGCGCTCGGCACCGGTGAGCGAGGCGCCACAGTTGTCGCAGAACTTTGCGTCGTCGTCATTCAGGGCTCCACATTCTGTGCACCTGACCATCCTACCCCCCGCCCGAGATTCAGGTTTGGACTTTTGACATCGATGTCTATATTGTACGTACCTGTGAGTACGCCGCTCCAATAGGTCCCAGCTTGTGAATGATACCTGGCACGGATTCCCAAGCGTGCCCGTCTTCGCACACGAGCTCCAGTTGACCAAGTACGGAAAGCTCCGAGCTCGCATGGGGAGGAAACACCTCGCGGCGGAGATTCGCACGACCCCTGTTGCCTGTCCCCTGAAATCGACCTTCTCTCTCTTAGGAGGCGTCGCCACGACAGGGGAACAAATAAGTAACCGTCTCCAATGAAGGAGTGTTTGGGGACCGTTCGATGGTGCGCATGATAACCAGGGATGATCTCAAGGCGAAACTCGACCGGGGAGACGATTTCAGGCTCGTGATGGTTATGGAAAGGTGGCACTACGAAGCCGAACACATCCCAGGGTCCATCCTGTGTGAGTCCCCCAAGAAGGCCATGAAGCTCCTCTCCCCTGAGGATGAAATCATCTGCTACTGCTCCCACAGCGCCTGCTCCACCAGTCGCAGGGCAGCCAACCTCCTGGAGAAAGCTGGGTACCCCCACGTGTTCCACTACGACGGCGGATTGGAAGAGTGGAAAGATGCCGGCTACCCCTTGGAAGGGAGCATGGTCTAGTCCCAGATGTCGGTGTTCCCGCGCGTCAGGAGCGGAATCTTGTTTCGCGAGGGGTGACCGAGGCGGTAAGGACGGCAATGCTGCGTCGGGGGTTCTGCGCAACCGACAGGTTTATAGACCGCTATTGCCTCGCCCGGAAGAGCGCCGAGGAGGGGCGCTTCACAAATACCCGGGGCTCGCACGGCGGGGGGAGGTGAGCTAATTGGAAAGACCAAGCACCAATCTGCTGGTAGCCATCGCATCATTGGTCTTCCTCATGTCGGGACTCTTTCTGGGATTCATCGGGGGGGCAGTCACCGGTATGATCGACTACTCGCAAGTCACTGCTGCTGAATCTGGATTCGGCATCCCACTAGTGATCATCGCTTTCGGCTTCTTTGCTCTGCTCCTCCTTTGGTACCGTCACACACTGGGGTACATCAGCGGAGTTGTCAGTGGAATCCTGTTCCTACTGAATAGCGTCTTAGCCTCCAGTGAAGCGTTGGCTGGGGGTGTGCCCGTGGGACTCCTCTACCTTACCATACCAGGCATTGGATTCTCCCTGGTTCTCATCGCTACCAGTTACTTCGCGTGGAGGGAGTGAGGGCGCGTTGCAGGGGGAGGACCGTCTCGCCGAGTCGGCTCTTTCCTCATCAGCCGGTCCGTGCCGGCAGCTGGCTGCATCGCGAGGGTTCAACAGAAGGGCCAGAGGGACTCTCCTGCCAGACGACTTCGATGCGCGTCCGTGAGTAGACTCTAAATCCTCGTTAAGCGATTGTGGCCTCAGCATCGGCCCCAATGGAGGTCCCCAACGTGGCCATCCAGTCCCTCACCGTGAAGCAGAGGATCCTCCTCCATCTCTTCGAGTTCAACCGGTTTGCAGACGAATACACGGTTCCCATGGAGGTCACGCAGACCGGGATCGCGAAGGCCACGGGGATCAGAGTCCAGCACGTGACCCAATACGTGAGACCGCTCATCTCCGATCACCTCGTGGCAGAGAGGACGAGCCACATTCTGGGTCAGCCTCGTCGGCGGAAAGCCTACTTCCTTGAACACGGAGGGCGGCAAGAGGCGGCCTCTCTGCGTCGCCTGCTGCTCAAGGAGACGGTCCCCTTCAGGACCCTCGCAAACGAAGAGACGGAAGCCAAACTCGCTGAGGTATATCAGGAGACGCGCAGGGGCTCGAAACTGCTGGAGCTGCTCCAAGAGCTCGGGACGAGTGGACACATCTCCGAGGTGACTCTCAGGCCGAGGGAAGCCTTGGTCGACTTCTCCGTGGATGCCCCGACCGTCGAGGAGTTCTACGGGCGGATCGAGGACGTCAAGCAGATCCGTCTGGCGATGGAGAGCGCGCCCGTCGTCGTGGTCACAGGGATGGCGGGCGTGGGGAAGACCACGGTCGGGAGTGTAATCCGTGACGAAGTGAGGAAGACGAAGTCCGTCTTCTGGAGAGGGGTTCGGTCCTGGGACTCGTCTCTGGACCTCGTTCGAAGTCTGTCCGTCTTCTTAAGGGCCCTCGGACGATTCAAGCTGTCCCGCCTCCTGGCTCTCCCGGAGAAACCGAGTCTGGGCATGATTAGAGAGGTCCTCCCCGAGGACTTGGCTGGACTGGATGCCCTGCTAATCTTCGACGATATACACGAGACTCCAACGGAGACCGGGGCTTTCTTCTCTCTGCTCCATGAAGCGCTGAAAGGGGTCGAGGGTCCATCCGTGCTCCTGCTTTCACGGACGGTTCCGGGCTTCTACAGTCGGCACGATGTCGACGTTGACCGCACCATTGCCGAATACGCCCTTGCTGGGCTGGCCCCTAGGGATTCCTTCTCGCTGCTCGCCGACGCAGGGGTCCCGCGAAGGTTGGCCCAAACTCTGGTGACCCTCTCCGAGGGACATCCCCTCTTCCTCAAGCTACTGGCGAGCGTGCAGCCGAGGGCCGGGGTGGAGGCCGGACTGAGACACCTGGAGGCCTACATCGCGGAGGAGATCGTTCCGACGCTGGACCCAGACGAGCGGTACGCCCTGGACGTGGCCTCCTTCTTCGACGTTGCGGTCTCCGCAGAGAACCTTGTTCAGGCGGGCGGCCTTAGTCGGGAAACTGTCCTCGCTCTGCAAAAAAAGGGCCTCCTTGCCAGGTCAGCGACGAGGATCGAAGTGATTCACGACCTGATTAAGGACTACCTACGACAGAGCCTCTCTCGAGATCGCAAGGACACCATTGCCTCACAGGTGGTGCCCTGGATGCAGGAGGAAGCGGATCGAAGAGCGACCCAGAGGGACTTCGAGTCGGCTACCGTGCTGCTGGAGAACGCGGTGGCTGTGGACCCGGATCGTGACCGGAGGATTCGCAGCCTCGAGCACATGGCGTACGTCCAGCGCGTCACGGGGGACTTCGCCGGTGCCGCCGAAATCTATCGGGAAGTGCTTGGTCTCGTCCAAGGGCGACCACAGAGGGCCCGGGTCCACCGGGTCCTGGCGGAGCTTCTGCTCGTGACCCTCCACCAGAAGGAAGCAGCCGAGGAGGTCAAGAGAGGCTTACAGCTCCTTTCCGGAGAGAAGTGCCGGGACTCGGCCCTCCTCCACAATATTCAGGCGTGGCTCGCGGTCTATCGGGGGGACCTGCAGGGACTGCAAGGGGAAGTGGCCGAAGCCCACAGCGTGCTGAGTGAGCTCCCAGACGACAACTACGTAACGGGCCGGTTGGCGCAACTCAAGGCCGTGACATACTCCGCGGATCCGAGGCAACGAGACTTCGAGAGGGCCCATGCTGAACTGACGGTGGCCGCCAGGGCGTTTGAGGGATGCCGTGGGAGCGTTGACTTCCGCAACGTCACCGAAGTGGAATGGGCTCGTTTCGCGGACGCCAAGATCGGCAGACTGATCTTCCCTTGGATTCTCGCCAGCATGGGCTCGCTGGCCTTCGAGTTGGGCCGCCAAGAAGAGGCCCTGGACTCTGTGAATCAATCCATCACCCTCTCAGAGACGAGTGGCCACTTCATCGGACGCCTGAGGGGAATTGGATTGAAGGCCTTCCTACTCGCAATGAAGGGCGACTTGGTGCCGGCCGAGTCGCTCTATGAGGAGTCGTTCCTTCTGGCCAGTCAAGTCGATCCGCGCTACCGGCTGATCGAGCACTATCAGCATTTCGCTCACCTCTACCACTGGCAGGGGCGCACGCAGGAAGCCCGCGAGTCGCTTGAATACTGGCTCAGCGTCACCGAGGACCTCGTCGGGGACTACATCACGCAGGAGGCCCGGATTGAAGGCTACGCCTTCTTGGTGCAGTTGTGCGCCAGTCTAGGTGATCTCAAAGCAGCGAAGGCCTTCCTCGGCGAGGCGGTGGAACTTGCCGGAAGACGTCCGTCCCCTGGGACCGAAAGTCATCTCGCATTCGCGGCCGCATCGCTCTTCGCCGCGCAAGGAGAGACCGAGAAAGCCGATGCCGACTTTGATCGGGCCGCGAAGTATCAGCCAGAGATTGTCCCCACGCAACTGAGCCTCTCCCCAACCTGGATTCATCTGGAATACGGACGCTACCTTGCCGCCACGGGTCGGCCAGAATTGGCGAAGGAAGTGCTGGTAAACGCCCGTGATTCGATGGCATTCGCGCACCAGCCCATGAGGCAGGCCATTGAGGAAGCGCTGGATTCTCTCTCCTCCTGAAAGACGGTCGTCGTCAGAGGTGCCGCCTTCCTCCTAGCAGCGACCGCGTACAAGCCCATCTACCTCCCGGTCCCGGAGTGTCCACGGAGTCCCGACACGGCGTGCTGCAGTCCGAGCGTCGACAGAAGGAGCACGGCCCTCAGATCCATTCCGCCACCGTGGTCCGATCGCTCTGGGCGCTCCCCGCGTTTACGGTGGACGTCGGTTCGAAGAGGACCACATGGCACTCCCTCGCCGCCTCAGGCTTGTGATCGACTCCTCGGGGAATGATCGCAAACTCGCCCTCTTCCAGATGCAACTCGCCCTCTCTGAGTCGAATCACGAGGCTTCCCTTGACCACGAGGAACATCTCGTCTTCTTTTTCGTGGTGGTGCCAGACAAATTCGCCCTTCAGCTTGACCACCTTGACGTAGAAGCCGTTGAGTTCGCCCACGATTCTCGGCCTCCAGTAGTCCTCGAGGAGGGAGAGCTTCTGGGCCAGGTTGACCTTCTCCATGGTCCCATGAGGGCAAGCGAGGATTAGTATCTAGCACTCCGAGCGCGGCGCCCCAGACCACGACAGAGCGAACAGAGGTTGGGTCCTCCAGCGGGACCAAGAGAGAGTCGATTACGCCGGTCCCTGGTCGACTCGAGGGGACACCTCCCCCTCCAATTCACGGACTGTGGCGACCAATCCCTCTCGATAACTAGGGAACTTGAGCGTCCAGCCCAGCTCTCGCTTCGCCTTCGCGTTCGTAACCACCGCGTCCATCTGCAGCGTCTCGATCAGCCTTCTCCCCATGACCAGTTTGGCCAATGCCATCGGGACGG
>CAYFZX010000003.1:0-31225 GCA_964347795.1 uncultured Methanomassiliicoccales archaeon
TAACGGCGGGATCGATTCTCGCTATTCCCCGCCCGACGTCTTTGGTCCTCGCCTCAGCAACCTTCAGTACCTTCTCTGTCACAATCTTCACTCCATGAAGCCGTCAACCGAAAGCATGCTAACTATATTATCACTTCTATATATAGGTATTCTACCGGCTCGAAGTTCCATTCCACACACCAATCGGTTCAAATAGCGAGGTGGAATAAGGCGCTGAGATGAGGGCGGTCCTTCTCGAGGGAGAGGGCAAGGCGGTAGTGAAGGAGGTTCCTGTGCCCTCACTGCGACCAGGCGACCTCTTGGTGGAGATGAGGGCTTGTGGTCTTTGCGGTTCCGACCTCGAGAAGATCCTGGGGGAGTACACCGACGCTCCCCCTGTCATTGGCCACGAGGCCGTGGGGATCGTGCAGGAGACCGCTGACGGAGTCGAAGGCTTCGATCAGGGAGACCGGGTCTTCCCGCATCATCACGTTCCCTGCTACGATTGCGACTACTGTGTGAGCGGGAGCGAGACGATGTGTCCCGACTATCGGAGGCACCACTTGGACCCCGGCGGCTTCTCTCAGCTCTTCAGGGTCCCCTCGTGGATCGTGAGCCACGGCGGCGTCCTCCGGTTGCCTGATTCCATGACATTTGACGAGGGCTCCTTCATAGAGCCCCTTGCGTGTTGCATAAGGGCATTGGACCGGCTCGAGGTTGCAGAGGGCAGCGCTGTCCTGATTGCGGGCGGTGGCCCCGTGGGACTCCTCCTCCTCCAGCTACTTCGGCACTATGGGGCGAGTCGGGTGATGGTGAGTGAGGTGAGCCCTTACCGCCTCGAGTTCGCAGGGCGGATGGGGGCGGATGCCACCTTGAATCCACGCAAATTGGACGTGCCAGAGGAGGTCGGTCTCCTCACGGAAGGACGCGGCGCGGATCTCGCAATCCTAGCGACCGGCAATCCCAAGGCCCTGCAACAATCCATTCAGTCTGTGCGGCCTGGTGGGAAGGTGGGTCTTGTTGGGATCCCAGAGATCGGTTCCGTCCTCGAGGACGTAGACAGGCTCGTCACGCGAGAGATTTCCTTGGTTAGTAGCAACGCGTCAACCGAGAGAGAGACACAGCGGGCGTTGGAGATGATCAGCGAGGGCAGCGTTCAGGTCGAATCTTTGGTTACCCATCGCATCCCGCTGGAGGACTTCCCGGAGGCCGTTGACCTTGCCACAAAGGCCGAGTCCGTCAAGGTAATCGTCACTCCTTGATGTCCGATAAGTCTATTAGCGTCTCCAACTTTCGGCCTTTACCGATTCCTGTCTGGCCTGTCCAGGCCTGTCAGACGATGAGGGGGTGAGACAATGGATTGGGGTATGAGAAATCGCTTGTCCCGCATCATAAAGCCCGATACTAAGAGGACGGTAATGCTCGCGGCGGACCACGGTTACTTCCTCGGTCCCTTGACCAAATTGGAGGACCCGGGCAAGACGCTGAAGCCACTGATGCCCTACGCCGATGCACTGATGATCACGAGGGGCGTCACCAGAAGCGTCATAGATCCTCTGAGTGAGATCCCCATCGTCCTTCGGGTTTCGGGAGGCGTCAGCATCGTAGGCCCCGCTCTCTCGGACGAGGGGATAGCGACGTCCGTGAAGGATGCCGTGCGTCTGAACGCCTCCGCGATGGCCCTCTCCATCTTCGTCGGGACGGATCACGAGAGGCAAACGCTGCTGAACCTCACTAAGCTGGTGGACGAAGGGAATGAGTACGGCATCCCCGTCCTGGCCGTGACCGCGGTGGGCAAGGAGCTGGAGAAGAGAGATGCCCGCTACCTCGGGCTCTGCTGCCGAATGGCTGCCGAGTTCGGCGCTAGCTTCGTCAAGACGTACTACTGTGACGACTTTCACAAGGTCTCTGAAGGGTGTCCGGTCCCTCTCGTCATAGCTGGCGGTCCTAGGATGGACACGGAGCTGGATGCCATGACCATGGCTCATAACGCCATCCAAGAGGGAGCCTCCGGCGTGGATATGGGCCGCAACATCTGGCAGTCAGAGAACCCCGTGGCGATGATCCGTGCCATTCGTTCTGTGGTCCACGACGATTACACGCCGAAGGAGGCGCTGGATCTCTTCAACAAGGTAAAGGCGGGGAAGGAGGCATAGCACAAGCCTCAGGCCGCCTCGAGGAGGCGGGTGACGAGTTGGACGTAGAACTTGGCGGCTCGTTCTAGGGTACTGACGACGACGTACTCGTTGGGGCCGTGAAGGTTGCCTCCCTGGGGGCCGAAGTCTATGCACTCAATTCCCCGGGAGGAGAAGTAGCGGGAATCGCTTGATCCCTGCCGCTCGGCAACGCGAGGTGGAATGCCGAGGGTGGAGGCCACCTCCTTCGCCGTACGGACCAGCGTGCTATTTGGGTCCGTCCTGAGGCAACCTGCCCCCGCATCGATCTCCAATGTGGCCTCCGGGAGGAGCTCCCGCAGGACTCCTTCCATCGGCTTGCGAACCTTCTGCTCGTCCCCGACCATGGCCCGGACGTCCAGGGTAACGTGGTGCCCTCTATCGTCCTTCCAGTAGTAATTGGGCAAAGCATTGATCCCGTACACGCTAAGGTCTGTGGCGAAGGAGATGCGGGACAGGGGGACGAGGGTCTTCAGGAGACGCGTCAGGTTATCGTCCACAACCAAGTTACGTCCGGTGCGACGTTCCCGTATGAATTCGATTTCGACCTCGTCGGGGATGACATTCTCCTTGACGAAGCTACCCCTGAGCCCGGCTGCCGTCAGGTCCCACCGGAGGGCATGGTAGGCCGCGGCGAGAAAAGCATGGCTGTCTACTCCTGGGATGAAGTAGGCAGAGTGTCGTGTCTCACGCCCTCTGGTCCGGGTGGGGAACCGTATGGCCTCCGCCTCCCCCCTCGTTCGCCGAGGCGCCGCCGGCACTCCCAAGTGAATGAGGAAGTAGTTGCGCCTACGGTTGATGATCTGGAGGTCCATGCCGTCGCCGTTGATGACGTAAAGGGGAAGTATCTCCTGTGCCAAGAGCCCGGCCCCGTGTTCGCCCCCCACCTCCTCGTCTCCCGCGATTGCGAAGGCGACCCCACCGTCAATCCGATCAACGATATCAGGTAGCGCCGCGATGATTGCCGCGACGTTGCCTTTGTCATCTACGGCGCCCCGGCCGTAGGCCTTGTCATCCTCGACATGCAAGGATAGCGGAGGATGCCTCCATTTGGATTCCGGACCAGTGGGGACGACGTCATAGTGGGACATGAGGAGGACTTTCGCCTCCTTTCCCCCGACGGCCCCTCTGACTGTATGAAAGCCGTCAGACTCCATCAGCTCACTGGAGATGCCCCGCTCCCTCAATGCCTCTCTGATGAAGTCTGCACAGTCTCGGGAGGGCCTTCTGTCTTGGGCGGGGTCGTTGATGGAATCTATTGCCACGAGATCCTTCAATAGAGTCAGCAGCGGGTCCGTCTAGAGGCCTCCCACCTTCGATGGGCGGCTATGGTGCCTGCTTTATTTCTACTCTGCGCCAGCCGGCCCAGGCGGTTGCTGCTTGCGTGGTTCCGCCCCGCCTGTTCATGTTGATTCGTCGCGACGGACTACTTGGTGGCGATCCAGCCTCAACGATCGGAAGTTTTATGCACAGTCCGATGAATGAACTAGTGGTCTGAGGACCAGGAGGTGATTCCCGGTATGAAGTTGGCGTGCTATCCGATGGACCTGCCGGGAATCGTCTGATTCTTCTGCGGCGGTTCCCGGTGGATCGTTGCCCCCGGTAAGCGAACTTGATTCCAACAAGAGTCCGTGTCTCTCTTGCCAAACACCCTAGACAAGAGCGTCCGTTGGCGTCTCGATGCGAGGACGCTCTCATTCCAGGAGCCAAGCTATGAAGAGACGGTGGAGGCAATCATTTCGTCTGGCTTGGCAACAAAAGTCGACCGCCTCCTTAGCGGAGGCAAGGAGGCGGATGTCTATCTCGCCAGCTACAGCGGTTCCCCTATCGCGATCAAGGTCTATCGGTTGTATCGAACATCTCGCAGGGGCGGTCGACCCGTCAAGCTGGACGTAATGTCGTGGCAAGCAGCCGAAGAGTATGACGCGCTGTACCGCGCGTGGAAGGCCGGAGCACCGGTCCCAACTCCGGCTCGACGAGTGGAGAACATGTTCTCAATGCGCTACCTGGGGAGCGACAAGGGATCGGCTCCCCAGCTCAAAGATGTACGTGTCGAGGATCCGGAGGGGTTCCTCGCCACGACTCTTGACGCGTTGAGTAACTTGGTGAGATCGGGAATCGTCCACGGCGACCTGAGCGCCTTCAACATCTTGGTCCATGAAGGGGCTCCGTGGTTCATCGACTTCTCCAACAGTGTCAGGGTAGATCGCCTTGGCTGGCCTCCGTGGAGACGCCTAGAGGCCGCCGCCGCTATCTTAACCCGCGACCTCAACGCGCTGCAGGTCTACTTCCAAAGGTACCAGGTTACGTTCGAGGTGGAGCCGCTTGTGTCCGGACTGATTCGGGAGCTGGACAGATTCGGGGTACTGACTTCCTAGAAGTCGCCGTCTGTCCGAGTAGTCTCCTCGGTTGCCCTGGACTGGGAGGTCCACTCGCCAACGGTTGGTCTGGGCACGCCACTCGACGCAGAAAGGCGGCGAGAGGGAGGGCTAGTCGAATTCGCCTCCAGCGCCCTCCTCGCCTTCTCCTCCCTTGGCCTCGAACTCCTTGCCGGCGATGATGTCGTCTATTCGCAGAATCATCACCGAGGCGTCCGTCGCTGAGGCAATGGCCTGCTTGGTGACCCTCAAAGGCTCCAAGACATCGAGCTTCCGCATGTCCGCCACCTTTCCGCTGTAGATGTCGATGCCGTGATGCTTCTTGCCCTTCTTGTGGGCGTTCCGTAGGTCGATTAGCGTGTCGATGGAATCCAAGCCTGCATTCTCGGCCAGGGTCCGCGGCACAACTTCCATCGAGGCGGCGAAAGCCTCGATGGCCATCTGCTCCCTGCCGCCAACGGAGACGGCGTAGTCCCTGAGGGCCAGGGATAGCTCTGTGTGGATGGACCCGCCGCCCACCAACATCTTCCCATCCTCCACGGCTGCTCTGACCACATTGATGGCGTCATCGACCGACCTTTCCACCTCGTCCACGACGTGCTCAGTACCTCCGCGAAGCAGGATGGAGATGGCCTTTCCGTCCTTCGCTCCAGTCACGAACGTCATATCGTCGTCGCCGATCTTTCTCTCCTCGACGAGTTTCGCTGACCCGAGGTCCCCTTTGACGATCTCCTGAATCTTGCTCACGATTCGACCTTTGGTGGACTTCGCCAGCTTCTCCATATCCGACTTCTTCACCCGTCGGATGGCGTAGATCCCTTCCTTGGCCAGGTAGTGCTGCGCCAAGTCGTCTATGCCCTTCTGGCAGAACAGGACGTTGGCGCCCGCCTTCTCCACGGCGTCCACGTAGCCCTTAAGGATGCTCTCCTCTTCGCTGAGGAAGGCCTGCAGTTGCTGGGGATCGCTGATCTGGATTCGGGCGTCGAACTCCGTCTTTTTGACTTCCAATGCAGCATCCAAGAGAGCAATCTTTGCGTTCTCCACACGGGCAGGCATACCGGGGTGAACCCGTTCCTTGTCTACGATGATGCCGTCCACGAGCTGGGTGTCCGAGAAGGAACCTCCCTGCTTCTTCACCATCTGGATGTTGTCTTCGTCAACCTGCCACGAGTCACCCACCTTCTCAGCCACTGAGAGGACCGCACGGACGGCGACATCCGCCAGGTACTCCCGACTCGCGCTGACCGCTTTGCTAATCATGGCCGTGGCAGCTATCTTCTTCAGCGTATCCTCGTCGGAGGCCTTCACAGGACTCGCCAGCTCGTTCAGCATCTCGGAGGCCTTCTCCGCGGCCATCCTGAAGCCTTGGGCGATAATCGTCGGGTGAACGTTCTGCTCGATCATTTCCTCCGACCGCTTCAGGAGCTCGCCCGTGAAGATTGCCGCCGTAGTCGTCCCGTCACCAACCTCCTGGTCCTGAGTCTTTGCGACCTCGACAAGCATCTTGGCGGCCGGGTGCTCCACGTCGATCTCCTTTAGGATTGTCACGCCATCGTTGGTGATGACCACGTCTCCCATGCTGTCGACGAGCATCTTGTCCATGCCTCGCGGGCCTAGCGTTGTCCTGACGGCGTCCGCGATCGCTTTTGCCGCCTGGATATTCCCGAATTGGGCCCCTCGGCCCCGCTCCCTCCTGGTCCCTTCCTTGAGGACCACTACGGGTGTCGTTCCCATCATCTCAACATCACCTCTAGGACTATGTGAATAGTTCTTCCAGGATATGTATCAGTTCTTCTATATAAACCTGCTCTACCCGCAGAGGGTGTCGGTCGCCATGGCTGGGTGGCCGCGGTCTACGCCACGTTGATCTTTATGGCCAGGGTGGGACACTGCGCTTCACAAGCCATGCAGTCAATGCAGTCCTCTTCCCGGATGGGCTCAGACTTGTCCGTCCGATATTGGTTCCACTCGTCCTCGCCCTCGCTCAGGATCTTGTCGTTGCCCGTCCCGTCGGTCCCGGGGTTGAGGTACCACTCGAAGACGTCCACAGGACAGACGTCCATGCACACCCCGTCTGCAATGCAGGCCTCCCAGTCCACCGCGACGTGGTTGCCGTGTATCCCCAACTTGGTCGGGTACGGGTTCCCCTCAGCGTCAAGCCTCTCAATGCCTTCAGCCCTCACCTCGTGACCTTGGTGCTCCCCCGTGAGGGGAAACTCGTCTGGTTTCTCCAGGAATTCGGGGTCGATGGGCTTTGGCTTGTAGTCGACCTCCCTTACCATGGTGGAGACCTAAATGCAACTCCTATGAAAAGCTTCCCGACAATCTGTATGTGCGACATCTATGGAGAGGTCCTCTCCGATCCCAAGGGTTAGACCTCTCGCCTGACGGTGATGGGAATGACGCTCTTCTCAAACTCCAACTCTGAGATGTCCACAGGGTCTACCAGGTCCCGGGGAACTTTGATGAGAATGGGGGCACCCATGGCGATCTGAAGAGCCCTAGCTCCAATGATCCTGGCCCTTTCGAACCGGGTATACACCATCATGGCTCCATCCCCCTGAGCGCTTACGACATTGTGAGCTGAAAGCACAGTCCCCACCCTCTTCTCGTTATCTCGCCGATTGTCATCTCTTCTTCAAAGGGCCTTTTGGCTTTGTGAAATCACTCGTGGATGGGGGGGTCTATGGAGGCCTCTCATCGTTCCGTTTGTTCAACTGCCTCCTTCAAGGGTGCGCTTTCGGCTCTCCTCGGGCATCGGAGCAAATTGAGACTCCTATTAAAGTTTTTGCCATCCACGTCTGAGGAGGGCGGAAACAGTTATCGACTGCGATAATGCCGAGATAACCTTATAATATCTCACCAGCCGACCTGCTGAACTGGGTCTAATCGGGTAATCCAGAAACGTCTGGGACGATCCACCGCGCTTGAGCCGGAGGCGACGTGTTGGCTGTGGAGACGGAAGTCGTAGACGGAGTTGACGCCTTTCTCAGGGCCGCCTTTCCAAAAGGCTCTATCACGCTCCTATCCACCCCACCCGGTCCCGAGAAGGAGGCCATCATCGTGCCGCTGTGTCATCGAGCGTTGCAGGAGGGCACGACCGTGGCCCTCGTTCTTTCGAGCCTACCCCCGAATAGAGTCCTCAGGAGCCTCTCGACCGAGGAATTGGACCCCCGGAAGGCTCTCAAGGAGGGTCAGCTGAAGGTGCTAGACTGGTACTCCCACAAAGAGGAGGCAGTACAACAGGAGGCCGAGGAAGACGGTATCGTCAGGTGCCCCGGTGACCCGAAAAGTCTCGATGGCGCCCTGTCTCAGCTGCTGAAAGCCTCGAAGGGCAAAGGCATCGCCGTACTGGATATCTTCACCGATTTACTCGCTAAAGCCACTGGAAAGGTGAACAAGTTCGTCTCCATCCTGGTCAGGAAACTCCGCAAGGCGTATGAGACATCAATATTGGTAGTCGATTCTGATCTTGTGCCGGAGAAGTCCATGGATATCCTTCAGAAGGCAGCCGACGGGTTGGCCGTGGTGGCTAGGCATCGTTCCCAGGATGGCATTTCCCGGACGGTGGTCGTCCGTCGGGATGAGGAGGAGAGCAACTACACTTTGGAGGCCAAGGCGCCCTTCGTCGAACTGAAGGTATCGAGAGACTTGACGCCAAAGGATTCCGCCCCCGTCGAGCCTCCGGGGGAGCCGTGCCCGCAGTGTGGGACTCTGATTGAAGGGGAAGAGTGCACTGTCTGTGGCTTCGCGCCTGGGGACGATCAACTCTGGAAGACCCGGGAGATCTTCCAGAAGGTCGACGACAAGCTGAAGGAGGACCCGACGGACCTCCAAGCCATCTTCACCAAGGCGGCCGCCCTGGCGAGAATGAATGACTACCGGGAGGCCATCAACGTCCTCAACGAGCTCACCATCCACGATCCCCGCTATCCAGGCATGTGGATGCTGAAGGCGAAGCTGTACGACCGCATGGGAGAGCAGGCCAAGGCCAACCTTTGCCGTCAGAGGGCACTGAACCTCGAGGAGAAGGAGGGGGGAGCCGTCTTGGAGACGGCAGCGGTCTCCGACGGAGAGGATTTCCAGTGTCCTCTGTGCCTGACGTGGCTACCGTGGGACGCGACCCTCTGCTCCTGTGGCGCCGAATTCATCGAGGAAGAAGAGGAGTATGAGGGGGTTGTCCCCCGACATTAACAGCGCGATTCATCGACAGCCTGGCTCTCTCCCCGCCCTGACCCTGCCGGGGGATTGTTGGATATCGGGGTTGACCTCCAGTCACTCTGGGATGACACATCCCTTCGTGGAGGGACCCGCACGACATCCGCCCCCGCTCGCATCGCGGTTCACCTCTCCCCGCGACCTTCGCGAGGGGCAAGATTCCATCGCGTCTCAGCGATATACATCTTTTGGCCCAGGTCGCGGATTGCAGCCGTGGCAAGTTTATCTAGAAGGGGGGTATGGCAGTGGCGTGCCCCTGGAGTTACTCCCGTGGCTCGCGATTCGCCGTGGAAGGCCAGTCTCACCCACGGGCCTGGGGGAGGGTGACCAAGAGTTGCGGGGCCTCGTCTCAAAAGCGTTGAAGGATTACGGCAGGCTGCTGCTATGGGACGTGGACGGGATTGAGCGCGGGAGGCCGGACTTAGCTCTGTACAAGAGGTTTGAAGGAAAGGGACTCTGGGTGGACGAGGGCGTCGACAGCGTGGGGGGCCTCATCGACGTGTTAGTGGCAGGGGCCGAGGTCGCGGTCCTGAACCTGAAGAGATTTCCCAGCCTGCGAGACATTCATATCGCGCGAGAGCTGACGGAGAAGCTGGCTGTCTGCGTGGAGGAGACGCAGGGCGCGCTCACACGCGATCCTCTGTCCCGGAATATGCTGGCTCCAGACCTGTTCCGGGAGGCCCTCAAGGCTGGAGTCGGCAAAGGAGTGTACCTCCGAGGCCCCGGACTCCAGGAGGCCCCGGAATGGGTGGACGCCCTCGAGGAGATGGAGCTGTACTCGGGACCTACCAAGCCAGTCCACATCGAGGATCAGGCTGCTTGGAGGGCAGTGGTTGACGTCTTCGAGTTGATCTGAGTGGAGGACCTCAAGCGAGCGATTGCCCTCCTCTTCAAGAGGAAGGGGAAGGAAAAGCTGACGGAGAAGGAGTTCGTGTTCTCCGCCTCCATGGACTTGAGGTGGTTCTCGCCCAAAGAGGCCCAACGTTTGCTAGACCTCAGCCGCGAGGCGGGATTGCTCTCGTCGAAGAGGGGGGAATTGGCGCTCACCTTCGACCTGAAGGAAGTGGAAGTGCCCATGGACTTCACCCCCTCCGCGAAGATCTTAGAGGTCGAGGTGGATGACATCTTCCAGCGTATGGTGGCGGCAATCTGCTCATCATCGGGCCGGCCCAAGAGGGAAGTCGTCTCCACCATCAATGGGATTCAAGAGCACATGGGCGTCTACGGGGAGATGGCCGCATTGATCGCGGGTCGACGATTTGATGTGGATATGTCCACCTTCTACGACGAGGTAGAAGACTTGATGAAGGGGAGGAGGGCTAGCTCTCGCGCTTGATGAGGTCTCCCAGAGTCAATGGCCTGCTCTCTTCCTTCTTCGCCGGTTGCGCCTGCTCGATCCTTTCCCTTAGTTTGACCCTCAGGACCTTTTCCAGTTTCGACACCAACTGATCGTCCGGTCGGATGTTTCCCTTTTCCAGTTTCTCGATGATGCTGAGCTTCTCATTGATCTTCTTGGCTAGCTCCTCCCTCTTCCAGCCCATGGACTCGCGGGCTCTCCGAATCCGATCGTGGACATCGGGAGCTAGGTCGTACTCCTCCCCCGGCGAGAAGCGAGGTGTCGGCCGACTGGGGCTCCCTGTGGGACGAACAACCCTCCGGGGCTTGGACTGTCTTACCTCCACGCCAAACCTAGAGCAGTTCTCACATAGCATCAACCGAGTCCCCTCGACGTTGACAGGTTTCAGCCGAGGACGCTCAGATCCGCACATCTCGCAGAGTGGCGAGTTCATCCCTCCCTAGATTTCGTGAGGAAAGCCCCGTCGTCCCTTTTGTAGTTGACGCAGCGCTATCCGCAGCCCCAGACTGCTTCCGAGAGGTTCTCCCAGACCGCTGTAGTCGGTCGTATCGCCATTGATGTCCGTGGGGGAACGCATAAATATTTCCTGCTGGGTATATGCGGCCAGCAAGGTCTTCTGAGGAGGACACCCCTTGGATGACGATGAGACCCAGGAGTTCTACGGAAAGCTATCGGAGAGGATCGCCTCACTGGAAGAGCGGAACGAGCGGCTCGTGAAGGACTCTCGACACGCTCGCGGGGAAAAGCGATTCATCGAGACGGAGCTCATCAAGATTCAACGTGAGTTGAAGAGGCTCAGAACCGAACTCGACCGTCTGAAATCGCCTCCCCTCATCATCGGCAGCGTCCGTGACGTCCTGACGGATGGCAGGGTCATCGTCAAGAGCTCAACTGGCCCAGATTTCATTGTCCACACTGCGGATTACGTGAACCAGGAGGACCTCGTGGTGGGCGCGCGGGTCGCCCTCAACAAGCAGACCCTGGCGGTTATGGGAGTCCTCCCGTCCTCCTACGATCCGATTGTCCTCGGAGCGGAGGTTATCGAGAAGCCGCCATTCACGTACGACGATGTGGGAGGTCTCGAGGAGGCGATCCGAGAAGTGAGGGAAGCGGTGGAGGATCCCCTGTTGAAGCCCGACTTGTTCAAGAAGGTGGGAATCGAACCACCCAAAGGCGTCCTGCTTGTGGGGCCTCCAGGGACGGGCAAGACCCTCCTTGCGAAGGCGGTGTCCAACAAGACGAGTGCCACCTTCATACGCCTTGTGGGCTCGGAACTCGTCCAGAAGTACATCGGCGAGGGCGCCCGCTTGGTGAGGGAACTGTTCGAGCTTGGCACGGAGAGGGCTCCCTCCATAGTGTTCATTGACGAGCTTGACGCCATAGGGTCCAAAAGGTTGGAGATGGCCACTAGCGGAGACAGAGAGGTGCAAAGAACCCTCATGCAGCTCCTGGCAGAGATGGACGGATTTGAGCCCCTGGCCGACGTGAAAATCATCGCCGCCACCAATAGGCCGGACATTCTGGATGCGGCACTCCTGAGACCCGGTCGCTTCGATCGAGTCATCGAGATTCAGATGCCTGATCACCAAGCGAGGCTCGAGATTTTCAAGATACACTCCCGAGGGATGAACATCCAGGGCGAGTTAGACTTCGATCTCCTGGCGTCGAAGACGGAAGGTGCCAGCGGAGCTGACATCAAGGCCATCTGCACCGAAGCCGGAATGTTCGCCATCCGGGAAGACAGGGATCACGTCCTCTCACAAGACTTCCTTAAGGCGCGTAACAAGGTATTCGGGGAATTTCTGGAGGGTGGTCGAGAAGCGGGGACGATGTTCGCCTAGCCCTCTTCCTCTTCCACTTCCACGTCCCTCTCGATGATGAGGGACCCCACGTACTGACAGGACTTGCAGCGGTAGATCTGGCCGAGCATGCCGCCCAGCTCGTAGTGAAGGTCCGTGGAACCACATCGTGGACAGGTCAAGACCCGCTTCTTCACGTCTTGACCATCGTTTCACCGCAATATAAGGGATGTGCGACGCCTGAGGTCCCCCCCCTTGCCAAATTGCACCACAAGCTTTATCCGAGCCTTCCAGGTAGATTCCGCAAATGCGCGCTGCCTTGCCTTGGCCGCCGAAGGTCCGCCCCTATCACGTGGTCATGGCCGTCGTGGTCGTCTCCGCCGTGTTACTGGGCTACATCGTGGCAACCCACTGGCCAGGTCCCGTTGGACCGGCGTTGACGGTGCAAGACGGCGACAGGGTGGAGGTAGACTACATCGGTTTCCTCGCCAACGGCAAGGTTTTCGATACCTCAATGCAGGAGGTCGCCGAGGATGACGCGAACTATCCAAAGTCAGTCTCCTTCGAAAAGAGAACCACCTATGGCCCCCTCACCGTCGAGGTCGGCGCTGTACCCCCCGCCGTCATCCAGGGCTTCGAGGAGGGAATCGTGGGTATGCGAGAGGGCGAGACAAGGCTCGTCGAGATTCCCCAAGACAAGGGGTATGGTCCCTCGGACCCAGAGAAGTTTGAGGTCAGGCCTCTGTTGGACGAGCTGCCCCAGTTCGAGACCTTGGAGGTTGTCGACTTCGAGACCCGCTTCGAGGCGATACCTTCCGCCGGATTGGTCGTGACGGATCCTGTCTGGGGTTGGAGCGTCATGGTCACCTCCCTTTCAGCCAACTTCGTGACGATAATGCACATTCCGGAGACGGGGATGACGGTAACGGCCTTTGGCGCTTGGCCGGCGATCGTTGAGTCGGTGGACAGCTCAGCCAATGGGGGACAAGGCTTGGTCAGTGTCAGGCATCTCTTGGATGAGACCCATATTGGCAATGTCGGGGGCGAGGACGAAGAAGGCGCCTTCAGGGTGGTTTCGGTGAACCAGGGTGCCGGGACCTACACTGTCGATTACAACAGGGAGGTCGTGGGGCAAACCCTCTTTTTCGAGATCACGGTCCTGAGGATAACCCGAAGCTAGGCGAGTAGTTCCTCGTATACCGAGACCAAGTTCTCCGTACATCTCTCGAGCGAGAAACTCTCGGCAGTCATTCTGGCCCTCTGCCGTAATGCAGCGCCGGCTTGGACAGCACCGACCACAGCCTCTCTATAGCCCTCCACGTCCCCTGGTTCGAAGAGGAAGCCGTTGACGCCGTCCTCGATATACTCGGGGAAGGCCCTGTAGTCCACAGCCACAACCGGCTTGCCACAAGCCATGCCCTCCAAAACGGAGAGTCCCTGGGTTTCGAATCTGGAAGCGGAGACCAAGACGTCGGCGGCGGCATAGTGGAGGGGAAGCTCCTCATCCGGGACGAAACCGGTAAAAATGACATCCTCCTGCAGCCCCATTCGCTCGACTTCCTTCCAATAATGGGGGAGGGCGGGGCCTGTCCCGACCACCATGAACTTTGCCCTGGGGAGCCCGTCTTTCATGCTCGGGAGGTTTTCGATCAGGAATCCGATATCCTTCTCAGGCGAAATCCTGCCCACGGTGAGAATGATCTGGGCGTCCTCGATGGCGTACCTCTCCCTGATACGATCGCCGTCCAGGTTTGGCCGAAACGTTTCCACGTCGACGCCGCTGGGAACTACAGCGGTCCTCCTCATCCGCGGGGCGATCTCACTTAGCTCCTGCAGAATGACCCGGCTGGGTGTAACGACGGCCTGGCAACGGTGCAGGAAGGTCCGCAGGTAGATGAACAGAAGTCTCACCAGAAATGATGAGTCAATGCCGGTGGAGGTGTAGTGAGGGATGGCGTCTTGGATCATGGTGTGGAAGGTCTGGACCATAGGCAGTCTCAGCTCCCTAGCTACCCACATGCCCTTGATCCACATCGGACCGATTCCATGGGAATGGACCAGGTCCGCCTTCTTTCGTTTGATGAAGCCCATCTCGCTCTTCGTGGGGAGAATGGCGAGCCTGTATCCCGGGTAGCGTCTCAGACCCCGGGCCCTGCAGCGGAGAACGTTCTCCATATGCGGATCGTCTTGGGTCTTCTCCCCAGGGGCGACGATGAGGACTTCGTGCCCCATCTTGAGGAGGGTCCGCCTTGTGTTCTGGATAGAATTCACGACGCCATCCACCGTCGGGAGATACGTGTCCGTGAAGACTGCAATTCTCATTCTCTACCCACCAAGAGGCGGAGCTTCTCTAGGACTCCCTCGGGGTTCCTTGCGAGTATCCTGAACATTGGGACCTTCGATGGGCCCCCAAGGTCGTAGATCACATCGGGGACCTTGCCCAGACGACGTATGGCCTCCCCCGTGCCCCACTCCATAGAGGACACGCCATCCGGCTCTTCAGCCCTGTCGAAAGAACCGACTTCCAGCCCTGCCTCCTTGGAGCGTTTCACGAGTTCATCGCTGTACTTCACGTTCATGGCGCTTCTCATCGTGGGTTCATGAACCATAGCGGAGAGGATGACGCGGGCGACGTGTCGCGAGGTCCCGAAGGCAGGAGGGCCCACGGCGGTGACCCGACCCCCTCGTTGGACGATCCTGCCTTCAATCGCGCACACGCCATTGCTGTCTTGCGCACCGGGGAGAGCGTAGCCGAGGTTCACGCCAACCTCCGGTATGAGCTCTGGTGGTAAGAGATCCAAGAGATCGTCCAGGGCGGTATAGAGGTTGTGCCAGACGCCCCACTTGTCGTCAACGTAGGCTGAGTTGATGACTTCGAACCCCTTGCCGACGGCGTAGGCGGTGTCGAAGCCGGCTGCGATTTTCTGCCTAGCCTGCCGCACGCTCTCGACGATGTCCCACCCTTTGGCCAGGTAGCCGGCGATCGTGGATGCGTAGGCACAACCGCTTCCGTGGAGCTCCGTTGGATAGCGGTGCCCTGTGAATCGGTGGATTTCCTTGCCGTCGAAGAGAAGGTCCACCAAGTCGCCCTCGAGGTGTCCCCCCTTGACGAGAACTGCCTCCGGACCAAGTTCTGCGATGGCCCTCGCACACCGCTCCATGTCTTCCTGACCCCCGATCGTGACGCCACTGAGGGCCGTGGCCTCGTCCAGGTTCGGGGTGACGAGGGTGGCGCGGGGAAGGAGATGTTTCCGAAGAGCTTCCGTGAAACCGGACTCGTGCAGGAAGGCTCCCGAAGTCGCTACCATCACAGGATCCACGACAGTTGGCCGGTCGACGGACTCTAGCTCCTCGGCGACCGCCCTGACGATTTGCTCAGAGTAGAGCATGCCGGTCTTCACCGCTTCGACCTCGATGTCATCCAGAACAGCGCGTACCTGGTCTCTCACGGCGTCAACAGGCAGAGGGTGGGTGGCCAAGACGCCCTGAGTGTTCTGAGCGGTGACGCAAGTTATGGCCGTGCAGGCGTGGACGCCGATGGAGGCCAGGGCCTTGAGATCCGCTTGAATGCCAGCGCCCCCCCCTGAGTCACTGCCAGCGATGACCAGGACGCTGATCACGGGCTAACCCTTAGCGGAAGGCACCTTAAATGCATTCTTGCGTCGACTGACGAGGCGCGGCCGGCTCTGCGCCTGGGCATCCCAACAGGCCTTCATCACCCTATTAATAGGGGCTGTCGATACTGAAGGAGATGCGGGCGAGGAGCGGACACCTTATCTTCGATCCCAAGGTCCGGTTCAAGAACCTGGGGCTAGTCTACAGAGAACTCTTCACCCTTTTCCTGGAGGAGTCTAGCCAAACGAGGGACGACCCCGAGTTCGTGGAAATCATCCTGGAGGAGAACCTCCGGGACCTGCGGAAGGATCGGAAGCCGGAGGGTTTCAATCGCGAAGGGACGATGCGTCTCATTTTCCCCATAAGCGATAAGGTCGAGTTCTACGTTTACAGCAGGTCGAAGGGCCTCGAGGTCCCTCGGGTCACGGAGGCCCTGAGCCACTTTCTCCGGAAAAAGCGTCTCAAGCACCAGGTGGTGTGGGACGACCTCCTCCTTTTCGCAGGAGCGGACTAATTCAGTCAAGAGTCACCCTGGCGACTTCGCTGTACACTGCGCCCGTGGGACGGAGCTCGCTTCTCTTGAGCTTGACCGCCTCGACCCTTTGGATGCCGAAGTCCGTGTCTCTCTGACCTTCTACGAGCCCAATGAGCTCATCCTTGCCCCGGGATCCCTTCACCCTCGCCACCGTGAGGTGGGGAGAGAAGCGCCGGCGCTCCTTGGGGAAGCCGAGTCCCTGAAGTCTGTCCTCGAGCCGCGTGGCCACTGTAATCAAGGGTCCACCGCCCTTCACGCCCACCCAAAGAACTCTGGGTGACCTTAGGCTGGGAAAGGCTCCAGTTCCCGTGAGGGTCAGCGTGAAAGAGGCCACGCCGTCCACAGACTCCTCGAGGGCTTCCAAGATGGCGTCCACCCTCCCCTCCTCGGTGTTGCCTAGGAACTTGAGCGTTATGTGGAGGTTCTCCGGTGGGATCACCCGGAGCCGAGCCTTGGTTGACGCCAGATCGCGGAGGAGCCGCTGCAGTCTGGCTCCAGCCTCGAAATCTACGGCAATGAAGGCTCTGATGGTCATGGCTCGTCACCGACGGTTGTCCCAACGTGCGTCCCACCGGCTATCGCGGCGGTCAGGGCTTCAAGATCTCGCCCCTGCACAATGTGGAGCGGTATACGACTCTCTTTTACCAGTCGCGCGGCGAAGGGGTCAAAGACCATGGAAGGACCGGCAAGACTCGTAGGCTCTCCAGCAATACGGATGAGGTCATCGTAGCTCATCTTCTCAATTCTTGATGCCCCCGGATCGGTTTCTGGGTCGGCGGTGTACACCCCGTCAACGACGGTGGCGTTGACGAGTCGGACCGCGCCCACCGCGTCTGCCAGCTCCGCTGCCACAGCATCCGTTGTTATGGAAACCCTCTGACCCCCCATGACGACGATATCGTATTCCTCGCCCGCTTCCTTGGCCTCCTCGTAGTCCCTCGGTACGAGCGGGGCTACCTGGGAGCCGAGGGCTTGGATGAGGAGGCGGGCGTTCAACCGGGTAACGGCAATCCCCATTGCGTCGAGAGACCTCTCGTCCATCCCCAATGACCGTCCCGTTTCGATGTAGTAGCGGGCGAGACGCCCTCCCCCCGCGACCAGGAAGATCTGGTATGTCCTCGATAGCTGGAGAATGGTCTCGGCCAGGGACTTTATGTACTGGGGGTCGCGTTCACCAGGAACCAGCACGGAACCGCCCAGGGAAACGACCACCCTCTCCTTGGGCATGATAACGTCTTTAGCGGCTAGCGAGTTAGGAGATTAAAAGCTATGGTGGCCGCGAGCCGAGCCAAGGAAAGGTACCTCTTCAAGAGGAAGCTCGAAGACATTGAGGCAGCCGAAGGCAGGGGAACCGAGTTGGTGACACTCTACGTGCCTCCAGGCAAACAAGTGTCCGAAGTGACCAGCTACCTCAGGAACGAGCTGAGCCAGTCCAGCAACATCAAGAGCAAGCCAACGCGGAAGAACGTGATGTCGGCCATCGAATCCATCATGTCCAGACTCAAGACCTTCAAGCGAGTACCCGAACAGGGCCTCGCATTCTTCGTGGGCCATCGCCAGTCCGGGGCAGACCAGACCGAGATGGTGTCCCATGTGGTCGAACCGCCTGAAGCCGTCCCCACGTTCCTCTACAGATGCGACTCCCGTTTCTATACCGATCCCCTCAGGGAGATGCTAAGGGAGAAGGACGTGTACGCCCTCGTAGTAATCGACCGCTCCGAGGCGACTTTGGGCCTGCTGCGGGGCAAGCGCATCGAACTCATCAAGAACGTTCAGAGTCTGGTTCCAAGCAAGCACAGCAAGGGAGGCCAGTCTGCCCGGCGCTTCGAGCGGCTCATCGAGCAGGCCGCTCACGAGTTCTTCGTTAAGGTAGGCAACCTGATGACGGAGGCCTACCTGGACCTTGGCGACCTCAAGGGCATCCTCGTCGGAGGTCCGGGATACACGAAGGACTTCTTCGTCGAGAAGGAATACGTCCATCACGAGCTTCGGAAGAAAGTCGTGGATACCTTCGACACAGGATATGCTGACGAGTCAGGCCTTCGGGAGCTGATGGAGAAAGCGAAGGAGGCCCTGTCGGACCTGGACCTCATGCGTGAAAAGAAGATCATACAGGCATTCCTTGACGAGGTGAAGCAGCCAGACGGGGGGTTGGCAGTGTACGGCGAGACGGAGGTGCGGAGGACCCTTGAGATTGGGGCCATCGACACGCTTCTGATCTCCGAGGCCCTGAGGAAGACAAGGTTGGAGGTGACGTGCCCAAACTGCGGCTACTCTGGGGAAATGACGACTTTGAACGGGGAGCCCGGCAACTGTCCCGAGTGCGAATCAGACCTCTCAGTGGTCGAGGCCTCTGACATGGTTGAGGAACTCCACGAGATGGCGGAGAGGCTTGGCACGAAGGTGGAGCTCATCTCCGGGGACTCAGAGGAGGGGAGCCTGTTCTGGCGAGCCTTCGGGGGTCTCGGAGGAATCCTGAGATACAGGGTGAGCTGATGGTCCTCGATCCGTGGCAGGATGTTCTGGATGAGGTCGCCGCCGCGAGGAGGGAGGCGGAGGAACTCCTTGACTATCCCCATCTCGAGATTGCCCTCCAGCTCCCGCCGGAAGAATATGGGGATGTGGGATTCCCTGTCCACGCGTATTCCAGAGAGGTCGGGGCGCCGCCAGAGGAGGTGGCGGACGACCTTGCTAGGACTATGACGCCGAAGCTCCTGGTCGCTCGCCACGAACCGAAGGCCGGGTACGTCAATTCTTTTCTTCACTACCCGACCTTTGCGGAGAAGACCCTGAAGTCCATCTTGGATGAGCGTGAGGGGTACGGCAGGGCAAGACGGCTGGGGAAGAAGGTCATCGTCGAGCATTCCAGTGCCAATCCAACCGGCCCGATACATGTGGGGCGGGCAAGAAACTCCATCATAGGCGACACCCTCGCTCGCCTGCTCGACTGGGCGGGGTATGAGGTGACTCGAGAGTTCCTCGTCAACGATGTGGGAAAGCAAGTGTTGACCTTGGTGTGGGGCTACGGGAATCTACAGGAGGACGACCTGCCACCCCCTGAGAGGGAAAAGGCGGACTATCGTCTCGTGAGGTACTATCAAAAGGCTTCAGCTCTGATGGAGGACCCCCACGTCGCCGCAGAAGTGGGTGAAATCGTTCGACGCTTCGAAGCGGGAGACCGGACGCTCCAAACCCGCGTGCGCCAGGTGTGTGAGGAGATGATGCAGGGGATGCTGGAAACCCTCTCCCGCCTCTCCGTGGAGTTCGACCATCTATTCTGGGAGGACCAGACCGTCCTCGACGGAAGCGCTCGTGACATCGTTGACCGTCTGAAGGCAAGCGGTCACACACAGGAAGAAGATGGGGCTCTATACATCGATATGGAGCCCTTTGGCGTCCCTGGACGAGACCCGCGTTGGTTTGTGACGCGACAGGACGGAACCACCTTGTATCCCACGCGGGACCTCGCTTACCACCTGGACAAATTCAAGAGAAGCGACGAGGCAATAAACGTTCTAGGGGAAGATCACAAGCTCGAATTTCAGCAACTGTCTGTGGCCCTCAGACTTCTGGGTTCGGAAAGGGACGTAGAGTCGGTCTTTTACGCCTTCGTGGCCCTTCCCGAGGGTAGACTCTCCACCCGGAAAGGGAGGGTTGTGAACCTGGACGACCTCATGGAGGAAGCGGAGGAGAGAGCCCTGAAGGAGGTCCGGGTCCGACGAGAAGACCTGCCGGACAATCAGGTGCGGGAAATCGCAGGGGCCGTCGGTCTGGGCGCTTTGAGGTATAACCTCGTCAAGGTCCAGGCTGAAAAGCGCATCAAGTTCAGGTGGGAGGAGGCATTGAACCTGGAGGGCCAGACTGCCCCCTTTCTGCAATACTCGTACGCCAGGGCCTCAGGTATCCTCCGCAAGTCCGAGGAGGTCGGAACCTGGAACCCAAGGCTCCTGGAGGATCCGCAGGAGAAAGCATTGTTGAAGCTTATGGCTCGCTTCCCGGGGACGGTAAGGGAGTGCGCCAATCTGAGGCGTCCTCACCAGCTGGCCAACTTTGCCTATGACCTAGCCACGGCTTTCAACCTCTTTTACCGGGACTGTCCGGTGCTTCAGGCGGAGGAGCCGCTCCGCTCTACCCGTCTATCGCTGGTCGATGGATTCCGGACCGTCTTGGCCAACGCCCTTGAGTGCCTTGCTGTGAAGCCCCTAGAGGCGATGTAGGTTACTTCTTCGTAATTCGCTCCCGCAACCGCACCCTTCCCCGGAACCTACGGCGCAGGTAGATGGCCGTCGGGATCCCGCCAATAACGCCAACTGCGGCGGCGATGATTGCTGGCGTGACCCAGAAGGCTTGACGAACATCGATTTGTGTCTCTGCAGTGTTCTTCGGGCCGATGAAGATGTCCGGTTCACGGACGTCCGTGACGTTTACCCTGAGGGTATAGTTGCCCTGGGGTCCCGTGACCCAGGTGAACCTTATCGTCTTCTTCTCTCCTGGGTCCAGCTCTCCAAGAGACGGGTTTCCGTTTTCATCGAAGAACTCCGGTGTTATTTCGATGGGGTTCCCTGGTTCCTCTCCAAACCTGAAGGCCCAGAAGTTCACCTGAACGGCTTCCGCTCTCGCCCGATCTTCCTTGTTGGTGACGTTGAGTCTGATGGTTACGACGACGGAACCGAAGATGCTGGATTCCTCAGGGCTGTCGGGCTCCACCACGAGGCTTTCAGCCTCGATTTCCAGGTCGGGTCGGTTCGCGGTGTCCACCTCTACGACGAACTCCCGGCTGGAATTGCCCACGTTACCCGCCTGGTCCGTCACGTTGACGACCACTGTGTAGACTCCGAACTCTGAGTAGGTGTGACTGACGTTGTAGCCAACGGATTCCTCCTCGTCCCCAAAGCTCCACTCGAAGGTCAGGTCTTCGAGAGCGTCATGATTATCCGTGGTCGTTGAGGCGTCGAAGATGTAGCGAACGCCCTCCGTCAGGGTGTTCACGACCCTTCCCTCCTCATCCTTGACGTCAAAGCTTACGTCAGGAGGCGTGCCGTCCTCCACGAAGACGGTCAGTGTGGCATTCGTGCTCTCATGACCCGCCTGGTCGATGGCTGTCAGGTTCACCGTGAAGTTGCCTGGAACCTCGAATGTCCACTCCACGTTCTCTCCAGTCGTGTCCACCTCATCGTCGCCATCCATGTCCCAGCGCCACTCTACCACCTCCCCCGCGAAATCTGGGTGGATGAAGTCGGTGGAGTTGCCGCCGAAGAACTTCACAGCATTACCCTCAGAAATCGTGATGTTCTCGCCGCCCGCGTCGAGGCCAAAGCCGGTGACATTGTTCTCAAGTCTCGCGACGGGTGGCAGACCGTCTACGAAGAGGGTGAACTCTCTAAAGGTCTGATTCAAGCCTGTCTCCACGATGGTCAGGTTTCCAGTGTAGTTGCCCATGATGGAAAAGCTTACGTTGGGCCTTATCCCGTAGGCCATTTCCACTTTGGACGTGTTCTCGAATGTCCACGTGAAGTTGGACTCCGGACTCACTCTTCCGTCGGGGGTATTGGGGTCCGTCGATTCCTCGGCGCTGAACGTGACGTCCTCGTCGGTCGGGATGACGACAGTGTAGTTGTCGACGCTGACGTTAAGCTCTGTGAACATTCCCTCTGGCCCGATCACTTGGGCCCTTGCAGTGCCGTTGAGGGAGGGCTCCAGCGTAATCTCAGCCGTGAAGGTGCCCAGCTCCAGGGAGGGATCGACCACGATGGAGGTGAAGCCGCTGACCTCAACGGTGCCCGTTGTGTCGGTGAAGGTCCTTTCGTATCCCGGGACGACGACCACGGTAAGGGTGCGATTGATGTAGACGGTGTCAAAGGTGTCATGACTTCCCGTCAGGTTGACAAAGTACTCGGCCTGATCGGCTTCAATGAGAGGACCGACCGCGGTGTAGTTTGTCCGACCCATGATGGTGGCCGGCCCTATGCCCGACAGGTCGACGGTCACGTTGAAGTCAGTGGTGTCGTTGACCAGATCGGATCTGTAGAACCGACCACTGGTGTTGAAGAGGTCCTGTGTGTCTACGTACTTGGGTCCGATATCGACGAGCCAGTCCTGGAAGTCCCCGATCTCCGTCTGGTTGAGGACACCATCCCCGTCGCCCAGTGCGATGTCGATCTGCAGCCTCAGGTGGCGCAGGTCCGAGAGCGGTAAGCCCGGGATGCCGCTGTCGCGGTTCAGGCTCAGAGTCCTGCGAAGGGATACATCGTTCCAGTCAGCCTGCTCATACTCGATCCGAATGTCAACCTTCTCCTCGGGCGATTCCTCGAGCACCCGGTTCGGGAGGATCCTGCCCGGAGCAGAGACGCTGATCTGAGTGATGTTGGCCGCCCTGCCGTTTGCGTCGACGATGAGGATGAAGTTACCTGGATAGGCGTAGAAGGTGAACCTGCTGCCATTGATGTTGGCCACGAGGAGTCTCTTGGCTTCGGGAGCGCCATCAAGGTTGTAGAGATAGGCAACGAGGCCATCCGTGATTGAGAGTCCCTCGGGATCCACCGCCCTCCCGAAGACCTCTAGGCCCTCGTTGAGGACTACTGTTTGGTTAGTGGGCGGAACACTGATGGGGACGATTTCCATGTCCGAAGTACTGTTCACCACCCGGAGTTCGAAGTCGCCGGACCAGACGGAAAAGGTTGCGTTGCCGGTGGCGTTGGTGACCACTTCGTTCAGGAGCTGTTCCCTTTCCGCGGTGACGTTGTAGAGCCCCACGGTGGCATCGGTGACGGGGGACCCCCCAGCATCCTCAACGTGGACCACCAGGGTGTTCGTCTTTGCTGGCATCTTCTCCATCTGGATGTCAGGGAAGAGGTTCGCGGTGCCGTCGAAGCGGAAGATGTCCGTCTTGTTGTCGAAGTAGCCCCCCAAATTGACTGTTATGTGGTAGAAGCCGGAGGCTGAACCTTCGAAGGTGTAGACGCCGTCGGACCCGGTTTGGGTTGACTCCGGTGACCTCTGACCGTGGGCATCGATCAGGGTGACAACGACGCCTTCAAGTAGAGTCCCGGATGCCTCCTCTGTGACTTCGCCTTGGATCACCTTGGGTTGGGCCGCGGAGAGGCTGGCGGATAGAATCCCAAGGCCTCCAAGGAGTAGGACGATGGCGACGACGACCGTCGCTGCCCTGTATTTCGACTTCCCGTTCATCGGCTTTCCTCCGTTCACCCTGCATTCTCTGCCCACTCGACTGTTGAAGCCCAGCCTGGGCTGACGCGTGCTTAGCAGTTGGGCCTATATAACCTTTCGCGGAAGCCTGGACACCCCCTGCGCGGCGCCCTTGTTTGAGCTGTCGAGGGCCCGTGGACAAGGGTGATGTACCGAGACCTGGGCGGCTGGAGCAAGGCCAATCAAAAACGCGGTACCCACCAAGGCTCTTCGCGCTGCGGCATTCACGCCGGTTCCAGAGGCTTCTGAGACAGACCTAGGAGGTGATCCTAACCCAAATGTCATCAGGAAGGGAGTCGTAGACTTCCTCCTCCCTCTTCTCTTCCCTCTTCTCAGCGGCTCTCTCAATGGCCTTTTCGTCCAGCTCCCAGTAGAAGGATCTCCACGCTCGTCCGCTGGGAAGGATAACCGTCTCCCAGAAGGTGTTTAGCAGGCCGGCGTCATGGATCTGATAGAATAGCCTTCTGTCCTCGGGGTCGATTGCGTTGTCGATTATCACGGTATTGTAGCCGAAGTAGTTGAGGACGGCAAGAGCCGCGTCGCTGGCTTGCTCCGGCGTGAGCTTCAATGTCTTCTCCAGGGCGCCCTGGAGTTTGTCAACTGTGGTGATCATCTCCTCCTTCTCGCCCCTCAACATACATTTATCTGTTATCCCTGCTATAAGTAGTTATCGTTTAACCCTGTGTGAGAACAAGGTGTCCCGGCTGTCTCACCATGAGCCGCTTGCCTGGGGCTGGGCTCCCTTCCTTCTCATCCGTGATTCTCACCTCCGACCCTTAAAATACGCCCATGCTGAAGTCCCCCCGGCAACGGGATGAAACGCAAGAGCGACAAGACTATGGTGGATGTGAAGAAGGGCGTCAGCATCGTCCACCTGAACGTCGGCTCGGGCTATCTCACATACATCGAGGATGAGGCGGGCAACCCTCCCAGGGTGAAGAACGTCGTGCTGGAGAACAAGAGCGAAGAGGAGGAGTAGTGAGGGCCCGGCTGCCCGAGCTTGAGCCTCACCCAGTCCCCACGCTCCCGCAGTCTCGTGATCTATCCCTTTCAGACCGCGATTCTCCCCTTTTCTACGATGACTTTCCCATCCACGCTCAGGGTGGCCTCCGGGAAGGGTATTTGGAAGAGATAGTCGCACTCGTTGGTCCCGCCTAACCACTCGTTCTCCCCGATGGCCATGGTCACGGCCCCCTCAACGAACTCATCCTCAAGGAAACCCTGGACGGTTTCCGGATTCAGACCAACGGTTAGGTAGCCAAGCTGGTCTGCGCCTTGCTCCCGCTTGTCTTCCCAAAGTTGGGTGAAGATCGACAGGTTTTCCTTGGCGTCAACCTTGGATATCCGGCCGCCGGCAAACTTCCAGGACAGGCCTTGGATCAGGTCACCTGCCTGGGGTATGTCCCGCGTCGACACGATCGTGCCCTCACCACTTCCCTGTCTCAGGGCGACGCTCAAGGACCCAGAAGGGAGAGATGAGAAGTAGGAGGCCTTGCTGCCCTCTACCGGCCGCACTTCACCCGTGAAGATAGCGGCCTCACTTCCATGGAACTGGAAGGTGAAATCGGTTCCGCCGGAGGCGGTCAAGTGCCCCTCTCTTGCCCCCCCCAGGGACCCAGAGATCGTCTTCCCCTTGGCTCGCAGCTTGGCAGGGTCCACGGCCAAGGAAGAGAGGACCGAGTCATACCACTTCTTGTAGTCGAAACCGTAGTTCCTCGCCCTGGCCTCCGTGACCGACCCCAGGGTGATGGTCACCGACGGGATGGGCTTGTCCTCGAAGGGTCCATAGGTTGCTTCAGCCCCCTTTGCGTTGGCCCTCCACCTTTCGCCAGAGATGTCCCTCATCGGTTCCGGATCTGCGGGTCCAGTGATATAGGCCGATGCCGTAGCTCTTTCCCTGATGGCCTGTTGTACCGATGAGGGCTCTTTTAGCCAGATCTCTGGGAGGTTCATCAAGGCATCATACCAGATGTCATCGGCTTCCACGGTGAGGACTGTGTCTGCACCCGCCCTTCGGGCCTCCTTCACGATCTCCTTCGCCAGCGGCATCATGTGTTCCCAGGTCGACACCTCTAGGATGTCCTCCTCCTTCAGCTGAAGGATGTCCTTCACGATGCGGCTGGCGACCTGTCTCAAGTCCACTTCCATGAATCTCCCCCACGCGCGAAAGAGGTTCTCGATTACTTAAGGGCGCCGCCGCAACTCGGTCCTCTCATCGCGGGCAACCTCCCTGCAGTCGAGAGCTTCATCGGGTGGCTGACAAGGCAACAATATCTCTCCCCTCAGCTCCTCAAGGCCTACCGGGGAGAGTCGAATCGAAGTCCGAGCCACTGCCACTAGATCCTCTTAATCAGCAGCACATCCTCGAGCATTGACTCGAGGTCGTCCTCGTGCTCCACTTCATCCCCAAGGATTTCGCCGATCGTGTGGGCCGTCACTGGGTCCACCTTGATCACCCTGTCGAAGAGGTCCTTGTAGTACCTGATAGCGCACTCTTCACCGTCCATGTTCTGCTTCAGAATGGACGTCACCAATGGGTCCTTGGGAGCGTCGTAGCCGCACTTGCCCAACTTGTGCCAGTCTCTGGGATCGATGATGGGAGTGCCCCCGAGCTGCACTATCCTCTCGGCGAGCATGTTTGCGTGCCTCATCTCGTCTGCTGCGTGCTCAGTCAGCTCGGCTGCCACCGCGTCACGCATTGGCCCTTTCACAATCTTGGACCCGACCCAGTATTGGTAGTAGGCGAGCCACTCATCCGCCAGTGCAGTATTGAGCTCCTCGATGAGTTTGTCAACGTCCATCTTGACGATTTCTCTGCCAACCTTACCCATGCTCCTTCCTCCATCCCCGCCACAGCGGCGACGGTGTCCCTTACCTTCCATGGTTCCTTTAATCCTTGTCTATTTACTCTTCGCGAGTCGAACCACGCCTAGAGATCTTGTCTGCGAAAGTGCCAGGCCGTGATGACCAGAGGAATCACGGCCCACAGCAGCATCGAGACGGCGGTCGTCGTCACCGTCACAAAGGAGGGCATGACGTAGGAGTACCCGAAGACTCCTGTGATGCCGAAGACTCGTGTCGCGAAGAAGCTGAACGCGTCGACAGGATTCGCCATTCCTGCAACGTAGAACCAATCTGGGAACGTGATGGCCTGACCGGGGAGAAGGCTGAAGCTGCCGCCCAAGGCGACGTGGACTCCGGTAAGGACGAGGTCAAAGATGACGGCCATGGCGAACCACAAGAAGACCGCGAGGCCTACGGCCGTGCTTCGGCGCTTCGAGAAGGTTGACAGCAGGAGGCCGATGCTCAGGAATGACAAGGCGAGGAGCATCGTCCCGCCGAGGAAGATCAGGAATTCCCTCCATCCTTCAGTGCCAACGGAACTCATGATCACAAGCCCAGCGATGCCGAGCCCGGTGAGGATTGAGGTGGTGATGACGGCTGCTAGCCCCATGAACTTCCCCGCGATCGTCTCCAGACGGGTAACGGGCATGGAGAGGAGCAATTGAATCGATCCGCGTTCTCGCTCACCCACGAGGGCGCCGTAGCTGAGCATAAGTCCGAGGATAGGAACCAGGAAGATGGAGATGCTCAGCATCCCCAGGGTGGTCTCGAAGAGATCTTGGAACCCCGTTCCGCCGCCCGTCTGTGTGGCACCGAAGTAGGACATAACAAGGGCGAACACAATGAAGATGGCCGACAGGGCGAGGATCCATCGATTCCGCACGTTGTCCAGAAACTCCTTCTTCACGACGACCCAGACGGATCGGAGGTGGAATCCCTTGCCCCGTCCTTCCATGGCCCCCATCAGACCTCTCTCCGGGAGTCTTCCGTGTAGCGAAGGAATACTTCCTCAAGCGAGGGATCCTCCGTGTGAAAGTCGGTCACTTGGATACCCGCCCTTTCAAGTTGAGAGAGGACTCTCGGGCGGATGCGAGGCTCACAGACGACGATGAGTTCTGCCCCCGTGGTGCGCGTCTCCTCCACGCCATCCAAGCTCTCAAGTACCCTCACGCCCTCAGCAGGGTCGACGTCCAAGGAAATCCTGAGCCGAGGTTTGATGGCTAGCCTCGTCCCCAGGTTCTGCACGGTGTCCTCCGCCAGAAGTTTCCCCTTGTTCAGGATCCCGACGCGTGTCGCGAGTTCCTGCACTTCGCTGAGGATGTGAGACGAGAAGAACACGCTTGCACCGTTCTTGTTCGCTTCCCTTATTCGGTCCTTCACCGCCCTGGTCCAGTTGGGATCAAGCCCTGCAGTCGGCTCATCGAGTAGCAGGAGCCGGGGCTCTCCCATGAGGGCCTGAGCCACGCCAAGAAGCTGGACCATGCCCTTGGAGAACGTCCTGACCTTTTTGTCGGCAAACCGCCTAAGGCCCACAGACTCCAGGAGGTCAGGCAGCCCATCCTTCTCAACGCCCTTCAGACTGGCGAAAAATTCCAGGTTCTGGAGCGCGGTCAGGTTCTCGTAGAAGGCGACGATTTCCGGTAGGTACCCCGTGCGCCTCTTGATCTCGTGGGGCCGGTCCGAGAGGTCCATCCCATCGATTAGGACCCGTCCTTGGTCAGGATAGGTCAGGCCAAGGATCATCTTGAGGGTCGTGGTCTTCCCGGCACCGTTGGGTCCGAGGAATCCATAGATCTCGCCACTATCAACATCCAGGCTGACGGCGTCAACGGCCTTCAGCGGCCCAAAGGACTTCGAAAGGTCCCTGATGGTCAAGACTGCGCTGGGCGCCACCGCCGTAGGAGGGAGAGCGGACATTTAAGGCTTCCACTCATAAGGTGACCTCAAGGAGGCGAAAGACGTCTTCGATCTTGTTGGCGATGGTAACGGTGTCGCTGCCAGCGAAGAGAAGGCCCACCAATCTCGGCTCTCCGTCAATCAATGTGCAGATGGCGCTTCCGGAGTCTCCAGGGGCCGAGAACTGCCCATCGGAGATGACCATCTGGTTCTCGAAGGTTGCGGTCCTACCTGCACCATAGCTAATCCGAACGGTGGCGTTCAGGTTGGCAATCCTCCCGGACGTGGTCCCCGTAGTCCTCCCAGATTTCCTGACATCAAGGCCTATTGTGGCGACCTCCGTGTCCACGGGCTCGCCAAGGTCCAGGATGTCGGGCTTGATGTCTGTTGGATCATTTGGCAAACCTACAGCCGCATCGACGAGGTTAGGCCCCGCTTCCGAGAGCACGGTTGTGAATCTGCTTCTCCTGCTCAGCAGCCGAGAGACATAGTTCAGGCTCTTGGTGATGATTCGGGCAATGGGACAAGGGCTCGGCCCGCCCTCAAAGCTGATGGGGACGAACCGATGGAGGGAGCCGATCGAATCATTCAGGGTCCCGCCATCGATTCTACCCGGTTGCAGGATCGCGTCACCAGGACTGGCATCGTTGCTGTTGCTCAACACGTGGTTGTTAGAAAGTATTAGGTGCCTGCCGTGTTCATCCCGCACAACACAGCCGAACGTCCCGGCGGTCACTTCCACGTGGCCTATGGACATCCCCGGCGGGCAAGGACGAACCTTCACGGTCCTGGAATAGGCGACAATCTCCCCCGTCTCAATGACGTCAGTCTTCACATCATCCACGGTCCCCGGAATGGCGTCGTTCTCGTCCAGAGCGGCGCGGGGCTCCTTCTTCTTGACGAACACAGTCACGCAGAGTTCGTCCCTCTCTTCACCGCCCACCACTTTCTTCCCGATGGCAACGCCGACGACGTTCTTCTTACGGAGAAGGTCGTCCTTGTGGCGACGTAGGGCGTTCTCACAGGCCTCCATCTCCTTCTTTGGATCTCCCTCAGATTGCATCTCCATCCCTCAGTCAGCCGAGTGTCGCGAACCGCCCACGCCTTCTCGAGGAGACACAATCTCTGAGGCCATATGAAGTTGTCTCTCCGGAATCTTGACCGGGGCCGCCTGCAGCCGGGACATTGGCTCAGATGTCCATGGGATGAACCTAGGGTCCGGGAGACGTTGAGGGGCCCCAGGGTTGCTCTCGTCGCAGGCCTCATTTCAGTCGGTGCGCCCATCCAGGAAGATCCCATCGTCGGCTAGGGTCAGGAGGACCTTGCCTCCCTGGAACGCGTGGTCGCGCACGGGATGACAACCTCCAACACATGTGTTCCCATCTCAGCCGCCTTGAAACGCAGCTCCTAGTCAAAGTCCTATCGCAACATTCATGACCTGCCGTGGAATGAGAAGTCCGGGAGGAATACCGTGACTACAACGGAAGAGAGGATAGCATCTCGAGTCGTGAACGAATGCCTCGGCATCGGCGCCGGGGACGTGGTTGTGATCAGTACCTTCCCTCACACGATACCTCTGGCGAACGCCATCGCCATGGAGTGCTACAAACAGGACGCCGATCCGCTGACCGTCCTGGACACCGACGATGTCTTCTACGGTCACTTGAGAACGCTGTCGGAGGAGAGTCTGAAGAACACGTCAGAACACTGTCTGGGACTGGCTGACTACGTGAAGTACTACGTCTGGCTCGGAGGCCCAGAGGACCCATCTCCGATGAAGGAGATTCCAGAGGCCAAGTTCTCGGCCCTCTTTGAGGGGGAGAAGGCCCACTGGGACAAGAGCCTGGAGTTGAGGAGCCTGTCAGCGGGCCTATCCATTGGGCAAGTCACTCCGCAGAGAGCCCAGACCTATGGGTTCGACTACGACGCGTGGAAGCGCATGATTGAGGCTGCGATGGAGGTCAGTCCCAAGGAACTCGCTGAGCAGGGCAAGAGACTCGCCCCTCTCCTCGGCGGCGAGGGTTCCGTAAGGGTTACGGCGCCCAATGGGACGGACCTGCGATTCAGGCTTGGAGGCAGGGAACCCCACGTCTTCGACGGTATCCTCGATGCGGAGGACATCGGGAAGGGTTCCCTTAGTGTGGGCCTCCCGTCAGGAGGGATCGAGGTCGCTGTCCTCGAGGACACAGCTGAGGGAACGGTGGTTTTCGACGTACCTGCGCCCCAGGTCGGGGTCCTCATCAAGGAGATGAAGTGGGTATTCGAGGACGGCAAGCTCGTCGAGATATCCGCCAAGGAGAATGAGAAGTCCATCAAAGGCCTGTACGAGGGCGCTAGTGGGGATAAGGACAAGCTAGGGGCCTTGACCATTGGCCTCAACCCGAAGGCGAAGACGGGATACCTGGAGAATGCGATTCCCCGGGGGGCTGTGACGCTCTCGATTGGCGACAACCGAGAACTTGGTGGGAAGAACGACAGCAACTGGGGCTTCGCCGGGACGCTGAGCCGGGCTACCCTCGAGATCAATGGAAAGGCAATCGTTAAGGACGGCAAGGTAGCCGTCTAGCCTTTCCCCTTTTGTTTATTTCACGTTCGCCTCATCCCTTCACTGCTGAAGACTCTGTGGCAAAGGCTTTGAATACTAGAGACATTCCCCTTGCATGGCTTCTCTGAGTGAGGCTAAGACGCTGGGTGGCGTGGGTTCCATCCTGATCCTGCTGGGGTTCATCCCCTTCATGGGAATTGTTGGATGGATCCTCGTTCTCATCGCTGTCAAGTATATCGCTGACACTGTGGGCGATCGATCGGTATGGGACAACATGCTGTATGCAGTCATCCTGGCAGTCATCGGAATCGCGGCACTGTCCCTGATGATATTCCTTCCACTATTCGGCATCAGTCTGATTCCTGGGGGCGATATCAATTTTGCAGATCCCTTGGGCTTCTTCATCATCGTGCCCCTCATCGCGGGCTTGGTTGTTGGTTGGGTATTCGCCCTTCTCTCCGCAATCTTCCTTAGGAGGAGCTTCGATTCCATTGCTGGGCATCTGGCCGTGCCCATGTTCGGTACGGCGGCACTGCTCTACCTGATTGGCACCATCCTCATCATCGTGGTCGTGGGCCTGTTCATCCTGTTCATCGCCGCGATACTGATGATTGTGGCCTTCTTCTCCATCAGGGAGGAAGCGCCCCAACCGGCTGCCGTAGCCCCACCGTCAGCCCCG
>CAYFZX010000003.1:31325-48246 GCA_964347795.1 uncultured Methanomassiliicoccales archaeon
CTCCATCAGGGAGGAAGCGCCCCAACCGGCTGCCGTAGCCCCACCGTCAGCCCCGCCGTCAGCCCCGTAGGGTAGGGGGCGGGTTGAGGACGAAGCTTCACAGCGACAGCCCTGGCTCTCTCTCCTAGGTCGCTATCTCAGGAATCATGTCCCTCAGGACCGCGTGCAGGATGCCGCCGTTGCGATAGTAACTCACTTCCACCGGGGAATCGATTCGGGCGATCGTAGTGAAGGTCTTGGTGGAACCGTCTTCTGTCTCGGCTCGCACGGTAATTTCCGCCCCGGGCTGAAGGTCATTGCTCAGCCCTTCGATATGGAATACTTCGTGCCCCGTCAGTCCGTGAGACGCGATGGACTCACCCTCCTGGAACTGGAGAGGGAGGATCCCCATGCCAACGAGATTGCTGCGATGAATGCGCTCGTACCCTTCCGCGAGGATGGCCTTGATCCCGAGGAGAAGAGTGCCCTTGGCCGCCCAGTCTCGGGAACTCCCGGACCCGTACTCCTTTCCCGCCAGAACCAGAAGGGACGTGCCCTCTTCTCGATAACGTTGGGCAGCCTCGAAGATGCTCATTCTCTCTGCAGTGGGCAGGTGAATGGTCACTCCGCCTTCCGTCCCTGGGACTAATAGATTCTTCAGCCGAATGTTCCCGAACGTCCCCCGTACCATGACCTCGTCGTTCCCACGCCGGGAGCCGAACGAGTTGAAGTCCTGTGGTCCCACACCCTCCCCTATCAGATATTGTCCCGCTGGACCGTCCTCAGGGATGGCTCCCGCTGGCGAGATGTGATCGGTGGTAACGGAGTTGCCCAACATCACCAGAACCCGGGCACCCTGGATGTCTTGTATGGGTTCTGGCTTCGGCGGAAAGTCCAGAAAGAAGGGCGGTTCCCGGATGTAGCTGGAATTGGGGTCCCATGGATGGACGAGCTCCTTCGTTCCCCCTATCGCATTCCATGTCTCGTTGCCTGTGAAGACGTCGGCGTAGCGGTCTCTAAACTGCTCCGGCGTCACAGCCGCCTCCACGACCTCTCGAATCTCTTCCTGGCTCGGCCAGATGTCCCTCAGGAAGACAGGCGTTCCATCCTCCTCGACACCCACCGGTTCCTTGGTTAGGTCTACGTCCGTAGATCCCGCCAAGGCGAAGGCCACTACCAGAGGCGGTGACGCCAGGTAGCTGGCCTTGGCCAAAGGGTTTATTCGACCCTCGAAGTTCCGGTTGCCACTGAGGACGGCGGAGGCCACGAGATTGCCGCTTTCCACCGCTGCCGCCACCTCGGGGGGAAGCGGACCGCTGTTTCCAATGCAGGTCGTACACCCGTAGCCCACAAGGTAGAAGCCCAGCTGCTCCAGGTATGGCAAGAGTCCTGCTTTCTCAAGATAGTTGGTCACCACCCGCGATCCAGGGGCCAGACTCGTCTTCACATAGCGAGGAACGTGCAGTCCACGTTCCACCGCTTTCTTCGCCAACAACCCCGCTCCCAGCATCACGGAGGGATTCGACGTGTTCGTGCAACTGGTGATGGCGGCAATGACGATGGCGCCGTGTCCCAGGGTGTAGCTGGTGTCGGGGTACGTGACCTTGGCGACCCTCTTCAGACTTTCCTCCTCCAGCGCGAATCCTTGGGCCGCAATGGGTGCCTGGAGGGAGCTACGAAATGCCTTTTTCATCTGGGAAAGGGCTACTCGATCGTGAGGGCGCTTGGGGCCCGCGAGGCTCGGCTCCACAGTACCGAGGTCCAAGCTCAGTAGGTCGCTGTACTCTGGAGTGGGAGTGTCCTTGGTCCGAAACAGGCCCTGTTCCTGCGCGTACCTCTCCACGAGCCGGACATGCTCCTCACGCCTCCCAGTGAAGCGCAGGTACTCCAGGGCTCGTTCGTCGATGGGGAAGTAGCCGATGGTGCCCCCTTGTTCCGGCGACATGTTGCTCACCGTGGCGCGGTCTGGGACGCTCATGTTGGACAGGCCCTCCCCGAAGTACTCGACGAACTTGCCTACGACGCCCTTCTGTCGCAGCATCTGCGTGATGGTCAATACCAGGTCGGTGGCGGTTGCCCCGCTAGGGAGCTTGCCGTAGAGTTCGAATCCAATCACCTCAGGCGCGAGCATGTACAGGGGCTGCCCCAGGATGGCAGCTTCCGCTTCGATGCCACCAACTCCCCATCCTACCACTCCAAGCCCGTTGACCATCGGCGTGTGGGAGTCCGTCCCCACAAGGCTGTCCGGGAGGGCGACTTGCCGGCCGTCTTGCTCCCGGAGGCTCACGACAGGAGCCAAATATTCGAGATTCACCTGGTGAACGATGCCCGTTGAGGGGGGCACGACGCGGAAGTTGCGGAAGGCGTTCTGTCCCCAATGGAGGAACTCGTACCGCTCTTGGTTGCGCCGAAACTCGATCTCCGAGTTGAGGCGAAAAGCCTCCGGGGTGCCGAACGCGTCCACCTGCACTGAGTGATCAATGACGAGGTCGACGGGGACCTCGGGCTGGATGAGGGCTGGATCTCCACCCAGACGTTGCATCGCTGATCTCAGGGCGGCCAAGTCCACAAGGCTCGGGACTCCTGTGAAGTCCTGCAAGACGACCCTGGCCGGTTTGAAGGGGATCTCGAAGGCGGGAGACCCTCTGGGCTTCCACTGGGCAAGGTTGGCGACATCTTCCGAGGTTACCTCGAAGCCATTCTCATTCCTCAGGACTGACTCCAAGAGGACTTTGATGGAGAAGGGCAACCGTGATGTCTCGGCCACACCGTCCCTCTCAAGCTTGTCCAGTCGGTAGATGAAGGCCCTTCCGGCGCCGGTGTCGAAGGTGTCCCGTGCCCCGAAGGTATTGGACGTCAGCTCGGGCATTTCATACCCCCACGAGGTCGTGCGGCTGTCTCTTTGGCCGGACGTGGTGGTCTACTGGGTTCTCCGTTATTAAGGTTTGAGAAAAGGCTCAGCGGCCGGTATTCACCCCGCTCACTGACGCCCGAGAGAACCAGACTAGCCGCGAGAGATGTGCCGTACGAGGGCTGGAAGGGCCCTGTAAGGCACGGGGAGTGTCGCCCCGAGCCCCTCCCTGATGGTGACGGCCATGGCGGCACACCAGGCCGCATTCATCACGACTGTCTGGGCGGTCAGGGCCTGTGTTTCGGAGGAGGCCTTCTCGTGCCACGATCTGCCTAGCTTCCCCGTGGCGAGGAGGACTCGACAGAAGTCCCCTCCCTGACGCACCCCCCTGTCCTCTAGCTCCTCGGCCAGCTTGGTCGTGTATGTTTCGAAGTCCCCTCCACCGCGTTCCCACTCGTCCACCAAAGGGAAACAACCGGCAGCGGCACAGACGCCAATACTCGCGCTTTCGGCTACTCCTACGGCTTTCTCTGCTGCCGATTTATACTCGCCCTTCTTGAGGAGCTCCCTCGCTGCCGTCAGGGAGTAGGTGTGGTGGAGCAGCTCGAAGAGTGCTTCTGTGGTCGGGCCGCGGCCCCAATCTCTCGCCAAGGCCTCAGCATTCTTCACCAACTTCCCGCCAGCCGCAAGAAAGTCATCCAGCTCCTTCGCCCCTGTGAGGAGGGTTGCCTGAAGTTCGATCTCATTGCCACTCCACTTGGGAGCCCACAAGTAGTCGTGCAGATCGCGGACGCCGTCGGCCATTCTTTGGGATAGAGAGTCGAAACTGACCACATCGATCCCTCCTCCAGGCTACGGAGGGGACATACATAAGCACACGGAGGTCTGAGAGGTCAAACTGGCCTTGCCGCACCATTGAAGCACCTGCTCGTTTGAAGGTGCAAGAATCAAGATGCCAAAGCCTTCTCGGGTCATATTTGGGGGCTGCCCCTTCTATTCGTTTCCACGATGGTGGCCTTGAATGACCGGAGGCTCAGGAACCGTTGCTGGTTCTGCTTCCCGGAGGCCTCGTGCGCAATCTGCGAGGAATTCGGAAAGCGCAGGTACATGAGAATCCATGCAGGCGCGAGTAGTGTCAGGCAGTCCCTTCGTTTAACCAATCCTGGAACGCCTCGAAACCCTGCTCCCTTCCGAGGAAATCGATTACCATTTCAGCGGCGGGCTTGTTGCTCCCCTGCTCGAGGATTGCCTGACGGTATCGCAAAGCCTGGGCAGGATCCATCAGGGACGATTGTTCGTTGAACAGGCTGAACAGGTCCTTCTCTATCACCTGGGACCACATGTACGTGTAGTAGATGGCAGAGTAGCCGGTTAGGTGGCCAAACCCGCACTGGAAGTGAGTGCCGGCGAACCATGGGAGAAGGTCGTACTTCTCGTGGAGCTCTTGGGCTAGGGTGGTCGTGTCCAGGTCAGTAGGGTCGCGATTGTAGTAGTTGAGGGAGAGGGCAGCCAAGGACATCTGCCTACGGACCATGAGCCCGCGCGACACTGCTTCGGCTCTCTTCATCCGCTGGACAAGCTCTGCGGCGATGGGCTCACCTGTCTTGTAGTGCGTGGCGAAGCTCCGCAACACCTCCGGGTCCCGGGCCCACTCCTCCAAAAGCTGGGATGGAACCTCTATGAAGTCCCACTCGAGGAAGGACGGGGCATTCTTCGCCCACTTGACGCGACCGGAAAGCATACTGTGGAGAAGGTGGCCAAACTCGTGGAAGAAGGTGACGACCTGAGTGTGCTCCATGAGGGCTGGTCCCTTCGTCGGGTCAGGGAAGTTGCACATGAGTACGGCTTGGGGTAGCTGGATCTCCTTGACCCCGCGGACGACGGTGGCAGAGGCGGCGTGACTGAACTTACCCTCTCTGGGGTGTAGGTCCAGGTAGAATCGACCAATGTGTTCGTCGCCGTCGTAGACATCGTATGTCAGGACGGAGTCATGCCACACCGGAACATCCTCTATTCGTCGGTAGCCGAGGCCGAGCACCTTGCCGGTGATGGAAAGGAGCCCCTCGAGGACTCTCTCGAACTGGAAGTAGGCGCGCACTTCCTTGGCGTCGAAGCCGTAGTTCTCTGCCTTGATCACCTCAGGGTAGTAGAACCTGTCCCAGATGCCCACATCCTTCGCCTCCGGGTCGTCCCTCCTCTTCCTCTCAATCAGGAGGTCGTAATCGGCCCGGGCCGGACCTTCAGCCGCATCGGTCACCTTCTCGATGAACTCCCCTGCGGCCCCGGAGGAGCCAATCATCTTGTCCTCCGTGATGAAGTCAGCATACTGGTCATAGCCCAGGATTCTGGCGAGCTCGTAGCGTCTGGCGAGTAGTCGGTCCAAGACCTCGATGTTGTCGGGATGCCCCTGGTTCATGTACGATTTCATCAGTCGTCGCCGAACGTCCTCGTTTCTGGCGTATCGGAGAACAGGGAAGAGGTCAGGATACTGGGTGGTGATGATGATCTTGCCGTCGGCCTCCGGAGGGTGTCCCTCGATGAAGTCTTCCGGAAGCCCCTCCAACTCCTCCGCACTGTCCAGCCGGATGGATCGAATGTCCTCGGCGATGTTGCGTTCGAATTCTTGACCTATGGCAACGATCTTGTCCTTGAGTTTCTGGATCTCCGCCCGTGTCGCCTCATCGCGATCTACCCCAGCACGTCGAAAGTCTCGAAGGATTTTGAAGACGGCGTAGCGGGTCTCATCATCCTCACCTTGGACATCTAGCTTGTCAAAGGCCTCATAGAGTTCGCGGTTCAGGGATAGCTCTGTCTCGAAACGCTTGGCCTCTTGGTGCGCTTTCTCTCCCGCGTCCCGCATGGCCTTCTCGGGGTGAAGGTTGAAGAGGTTATCTCCTTGATTTGAAATCTCGAAGACCTCTAGCTGGAGCTGGTTGTAGGGGACGAGGGTGTTCTCCACCGTCCGCGAACTTTTGATCGCGAGAATGCTCTCCAGGAGCTTTTGGGCCTTTTCCAGGCCCTGAGAAACTATCTCCCTGACCTCGTTTGGTGATGCTGCGAACATCAACTTCGGGATGGTCAACCGCGTGCCAGTCCTCTTGCTCATTCCCATTCCTCAAGGTTTGTGTGGTGAGTGTGAGTCACCCACTTGTTAAGAAGCTTGCCTGGCGAACGGGCTATGCGACCAGAGGTTGAATTCTGCGAAAATGGGGAGGGCCCGCTTGCTGGCGGACTACCTGACCAAGCACTGCGCCCCGTTGGCGCACGAGACTACGTTCGCCCTTCACGGCTGAATGCCGAGCTGGGCCAGCATCGACATCCGATCCCAATAGACGTGCTCTTCCACGATCTTGCCGTTCTCAAGCTTGAGAGCCGTGCAGAACGACATCTCGATGGGCTTGTCGGTCGGTGGAATAAGTTGACCGCCCGGACCTTGGAGCGTTCCGGTGTGGGTACCCTGCATTGAGTATACAGCACACACCCAGTCGCCCTGGCCGAAACTGAGCTCCTGCAGGATTTCCATGTCGGGGAAGGCACCAAGCAAGCCCTTCATGGCTTCACGATGGGGGTCGATGCCCTTGGTGGGCTCCGGGGTAATGGGACTGTACGCCAGTACGTCGTCGGCGTGACGATCGTTGAATGCACCCCAGTCGCCCTCGTTGAAAGCTCTGTCGACGTCTGAGATTATTCTCAGGTTCTCTTCTACGCTCACTCCAATCACCCCCTCCCCTCGCGGGGCATTGGGTATTTCTCAAGCGCCCCTCCTTGGCGCATGTGCTTGCGGCCTTCTCTGCTCCGTGCAGCATTTGCGTACCGCGAAGACCTTCAGGACAAGCTCAACCTCGAGTCAACTCGACCGCGCGGTCCGAGCGGGTCGTGATTTCCGCAACCCGTCATGGGTTCTCACCACATCCCCATAGGGGACCCTGCGGACGCACTGGATGCCTACCTAGCGAACTGCAGTGGGCAGCACCTTCACCTCGGACACACTCAGAGATCCCGGGAGTTGCCTCCCGTTCCGTGGACTCCGCGCAGGCTGACCACCGTCCCTCACCAATCCGCCTTGCCTCCCTGTGCCCCGCATTCTTCGTTAGTGTATCGCTGACGGTCATCGAGGGCAAGACCTCATCCCTTATGAGTCTTCGGAGAACCGAAAAACCCCCAAGGAGATATGGGGCGACTCGGACTTCAGCTACCGCAACTTTCCGCCCTTGCCAAAGCCTTATTCCCAACGACCAGCTCCCAGAGCTGTGGCCGTCACGAGGTCGTGGGTAGACTATGGCATCTACACCCTCTTGTGTATCATATGGGGCAGTACCTGGCTTGCCATCAAGATCGGCTTCGCAGGCGCGCCGCCCTTTCTATCCGCATCCCTACGCTTCGTTATTGCTGCCGGGATTCTCCTTCCCTTGTCGGCCGGCCTGCGGGCAAGGTGGCCTCGTGGCCGACTCGAGTGGAGTGTTGTCGCCTTTGTGGGCGTGGTGATGTTCATCCTGGACTACGGCCTGATCTACTGGGCCGAGGCCAATGGTGTTGAGTCTGCCTTGGCCGCGATCCTCTTCGCCACTATGCCCTTTCAAACCGCCCTGATGGCCCACGGTCTCATTCGTCATGAGAAGCTAACGGTCCGGGGGATCGTGGGCATTGTCATGGGTTTCGGCGGCCTCTTCTTGGTTTTCGGCGGAAAGATCGGAGAGATTGGTTCAGAGATAGCCTTCCCCATGCTAGCCATTGTCCTGAGCGCCACCTGCGCGTCTGCTGCTTCAGTCGCCATGAAGCGCTGGGGCCGCGAGGCGAGTCCCTATACGTGGAACGGGGTTGCCATGGCTATCGGGGCCGTCGGGCTGCTGCTGCTCTCACTCTCTGTCCGAGAACCACTGGTTGTGCCAGGCTGGCCGGAGGGCATCCTGTCGATACTGTACTTGGCCGTCTTCGGGAGCATCGTCGCCTTCGTCGGCTACCTGCGCCTCCTCAGGACCTTTCCGGTCACGACCATGTCCTTCATCGCGTTCATCACACCCATTGTGGCAGTATTCCTGGGGTTCGTTGTAGCCTCGGAGACACTCGACCCACTGGCTGGTGTCGGAGCTGGCATCACCTTGGCGGGTATCTTGGTCCATACGTGGAAGCGCCGTGTTCCCATCAAAGCATCCGCCGAGGCTGCGGCTCTTCCTGCCATCTCAGGAGAGCGCGAGGACTGAAGCCCCAGAGACCCCCTTTGGATATGCGACCCACGATCCAATTCACACGGAACGGTTGCCTGGGCGCCCTGTCCGAGGCAGAGAATAAACGGTTGGCGTGGCGGCGGCGAATCATGGGTGCCAAATCCTCAGCCGTGTCTCCGGCATGGCGACACAGTTGTTGGCTTGCGCGATTTCCAGTTTCACAACTTCGCCAGCTACGTTCTAGCTCCTTGCGGATGGTGGCCGTTTCTCCGCTCTCCTTTTCCAAAGGCCCAGGCTCTCTCTGGTCACAAGGTAGATGAGCCAGACGGTGGCGACCGTCAACGATGCGGCTTCTGGGATGGCTATTCCGCCTCGGTAAACGTCTGCCCAGTAGAGGACCCACACGAGCATGTAGGCCACAATGGGGGCTATCGTGAGCAAGCTGCGGGCCTCCGCGGCGTAGACGATCATGGTGACCCACAGCAGAAGAAAGAAGGCGACGGATACGAACCCGTGGAGAGACCCGTAGACTTCGTCGAAGACGCCAACGGATTGCAGGGCCAGCGCCGAAGCGATCAGGCCGGCAGCGGTGAAGAGCTGTCGCCGTCTCAGGTCCAGGACTCCATAGGCAACCAGGAAGAAGCCACCAATCAAGAGGCCGAAGTTGAAGTAGGGCGCCGCCCCGCTTCGGGTAGAGTGCCCTAGGTCGCTGAGGGCGTCAGACTCCCACGAGAACCACGGGGAGAGGGCGATCGAGGCGGCCAGGAAGGCATACGCCAAGGCAGGGCCGAGGATGGCCAGTATCCACCACCTCTCTGAGTTCACACCCCGGTAAACCCAAGGGGGCGTAAATCTCTTGCCTCGTCCCCTTTTGCACAGGCCGAAGCGCGCCGGGTGACTCCCGGCAGCGCTATCATTTTGCCCCTCCGCGTCTTCTAACCGAGCGACCATGCCGAATGAAGAGCACTTCAGGAATCTGGAGCAGATGTATGCACAGGCGCCGATCAACCAGTTCTTCCGGCCTGAGCTGCACGTCAGCGAAGGGGAGACGGAGCTCACTCTGCCCTTTCGTCGGGACTTTCTGCATGCCGCAGACGCCGTCCACGGAGCCGTCTACTTCAAGGCCTTGGACGATACGGCCTTCTTCGCGGTGAATTCTCTCGTTGAGGACGCCTTCGTTCTCACCGTCTCATTCACCGCCTACTTCACCAGGCCGGTGTCGAGTGGCGAGCTGAGGGCGAGGGGCTGGGTGGTGCACGCCTCGAGGCGGCTCTTCGTCGCCGAGTCTGAGGTTGTGGACGCCCAAGGCCGTCAGGTTGCGAGAGGAAGCGGCACGTTCATGCGCAGCAACGTGGCACTGGACTCCATCAGCGGATACAGTGGGGGTAAGAGTCCCCCGGAGTTCCCGACGTGATGCATGCGTGAACAGGCGTCCAGGCGACCGCGAGAAGACAGGTCAATCGGTCTCGACAAGTACCTCCACCAATGGGCTGCCAGCCACCCATGCTTCCAGGCGTCTCAATCCCCGCATCCTTCGGAGAATCTCCGAGAGGATGTGTCGCCGGCGGTTCTCATCCACGATCGGCACGGCTCTTGCCGGGAGATCGGCACGAACACTCCCCTTCAGGTGGAAGGTGAAGTTGGGGTTTGCCAGGAGGTTGGCGTACCAAGACCGCTGCCCAGGGGTTCCCGTGATATAGATGTGGCCGTCAACATTGTGAAACCAGATCTCGATGCGCTTGGGTAGCCCGCTCTCTCGACCCATGGTGGTAATGTCGACGGTCCTGTCATGTCTCAGGGCGAGCTTGACCTTCTCTTCCAAGACACAAGCCTCCTCGGCAATGACGACAACCGTTCAGGCCCTTATCTTTTGGCGTTGAGACTTCCATGATTGGGTCTGGTCAGGAGATGCCGGTCCAAACAGGACCAAAGCTCCAACTTGTCCAACGGGCGAGGCGGTCACTTCCGTTCCTGTCGCCTACGGCTTGCCTGTGGGATCCCACCCTGTCGCCAGTCCTCGGTCGAAGGAGTCCAGCAGATCCATGTGGCGTTCTGACAGCTCGAAATCGAAAATGGCGGCATTCTCTCCGATATGCTCCTCTTTGGAGGACTTCGGGATCACGACAAAGTCATGCTGAATGCCCCACCGGAGGAGAATCTGAGCGGGGGTCTTTCCGCAGGCCTCTGCAACGTCCCGAAGGCCCCGATTGCGAAGCATCCTTCCCTTGGTCAGCGGGCTATAGGCTTCCACGAGAATCCCCTTCTGATTGCAGAGGTCGACTGTGGACTTCCTAGAGAGGTAGTTCCAGGGGTGGAGCTCGATTTGATTGACCGCAGGGATGACCTCTGACCGGTCGAGTAGCTCCTCCAAATGGGGGACCAGGTAGTTTGACACCCCGATTGAGCGGCACCGCCGCTCCTCGAGTAGAGTCTCCAACGCGCGCCACGTGTCCATGCGTTTCCCCTCCACGGGCCAGTGAATGAGGTACAGGTCGACGTGGTCAAGGTCGAGGCTGCGGTAGCTTTCCTCAAAGGCCTGGAGAGCCGGCTGGTAGCCGTGGTCGGTGTTCCAAACCTTGGTAGTGATGAAGACCTGGTCGCGGGGAACAGAGCTGTTGCGGACAGATCTTCCGAGCGATCGTTCGTTGCCATACCAAGCCGCGCTATCGAAAAGACGGTAACCCGCCTCGAGGGCGAGTCGAACAGCGGTTTCTGCCTCGTCGCCTTCAGGGAGCTTCCACATCCCGAGCCCAAGGGCCGGTATGTCATAGCCATTGTTCATCCTGTACGAAGGGACGGCAGGACCCATCACTTGATCGCAATGCACGGAACCCTTTAAACTCCCGGATGCCGGCGGGTTCGTTCTCCCTCCGTCGGAGACCAACGGTCCCGGAGATGGGACGCAGACGCAAGGTGGAATTATCGAATTTGATATTCTCAAGAGAATTTAAATGCTAGGTAGGCCTTGCCTCGGCTGGTGGAGGAGGGCAGTCTGAGGCCTCACAAAGTTATCCTTGTCGCGGCGGCTGTCCTCCTGGGGGCTGGACTCCTGTTGCTCTACGAATCCCAGTTCCCCCGACCCCTCTCCGTGCAGGGGGCAGAGACCTTCCAGATCCCGGATGGCCACGGGTGGCACTCCTTCTTCAGACTCGAACTCCTGGAAGGAGGGGGGGTAACCGTTGAGTTTACGGAGGGGGGCGACGGGACTGTCGATGTCTTCCTCTTGGACGATGAGGACTATGGCATCTACCAGGACTCGGGCCTGGTTCTGAGGCCCCTGGGGAGTGCGAGCGGCTCCGCGGGCACCTTCATGGCGGAGGTCCCGAGCGAGGGGACCTACTATTTGGTCTTCACCCACGGCAGTGTATCTCAAGCTCTCTCTCAAGACGTCCAGATAACCTACCTTTTCGAAGGGCTCCGACCCCTCGGCCCCGACCGTGACCAGGCCCGGCTGGGTTTCCTGTTACTCCTCGTAGGTGCGGCAGCGGCGAACGTCGGAGGCTTCTTGAAATTCCGTTTGAGGAGTCGGGCGGTCTCGGACGCGGAGACCTAATTCTCCGGTGGATTATCTGGCTGGGAAGGCTGGACGCATTCTTTATAAGTGCTCTTCACCTCAAGGGGCCTCATGGCTCTCGAACCGTTGAGTGTTGGCGTCATCGGAGCCCTTCTCATCGTCGTGGGGCTCATTCTCGCCTTCTTTGGCGGTACCCTGGTGCGGACCCTTATGGGCATCGTGGGCGCCCTCATTGGGGGTTCCCTCGGGTACGTTGGTGGGACGCTGCTGAGTACCAACCTTCTCCTCGTGATTGGATTGGCCGTAATTGGTGCAGTCCTTGGTGCCCTATTCTTCAGCTTCATCCTTCGCCTCGGCGTCTCGCTTGCCGTTGGGCTCCTTGCGGGCGCGGCAGTCTGGACCGTCATTGGGGGCGGTAGCACCGATCCGGTGACCTCGGCGAATCTGATTGCCATTGTCGTCGTCGTCCTCGCCTTCGCACTCGCCTACGTTCTCTTCAAGCGGCTTCTCGGACTATTCACAGCCCTGGCGGGCGGGCTGCTGGTGGGTCTGAGCATTGACTACCTTGGGATTCGATTTGGCAGCCTGGAACCCACGATTGCCGGTGCCATAGGACTGGTCATTGGTGTAATTGTTGTCATCGCCGGAGCCGTTCGCCAGTGGCGCAAAGGCTGAGGAGCCTTGGCGATTTGGGGGGCACGTGGCAGGCACGAGCGTAGAGGACAACCTGAGGGTCGCGGCGGCATTCGAAGAGGCGTTCAATGAACGCGACTGGCCACGCCTGAGGAAGCTTCTCGCAGAAAGGGTCGTGGTCCACGACCCGGCCAGCCGAAACCTCTCGGCGGGGAAGATGCGGTGATCTCCATGTTCATCCAGAACGTCGACTACTTCCCCTCCGCACAGATTGAGAGCGTCCAGCGGTTCGGCCAAGGGGATTTGGTTTGTTCAATGAACTTGGAGGTGGGAGGGCCGAAAGACTCTGACCAGGAATATCGGACGGAGACGTGCTACGTCTTCCGGGTAGCTGGGGGGAAGATCCATGAGATTCGCTTCTTCTATGACGCCCTGGGGATGATGCAGCAGATGGGCTTGTGACACTAGGATCTTAAGATGGCACATTCCTGAGCTCCCAATGCGGCAGCTGGGGCCCCTGTCGATGCTGGCCTGAAGCCTATATAGTCCAGCGAGGAGATTCTCGTTGAGAGGGAGCAACGTGGGAATCCAAATCCATCAAGTGGACGCCTTCACCGAGAGGCCCTTCAGAGGGAACCCGGCGGCCGTTTGTCTTCTGGATGAGACCCGTGACGAGAGGTGGATGCAGAATGTCGCCCTCGAAATGAACCTCTCCGAGACGGCCTTCCTTCACGAGGTCGAGGACGGATACAACCTCCGATGGTTCACGCCAAGGGTTGAGGTCGCGCTTTGTGGCCATGCCACGCTGGCAAGTGCTCACGTGCTGTGGGAACAGGGAATGGTGGGTGCTGAGGACCTGTGTAGGTTCCATTCGCGAAGCGGACTGCTTACGGCTCGAAAGAAGGAGGATTGGATCGAACTTGATTTCCCGGCACTACCGGTGGAGACATCGGGAGAGCCTTCGGGTCTGGGTGAAGCCCTCGGGGTAAGACCGCGATACGTGGGAAGGAGCCGAGACAACTACCTGGTGGAGGTCGGCTCCGAGAAGATCGTGAGGGAGCTAGCTCCCGACCTCCAGGCCCTGGAGGCCGTTACGAAGCGGGGGGTCGTGGTGACGAGTCGTTCGTCTACTTCGGGATTCGACTTCGTGTCCCGTTTCTTCGCTCCGAATGCGGGGATAGATGAGGATCCTGTTACTGGATCGTCACACTGCACCCTCGGACCCTTCTGGCAGGACCGCCTCGGCAAGACCGAGTTCGTGGCGTATCAGGCATCCCCCCGTGGCGGGGTCGTGAGGGTTCGAGTGTCAAACAGTAGGGTCTTCCTCAGCGGTCAAGCAGTCACAGTGATGCGCGGCGAACTTCTCCAGCTCTCGACAGGCTGACGGAAGTGTCTTTCCCTGGGTCACTGTGTTACGAGACGGACTGCTGCGAGCGTGTTCTCAGGATTTGCCCGATCCCCAATCCCCCTCAACAAGCTCTGCAATCCCCGTCATGGCAGGCTCCCTTCGAGGGGCCAAAGTCTATGGCGAAGTGCCACTTATCGTGATGAAACGAAATTCAGCGATACTAGGTCTATCGTTCAGAGATATTCGAAACATATTTATGATTGAAGGGTATCCACCCCTCGCGGAAGTGGATCTGCCCATGAGCGACGAGAAGCAGGATCCAGACAGAAGCACGCTTCTGAAGTTTGACGGGGACATCGCTGCCGTTCTGAGCTCCTTGTCAAATCGGAGGAGGCTCCAGATCTTGGCTTCACTCCTCGGAGGCCCTCGAACCTTTCGCGACCTGCGTGAGACCACAAACCTTGGAAAGACAGCCCTTGCCCACCACTTGGGCCTGCTCGTAAGGGCCGGACTCCTCAACCGAACCGGTAGGGGCCACTACGAGCTCACTCGGGACGGCAGCGGCATTCTGAGATCTGTGGCCGCGTCCTACGCAACCTCACGGAGGAGGAGAGAGCTTGAGGCGGCGAGAATGGCAGCCCACATCCGGAGATCACACACCAAACGGAGGGAAGAAGTCATGAAGGAGTTGGAGGTCCGAATTGTGAGGCTCGAACCGATGCGCGTCGCCAGCGTCCGCGCAATCAGCGAGAGCCCTGAGCATGACGCCTGGGAGGAAATGCGAGCGTGGGCGGAGCCGAGGGGCCTACTCGAGAATATCGAGAAACACCCCGTCTTCGGCTTCAATAACCCGGATCCTTCGCCTGATCAGAAGGAGTACGGCTATGAGTTCTGGATCCAGGTCGAACCAGAGATGGAACCGGAAGGCAACGTCCAGGTGAAGGAGTTCGCGGGCGGGCTATACGCTGTGACGGAGTGCAACCTGAAGGAGGAGCTGGAGTCGGAGTTCTTCGAGAAGGAAGGCTACCTCGAGTCTTGGAAGAAGATCGCAGACTGGGTCAAGTCCAGTGCGTACGAGTTTGGAAAGCATCAGTGGCTGGAGAAGTCCCATGACCCAGGGGCGTCTGAGGAAGAGCTGGTTCTTGACCTGTACTGCCCCATCGAGGAGTGAGAGAGTTCTCGCGAGTAGGAGTACGGGGACTCTCGGGTCTCCCAGGAGTCTACCCCAGGAGACCCTTCGCCACGCCCGGAAACCCTTAATCTTCACGTTGGATACTGCTACCTGGAGGACTCCAGATTGGACCCCTATACTGCGGCTCGCGTGGTGGAACAAATGCGGCGATGGAAGAGACAACGCCGCTACTATCGGATTGCGGTAGTCGCCTTGGCGATCGCCTTCATAGTCGCCCTCTCCGGATGGGCCTCTATCGCTGGCCAATGTCCGATTCCCACCCCGATACCATAGGGACGCGTGACTAGGAACTTGAGTGCCCTCATCTTGTGAAAAGTCCGCTCCCATCCTGGTCCGGGGGTCTAACGGTCTCGCTCAAAGATCATCTCTCCTCGAGTAGCCTGACTGGTGGGCTCGCATCTCCGGGACGCTGGTTCGTGAGCGTACGGTGTCTCCTTCCGCCTGGGTCGCCGCCTCGGGGACTCCGTCGGGATCTCGGTCGAGCCACAACCCTTTTGGGACACCTGTGCTTCGCGGGACTATGCCCTCCCAGGTAAGGCTCTACGCGATGCCGATTAGCCATTGGTGCGTGTCTGCGGACCGCATGCTGGCCTTCAAGGGAATGCCATTTGAGACCGTTTACGTCCCGTACCACGACAAGCGCGAACTGATCGCGGTTACGGGGCAAGACTATGTGCCCACCTTGGTAATGGATGATGCGGTGGTGATGTGGTACGAGATCCCCGAGTTCTTGGAGAGGGAGCGGCCCGACCCAACCCTCTACCCCGACCGTTGGGAGGGCGTCGCAAATACCATTGAGCAGTGGAGTCACGCCGTCCTGGAAGAAAAGGTGTGGCGGTACGTCGTCACGAAAGTCCCGCCCGTGTTGCGCGATGACCACGAGCGGTGGGTCTTTGAGGAGATGCAGGTCAAGGCTCGAGGTCCATGGGACCTCCTCGAGAAGCGGCAAGAGGAATATCGAGAGGAGATGCTGAGGGAATTTGAGCTCGTCGAGGCGATGCTCGCCCAACGGGAGTGGATCTTGGGGAAGCCAAGTCTCGCCGACTTCGGGGTGTACGGCAGCCTGTCGCCGCTGTTTACTGTGGGCGAACCGGTTCCGAAGGGTTTCCCCAACCTGGGAGATTGGGCGAAACGGATCCAGTCGCTCGGGTGATGTGAGAGTTGTGGAGGGCGCCGGAAGAGGATGAGGCGGAAAGGATCGCGGCGGTGTGGAACGGCCTCGATGTGCGGTGTTGTCACCGTGAGGGCTGGGTCTTCGAGTCCCGGCGGGTCGATCCGGTCAGAGTGGTGGATAGGGTGGGATGACCGGGCTCTCGACATCCGCACGGCATCGCCGCCGTCGCGGCCGCGGGAGAGATCGGGACCAGGGCGAAGAGAGGAACGCCACCTGCTGCCCCTACGAAAGCCTCATGGCGCCGTCGGAGAGGGATCGCAACCCCCGCTCTATTGATATAGATCTCCTGGGGGGGTCGGCGTCTTCCTCCGATCGATGGCCCAGATGATTATGCCGACGATGAGGATGATGAAGCCCACGGCCCCCAATCCCATCGCCACCAGGACCAACAGTGCCACTGAGATGTCCACTCGACCCGCGAAGTGGAGGATGGAGACGCTATCGCTCCCCGTGTTTTGGATTACGACCATGTAATCCCCCGCTTCGCTGGCGATGTGAGCGTTGGTGTAGTCCTGAGAGGTCACAACGGTCCGGTTCTCTTCCGCTCCCGTCGGGGACTTCACGAACACGGTCACCTGGTCTCCCTGCGTGTAGTCAGCGATTGAGACGACGTAGGTGAGGACTTCGCTCGCTTGCAGCGATACCGTCTTGTTCTCGTAGTCACCTGGGCCAAGCGTGGTCGTCTCGAAGTCGAATCCGCTTACGAGGCCGAACACGGAGGCGGCAAAAAGGCCGATGCCGACGATGAGCAAGATGCCCCCTATGAGGATGATCCACGCTCCTCTTGACATGGGAATCCCAGGCGTTGACCGTGAGCGCATATTTAGCTGTTGTGGGGAAGAGTCTCTACGGATTGCAGGACCTAGAGACCAACAGCCTGCCATGTGTCCCGGAGCCTAGCCGCCAGGGTCCACGTGCTCAGGACGAGTGGGGGAAGGCGTCTCTGGCCTCCAGAATCGGAACCACCTTGGCCCTGCACTCTTGTGCTTCAGCCGAGGCGGTAGTACTGCAGCAGGCCAAAGACGAGGAGGCCGAGGGTCGAGCTGAGAAGCCAGATGGGCACAG
>CAYFZX010000003.1:48346-54415 GCA_964347795.1 uncultured Methanomassiliicoccales archaeon
AGCAGGCCAAAGACGAGGAGGCCGAGGGTCGAGCTGAGAAGCCAGATGGGCACAGCAATCCGACCGACTTGAGGGTGGAGAGTGGCCCCCACGTCACCCATCCGACGCGTGAGTCCCACGATAAAGTTGTAGATCACTGGTGGGACGGCTGCCGCTGAGAGGGCAAGATGAGGAATGAGGAGGGGCAAATAGACCGCACGGTATAGGGCCTCCGGCCCCTCGAACTGAAGAGTTCCGACGATGTACTGTCTGGAAACGTAGAGAACGAGGAAACTGGATATCGAGAGGAGGGCTAGTGTCATGAGTAGCTTGTGTCTTTCCCTCTGCCCCACCCTGACTGATATCCACCCTCCGACGAGCAGGCCGATGCTGCAGGCATTTGCGGCCGCCGTCGCCGCAGATAGGGGAAGGCGTAACTCTGGCTTCGGAGGAGCGCCACTGGGGGCTAGAAGGAGAAACCCCAGGAGGGCGTAGATCACGGCGCTGATGACCGCGGCCCAAACCCCGGGCCTCTCCTCGAGGCCCCAGCTCAAATGGACCCTCCGGCAGGATAGCGAAGGGGAGACCAACCATCCAGGGGATACGTCTTCTCTTTGCCTCGTGATTCTGCCCAGTCGGCGTTCTCCACGATGGAGCTGACTGGGTGAGTCAATACACAGATCTGGGGACTCAATATCAAACCCAAACGAGGGCTGCTAGAGCGGGAAGGGATTTGAGGTCTTCGACAACTCCCCACAAAGGGGTCTCGACTGAGCAAGTCTGTGGACAAACCTTAAGAAGGGAGAGCCCTCCTCATCGACGTACATGATGCCTGATGGTCCTCGGGATTTCCTTCTCGCTCAGGTCGAGGCCGGCGTGCGCATTGCGCCGCCGGAGATGATTGCCGACTGGCTTGACGGAAAGGTTAGTATCGTCGACTTCATCTTCGAGCCCAACCGGCCGTTCTTTGAGACCTTCAAGGAGCACACCCTGGAAGTCCTCCGGTCCGTCTCAGGGGAAGATCTTCGGGACGCTTGCATACGGGGTGCGCCATACTTCGCCGACATCTGGTACTCACCTGCGGCAACTGGTCGCTTCGAGGGCGAGCTGGCCATTATGTATCACTTCGTAAGGGAGCTCTGAGGGCCAGCCTTGGCATTTCACACTTCGACCACAAAAGGGTGAGTTCTGACGAGCCAAGGCGGTCCCTTGCGGTCGGTTATCGCTTCCTCGACGGCTGTGGCCTTGCGTCAGCGGAGACGTTTCGACACGGCCCCCACGACAGGCCAGAAGGTCTCAATCGCCGTGAACGGGTAGCCTCGGCGGGTACATTCTATCTCGAGAGAGGAGTTCGCTATCACAAAGGCGCTGTCGGCTAATCTAGCGGCCCGCAGATCGCTGAGGCCGTTTCCAACATGTATCACGAAGTCGCCCCTGGATCTGAGGTGTCTCACGACGCCTTCCTTGAAGTCCCCCTCCCCCAACTCAGAGAACCTCGACGGAAACTCCACGAGGATGCCTTCAGGACGTAGCTCAGCTCTCGCACAGATCACGGGCACACTGCCGAGACCGTGGGCCTGAAGCACGTGGTCAATGATGAAGTCCAGACCTCCGCTGGCGATGACCAGGGGCACCCCTGCTCCGTCGCACATCCTGACCAAGTCTGCAAAACCGTCTCGTACGGCCCCATGACCCTTGACCGCTGCAAGGATGTCGTGCTCCGACTCCGCCCTTATCATTCCAAACTGGAGCCTGATGCCTTCTTCAAGCGTGAGAGCCCCTTCTCGGACGGGCTTGTCGTAGTCCTCCCAGCCCTCCTCAGCGAATCGCTTAAGGGCCAGTTCCGCGAGGTTGTTCACAGTCAACGTCCCGTCGAAGTCGACGACCACTGCAATTCCCGTCCTCGACGGCGGAACCTCTGTCTCAAGCCTCTTCATGTACCTATCCTACCCTTGCCGGTGGTGGGAGCACCCGTACCCTCTTAGAGGACGAGCAGCTTTAGACCTTCACCTCCCACAGGACCTCGACCATGAGCCAGATGAAACGGGTCAAACTGGGGAAGTCCCGTGAGCGCGTCTCCGCAGTTGGCGTTGGCACTTGGCAGTGGGGAAGCTCCGCCTGGGGGTGGAACCGTAGCTACAGAAAGGCGGACGTTTTCGAGGCGTTCGACCGAGCCCTAGAGCTCGGCATCAACCTCTTCGACACGGCGGAGGCCTACGGCCGTGGGCGATCAGAGGCTCTTCTGGGTGAGGCCTTGAGGGGACGGAGGGACGAGGTATTCATCGCCACCAAGGTGTTTCCTTGGCGTGTGACCGATGGTGCCATGGAGAAGGCCGCCGACCGGAGTCTTCGCCGTTTGAGGATCGACGCCATCGACCTGTATCAGCTCCACTTCCGGTTTCCGCTTATACCGATCGGGCACGTGTCTCGGGCGATGGAGCGCTTGGTCAGAAAGGGCAAGGTGAGGTACCTCGGCGTATCCAACCTCGGTGTCAGTGCCCTCAAGCGGGCTCGCGAAGCCTTGGCGTCGGAGGACATCGTTTCCAATCAAGTTCACTACAACCTCGTTCGGAGGAAGCCGGAGCGAGGGCTTCTGAGATATGCACGGGAGGAGGGCATAACGCTTATCGCGTACAGCCCCCTCGAGCAGGGATTGCTGACGGGGAAATACGACTCGGCCTCGGCCCCGAGGGACCTCATCCGAAGCGTCAATTTCCGATTCTCGCCGGGGAACTTGGCTCGCGCGGAGCCGGCACTCGATGTTCTGCGTCGGGTAGCCGCCGAGCGGGGGGTCACCCCAGCCCAGGTGGCCCTGAATTGGCTAATGAGCTCGGGGGCCTCCTTGCCGATCCCCGGAGCGAAGAGGGTATCTCACATCGAGGATGCCGCGGCCGCAGTCGGTTGGAAATTGACGAAGGCCGAGGGGCGGGACCTAGAGGAGGCCTTTCGAAGTGTCAAGCTCTCAAAGTGGCGAGGCCTCCCTGGGGCTGTGGGGAGGTCTCTTCGGGCTTCGCTTTCCCCGAGGAGGAGGCGGACACTCTGACTCTCAGGTCGAGTCAGGTGCGTTGCTAGTTCTTTGGAACCGCGATGGTTCCTAGGTCGGCGAAGAACAGCTCCCGCGTTTCTTCATCTTGGATGGCCTTCCCCGTTTCCTCAGCGAGCTGGAGGAACCTCTCACACTCAGACTTGTCTCCGGCGACGGAGTGTGCCCGCGCGAGGGATTCAAGCGCGAAAGCAAGATCCCAATCCGCGATTCCATGCTCCCGACAGATCTCAAGGCATCGGTTGGCGTGGTAGATGGCCGGTTGCGGCCTGCCGAGCACAGAGTAGACGCGCGAAACCTGCCACTCTCCCCTTGCGAGGTTCTCAGGTTCCCCGATCTTTCCCCAGTGGAACCGCGACGCGTGGGTTGCGTGAACCATCTCATCCTCCTCTTCCACGCTCCTCTCCTCCTTGTCCAGGAAGGTCCACACATAGTTGAAGAGGTCCACGGCGAACTTCCTGTGCCATTCCTTCTCAACCTTCTCTTCCTTGGTCACTTTCTCAGCCTCATGATGGGACGAGGGTATGCCACCCAGGGTCAACGGACTCGCTTGAAGTTACTCTCGATGTAACAACGAAATTTCTCCTTGGGACCAGCAAGATCGAAGGTTTCTTGGAACTCGTCCTCCCCCAGGATCCTATACGTCTCTCGAGCTCGCCATCCAGGGGGGATATTCTCTATCGCCTCCGTCACGAACACGAAGGTCTTGCCGTCAGGGGAGACCTCATCCAGGACGTACTGATTGACGAACCCCTCCACGTGAAACTCCCGCAGGACAAACTCGCCCCTGTTCTCATCATAGCTGAAAAAGCCCCAGTCCTCGTGAATCTCTCCCTCCGGATTGGCCTCCTGAGGCTCGTAGATTGACTTGTTCCTCACGCGAAGGAACTTGTCGTTGAGGACGAGGTCGTACCCGCGTTCGTGCCGCCCCACACCGGGCTTCCCTTCGCCCGTTCCTTCCCAGGATCCAATGAAGAATCTGAGCTTGTCCCAAATGTCATCCTCTGCTCCGACCTCGTCTCCACCCATCGGGCTCTCCTCCGCTCACTTTCTGCTTCCCGCGGTTCGTCGATTCCTGGGGAGTGTCTAGACAAAAGGGCTCTGCCCCCATCATCCCAGGTCTTCCATGCAAGGAGGGAGCGAGTTTATAGATTGCGCTGGATCCGAGGAGAGAACCTACGTCGTCGTGCGTGGTCTCGGGGCAGAGAGAACCCTGACAATAGCTGCCCCGGAAAGCTCTAGAAAGGTCTTTGTCAGACCTTGGGCATCCGGCCCCGGAGGGAGGCCATGCCTGAGGAGACTCCTACTCTCGCGGTCGCGCTTGCGTTGGTGGCCGCTGTATTCCAGGCCATCGGGGCATTCACAGTTGCCCTTGTCTTTGCCCCCCTTGCCGCATTTGTCGGTTCCTTGGGCCTCCTGGGAACTGGACTTGCGTTGCTCTTCGTCCTATTGGCCCTCCTTGGGGCGTACTGGCTTTCCACGGGACAGAAGCGGTTAGTGACCTACGGGGGGATCCTTACGCTTTTGGTGGCGCTCCTCGCACTTCCCACTGGGTGGGGCCTTATCATCGGATCGCTCCTCGGCTTCATCGCCGGAATCTTGGGATTGGTGTGGCGCCCCACAACACTCTCAAGTCCGAGGCCCACGCCCCCTCCCGTGGGCCCGTAGCAAGGAGCGTTTCACAGAGTCACAACGCAAGCCGCGCAGGCCGCCTCGGAGCCTCCCCCGACGCGTTCAAGTGGTCACCAGCCGTCCACTAAATCCCGATTGTTACTACCTTTCTGACCATCCTTACTCGAGACGAGGTGAAAGAGATGTTCGTAATCCCCCTGGGAAGCGCCACGGTGGACAACCCTCCTCTCCGGTTTCCCGCGGAGCTGGTGAGGTATGTCCGTACCGAGTATGGCGACTCGAGCCCAGAGTGGCTGCTGTCCAGCGTTCGACAAGAGGCCAAGAACCGTTCACACGATAAGGCCAGGCGGAGCCGACGCAGGAAGGCGGCGCTCAAGGTCCATGAAGGCGTCGCCTTCTCCTGAAACGAGAACCTGCGAAAGACGCAGGTCGTGACAAATGGCCCGACAAGGTCCCTGGACTCTTCAAGTGCAGAACGCAAGACTACCGTCGGGCCTGCTTCATCGCGAAGGAGATGAACTTTCTCAGACTCCAGTGCTCGCGATAGCGGGCCGCTAGTCTTCGGGCAAGTTCCGGTTGCACGCCTGACTTCCTCAATTGTCTCTGAAATCTAGAGGCGCCCCTCCGGATGCGGAATCCCATCCTGAGGAAGCTCGCCCCGAGCCTCAGCACCAGGAGTGGGACGGTGGAGGCCACGGCGACGAAGATGCCTTGTCCTCCGGTCATTCCTCGTCGCTCTCTTCGAATCTCTCCTTGATCTTCTCCTTGACGGCCTCTTCGATGGCCTCGCCAATCTCCTGGTCTTTGCGTCGCTTGCCGCCCTTGAACTTGAAGCCCTTGCTACCCAAGACGTCCTGGATCATGGCCGCAAAGTTGGTCTTGTCCATGAACTGCTGGGTCAGCAGGAAGGCCTGTTCCTGGTCCATTCCAGCCTCCGTGAGTCTCTGGTAGAAGTCGGCCACAGCCTTGGCGTACTGCTCTGTCTGCTCGGCGTTGAACAGGGTTTCCGAGATAGCCGAGAGGAGCTTCGGAATCTCCGTCGAGATCACTGAGAGGATTTCCTTCACCTCTTCTGCATCGGTTGCTGCCATTTCGCTCACCTCATCCATTCCAAGTCTGGCCCCTCTATTAAATGAAGTGGACACATGTGACCAGATGAAGGAGGTCGGCTCTCAGGGAATTTCCTCCTCGCGGGGTGCCATGAGGCCCAGGACCTCTGACCACCGACGGACGGTGGCCTCAGAGACGTCGTAGACGTTGCCTCGAGAACCCTTGGAGGAGACGACGACCCCCCTTTCCTCCAAGACCTTGAGCCTCTCACGCACTATTCTCCTAGAAGCCGTGCCCCGGCGGGCCCTTAGGGCCTCCGTTATCTGGGATATGTTCCTGCCGCCCTTCTCGAAGAGGGCTTTCAC
>CAYFZX010000004.1:0-20375 GCA_964347795.1 uncultured Methanomassiliicoccales archaeon
ATGGATGCGACTGGCCCGTGCTGATGCTGTCTGGATATGGGGGAACGAAGTCGTCCGAAAAAACCTCGCCTGGTACTATAACGTCATGATGGACACCGCGCCGGCGAAATTCCGAATATGCAAAGGAATAGCCGTTCCCGAGCCCCTAGAGACTGCGACCACGGAGGAGCTCTGGCGGCTTCACGATAGGGCGGCCGGGAGTTTCCGGCGGACTTGGGCCGCGGTGAGGAAGGGTAGCGCTTCCTTGGACGACACCCCCCCCACGCACCCAAATCTCCTCGACCTAAAGGTGGAACTGGCCTTCAGGATGCTTAAGGCGTGTACTTTCTGTGAGTGGAGATGCAACGCAGACCGGAGCGTGGACAAGTTCGGTGTCTGCAAGCTCAAGAGGGCCAGCAGACTGCACTCCGCCTTCCATCACTTCGGAGAAGAGAGCCCGCTCATCGGCGAGAACCAGGGGGGCAGCGGGACCATCTTTTTCTCCGGATGCACATTCCACTGCTCCTTCTGTCAGAACTACGACTGCAGCCTCGATCCGGCGAGCGGCCGAAGGGTCACGCCCACGGAACTCTCTTCCGTCATAGCCAAGCTCCGTCGGCAAGGTGCTGCCAACGTGAACTTCGTCGGCGGGGACCCAGTCCCGGACATGCACAACATCCTCGCTGCCCTCACCAGCACGGAGGTCAACGTCCCCACCGTCTGGAACTCCAACATGTACTCGACCGAGGAAGGCATGCGTCTCCTCATGGACGTGACGGACTTCTGGCTACCCGACTTCAAGTTCGGAAACGATGAATGCGCTCGCCGTCTCGCCCGGGTGAAGGACTACGTCCGAATCGTGAGTAGAAACCATCGAATGGCCTACGAAAGTGGGGACATGATCGTTCGCCACCTTGTAATGCCAAACCACTTGGAGTGCTGCACGCAGCCGGTGCTGGATATTCTCTCGCAAGAGATGCAGGGCGTGCTCGTCAACATCATGGATCAGTACCGCCCTGCCCACGAAGTGGTGAAGGAGCCGGAGCGCTGGGACGACATTTCTAGAAGGCTCACCATCGGAGAGGCAAAGGAGGCCTGGGAATACGCTCGCAGCCTTGGCCTTAACTTCGAACCCATCTCGATTTCGTGATTGGAACCCCGTTCATAGCGCTGGAGAGACCGTCCATCGCACGGCTGTTCACCGCCCTGGAGTCGCCTGACACCTCAGGCCAGTGTCGAGGTGTCATTATCAATTGACAAAACATATTTATAGACTAGATGACCTAGGCCGGTCTCCCGGCACCGCCGGAGAAGGGATGGGAAATGGTGTTCGGTCGAGGCAGCGGAGGTCTTCTCGCTCCGGGATCTGGTTGGTCAACCCGTTCGCGACCCCTCACCCTGAGGTCCAATCAGGAGGGGCTCTACAGCTACAACCCTGACATCGATGACCTTTTCCCCCGCAAGAAGCCGTACTCCTTCTGGGCCTCAGTGAAGTACATCCTGATTCTTTCCCTGATGCTCTGGTGGATACCCACCTTTGGACAGATGATTGCTGGGTACGTCGGTGGCCGCAAGGCCGGCAATCACTGGGTGGCAGCGCTGGCCGCGTTCTTCCCGGTGGCTATCATATGGACCCTGTCCTTGATTGCACAGGCCACGGGGTCCTTTCCCCAGCTCGCTAACCTTGTCGCACTGCCTGCCGCTGCAGCCTACGCAATCGGGGACGCCCTGCCAATTTTTGACGCCACGATCCGGTTCCTCGTAGCCTACATCACCTCCTTCGCGATCGCTCTGAGGGAAACCGTGAGCATGGGCATGAATGGCTACTTGGTCACCATAATCTTTGCATACATCGGTGGCCTCATCGCGGACCAGGCATCCAAGGAGCGGAAGTTGGAGGCGGAGTCGGAGCAGACGCAGCGAGAATCCCTTCCATCCGTGGTCCCAAGCTACCAGCCCCTCGAACTCATTCCTACCAGGTCGCGGTTGCCCCTCGTCGCCGGGACCACGGGCTGGTACCGAGGATATCGAGAGACGTACGACGATCTCAGACGCATCCCCGTCACTCCCTATGGCTATGAGGAGGAGCGACCTGAGGCGTACGAGCCTCCGCGAGGGCCTGAGCAACGCCGCATCGACGAGGGCTACACGCCTCGGGAGCCATACAGAGACGTGTACAGAGAGAGACAGCCGGAACCGCGGATGGAGAGACGGTTAGAACGCCCCATCAGAGAGCCGCCGCTGAGGGGTCCCCGAAGGCTGGACCGGGAGGAGCTCATAAAGCGGTTGGTGGAGAGGGCGCTCCGGGAGTACGATCGGTCCATCCGGTGACCCCTGGCCTGAGGCCTTGAGGTCCAATCGAAAGGTTGATTAGCTCCCTCCATCTGCTATCAGAGGATGTTCTGCATCAAGTGCGGCTCCTTGATGTATCCCGAAGGGGGCAAGCTTGTTTGCCGCCGAGATGGGTGCGGTTTCCTCCGCGAGCTCACGGAGGAGGACAGCTTGCTGTCAAGGATCGTGACTCCTACCCAGGAGAGGCCCCCAGAACCCCTGGTCTTGGAGGAGATTGCAGAGACCCTGCCCAAGACGCGGATCGAATGTCCCAACTGCGGCAACTTCGAGGCCATGTGGTACATGAAACAGACCCGAGCCTCGGATGAACCGGAGACAAGGATCTACCGCTGTGTACGATGTAGCCACACGTGGCGGGAGTATTAGCTGGCTTATCAGATATCGATATTTATATTATAATATCCAAATAGATTATGAATAGCTTTATTATCGGTCCATCAATAAGGTGGCGAGGCGGGGGAGCAGGATGTTTAACTCGAAGATAAAGTCCGAGGTCCTACGTGAGGTTACCGATGTCATCTCCACCTTGGTCGACGAGGCCAAGTTCAACCTGGCCGCAGATTCTGTTGCGGTAAAGGCGGTGGATCCCGCCCATGTCGCGATGGTGGACATGTCCATCGAGAAGGGGGCTTTCGAGGAGTACAAAGCGGACCAAGGCGAGCTGGGCATTGATCTGGATAAAGTGAAGGAGGTTCTCCGCCTTGCCAAAGCGGGGGACGTCATCAGCCTGGACCACGATGAGGACAGGAACCGCTTGGTGTGCCACGTTGGCAACATCACTCGTCAGATGTCCCTCGTGGACACCGCCGGCATGTCCGACCCGAAAGTGCCTAGCCTGGATTTGCCTGCGAAGATCACCGTCAGAACCAGTGAGCTGCGGCAGGGCATCAAAGCCTCTGAGAGCGTTTCAGATCACATCGCCCTCATTGCATCCTCCGATGGGTTCGAGATGGTGTCCGAGGGAGACGCGGACACCGTGAGGCTGGATCTACCCAAGGATCTGTTGGACGAGCTGCAGTGCAAAGAGAAGGTCAGGTCGCTGTTTCCTCTGGACTACTTCTCGAATATGGTGAAGGCCATCAGCTCGGCGTCGACGGTCACGATCTTCCTGGGCAATGACTACCCCGTCCGGCTCGAGTTTGAGCTAGCGGGGGAGAAGGGAAAGGCCACCTATCTGTTGGCGCCCCGGATCGAGAGCCAATAATCCCCGGAATCGACTTGCCTCTGACAGTCCGCAAGACAGTCACGACGGTGTGCAAGCACCGGACAGCCGTGTGGCACCGCGTGCTGTCGATTGTGCGAAGTCAACGGAGTGACGGGCCACCGTTCATGGGGTGATTGACGAGGACTGCCTTCCTCACAACTCTCAGCAACCGCTCCTTGGCTCGAGGTCGTCCTCCGCTTCAGATCCCGATCCGTGCCTAACAGATGTGGCTACCGGTGGGACTACAGAAGGAAGTCAGGATGTCCAGGCCGTCGGCCGGAGGCGTATTAATGCCTGTGTGCCCCACTCTTTCGCTCCCTGAGCGCTACAGGAAAAGGCTGAATGCTGTGACGCTGACGAAGGCGAAGGCGGCAGACGCGGGGATGGTGATCAACCAAGTGAAGACAATCTCTCGGACAACTCGCCAGCGCACGGCGGAGAAACGACGGGCTGCTCCCACACCAATGATGCTCCCCGAGACCGTCTGTGTGGTGCTAAGGGGGAAACCCAGTTGGGAGCTCGCAAGGACGACAGCGGCGGCCCCTGTCTCCGCGGCAAATCCTTGGTAGGGGCGCAGCTCCGTCACCTTGAACCCCATAGTCCGCACAATCCGCCACCCGCCGAAGAAGGTACCCGCGGCAAGGAAGCTGACCGCTAGGAATCGGATCTCGAGTGTCACCTCGAGTCGACCGGTCGCTCCGGCGTGCGCAAAAATTAACGCGGCCATTAGCCCTGCGCTCTTCATCGCGTCGTTGGCCCCGTGAGATACGGAAAAGAAGAAGGAGGATCCAATCTGGGCTCTCCCAAAGACCAGGTTCACTCTCGCGGCCGCCATCCGCTTGGCCACATGGAGGACCACGAGGACGAGGCCAGCGCCCACAAAGAACGCGATCAAGGGGGCAGAGGCCATGGGGATAAGCACTTTCTGCAGCGTCGAGCCCACTCGAACGGCTTCGAAGCCAGCCACTGCGATGCCTCCCCCAATGAGGGCCCCCACGAGGACCTGTGTCTCGGAGATGGGGATTCCACGGATGTAGGTGTAAACGTCGAAACCGAGGGCGCCCACGATGATGGCTACGACAAAAGGGGCCGTCACGATCTCCGGGGGGACAATGCCCTCCCCCAGGGTCCGGGCCACCGCCTCGCCGAAGAACACGCCCACGAAGTTCCCCGTCGTGGCCAGAGCCACAGCGGCTAGAGGCTTGAGCACTCGGGACCCCACGACGGTAGAGATTGCATTGGCGGCGTCTGTGAAGCCACTCCAGAAGGTCCAAACGATGAGGAGACCGAAGGCTGCCGCGAACCAAAGATCGAGTGCCGTGAAGGACCTCCTGCGATCAGCGATACTTGATGGCGATGTCACTCAGGTGATCCGCCACGTCTTCGCAGTAGTCGGTGGCCATTTCCATCTTTTCATAAATGTCCTTGAGCTTGATGACGGTCAGAGCGTCGTTCCCATTGAAGAGATCCGCGACCGCTTCGTGCAGGACTTCATCGGCCACGTTTTCAAGCCGATTGATCTCAACGGACAGTGTCTCCACCTGGGACCAGTTCTTCCGGTTTCGAATGAGGTCGACGCCGGCATGGATGTGGTCGCAGGCTTCCCGAATGATTTTGGAAAACTCCACCATGGGTGGGGTCACGGCCTTCACCTTGTAGAGGTCGAGTCGGACCGCAGTCGCATACACCATGTCCAAAACGTTGTCCATGCTCGTAGCGAGATCGGTGATGTCCTCGCGGTCGATGGGGGTGATGAAGGTCCGGTTGAGGGCCTCGAAGATCTCGTGAACAGCCTCGTCCCCTTTGTGCTCGATCTCCTTCAGGGCTCTTCGCTTCCCTTCCACGTTCCTGAAGTCATGAACGAGGTCGTTGAGTCCTTTCGCTCCCTCAACCAGCACCTTGCCGATCTCACTGAGCAGGTCGTAGAACTGCCTCTCCCTCGGTACAATCCATTCCTTGAAGCCCATGCTCACCAGGGGCAGTGAGCCCCCTCTTATAAAGGGAATCCCCGGGGATGGTGCTTCGAGGGAGACCCTATATAATATCAATAGATAGGGGTATCAAGCTGAGAGAAATCAAGAAACTATGGAGGAGCAGGAACTCTATGGAAGCTCGCAAGGTTCAGATAACAGGAGGGGCAACGTACACCGTGTCTCTCCCCAAGCCCTGGGCAAAGGAGATGAAGTTGAAGCCAGGGGAAATGGTCTTTTTCGAACATCTAGGCGATGCCCTCGTCTTGCGCGCCGGAAGGGAAGGGCGCCAAGAACCTCGGACGAAGGTCCTCCAGGTGGCTCGGGGCGAGAGAAGAGGTCACGTGCTCCGGAAGCTGATCGGAGCCTACGTGACTGGTCACCAGTTCATCGATCTCCGCTTCCCCGCGACGCAGGCCGCGATGTCCCGCAAGGTTGCTCGCGAGTTCACGCGCATGGTCATCGGTGCCGAGGTGGTGGAGGAGACCGGGACGCGCGTCTTGATTCAGGACCTAGCGAACCCCATGGAGTTGTCACCGGACAAGTGCTTGAGGCGCATGTATATGACCGTTCGCTCCATGGCGGAGGATTCCGTCAAGGCCCTCGGAGCGGGGGACACACGTCAAGCCCTGGACGTCTTACCAAGAGACCAGGACGTCGACCGCCTCTACTGGATGGTGGCCAAGCAATATCACCTGGCGGTCACGGATCCAAGCTATATGGTAGCCTACGACCTGCGGGAGAAGCTCCACCATTTCAGCGCTGCGGCCAAGCTGCTGGAGCGCATTGGGGACCACTCAGAGAAGATCGCAACTGCCGTCCTTCAAAGGGGAGGGCAGAAGCTGGAGAGATCTTTCCTGGAAAGTGTTGAGAAGGCCGTTCACCTCGCCCTGGAAATCCTGGAGCGGGCTTTCGCCGCTCTCATGTCCGATGACCTGGACCTCGCAAACGAGGCTCTCGATGCCAGGGAGACCCTAGACAAGCAGGTGGAGAAGCTGTCTCAGAGCGTGAGTGGGACGAAGATGCCCCATGTCCTCCCGTTGGCCACCGTTGTGGACAGCATCAGTCGAATCGGTGGCTATGCTTCAGATATCGCAGAGGTGGCCATCAACGACGTCATCAGCCAGGAGGAGTGACGGCTTCAGCCGAGGTCTCCTAGGTCAAAACCACCGGCTTTGAATTGCTTCAGAAGCTGACGGCGCATCTTCCTGTTACCCGCCAGGCCACGGATGGCCTTTCTGGATGCGTTGTAGTACTTCAGGAGTTCCTTCACGCTCTTGGGGTCGGTACCGCTTCCGCGGGCGATGCGGAGAACTCTCGACGACTTGATGATCTTCGGGTTCTCCTTCTCTTCCTCGGTCATGGAGTCCATGATGAACCTGAAGGATCGCAGCTTGCGTTGGGTATCCTCCAATTGCTCTTCGGAGAGCGCACCTGACATCCCTGGGAGCATGCTGAAGAGCTTCGACAAGGGCCCCATCTTCGTCAGGGCCTCCATCTGCTCGTACATTTCGCGGAGGGTGAACCGGCCGGAAAGGATCCTTTTGGCCGTCTCCTCCATCTGCTCCTGATCCAACGCCTCCTGAGCTCTCTCCAGGAGGGACTGGAGGTCGCCCATCCCGAGAAGGCGAGAGACGAACCTCGGCGGTTCGAACTTCTCCAAGTCCTCAATCTTTTCCCCGACGCCCACGAAGATGATGGGGGCTTTCGTCTCAGCCACGGCTCCCAGCGCACCTCCCCCTTTAGCGGTGCCGTCGAGTTTCGTAAGGATTACCGCCGTCACGCCAACAGCATCGTGGAACGCTTTGGCCTGAGGCCCGGCTTGTTGGCCGGTGGAGGCATCGAGGATGAGTATGGTCTCCTCGGGTTTTACCGCTTTGGAGACTGCCTTAATCTCCTCGATGAGATCTGTCTCCAGAGAGTGTCGACCGCTGGAGTCGACGATGATCACGTCCTGGTCCGCAAGGACCCCGATGCCCTCCTTGGCGAGTTTCACCGCATCTTTCTCCTGTGTGTCGCCGTGGAACGGGGCCTCTAGCTGTTTGGACAGCTGCTTGAGCTGATCGTAGGCCGCGGGCCGGTGTGTGTCCGCCTGCAGCAGGCCAACCCTGAGCCCTTTTCTCTGGAGCCACTTACCCAGCTTCGCTACCGTTGTGGTTTTGCCCTGCCCGTAGAGGCCGACCATGAGGATCTTCTGCCTCCCAAGCTTCAGCTCGCGAGTCTGGCCGAGGATGCCGACAAGTTCCTCGTAGACGATTCGAATGACGTGCTCCCTGCCGCTCATCCCAGCTGGAGGCTTCTCGGATAGGGCCCTCTTCTCTACCTGGCGGCTGAGTTCCAAGGCCATCTCCACGTTGACATCGGCCTGCAGGAGTGCCCTTTGGAGGTCCCGGACGACCTCTTTCACCAAGGTTTCGTCCACGTGGGACGCCCTAGCTATCTTCTTGAGTATGGCTCGGAGCGAGCCACCCAGCCTTTCCAGGACCATTCAAACCATCATGCTGGCCGTGGCTATATTAAGCTGACGAGGCGGGTGCCGCCGTCACACCATAAGAAGAAAACAGGGAGAGGGCCAGCTTTGTCAGAAGGGATGGGATGCACTCTAACGCACTAGCCCAGTCTCCCCCACGAGATTATGTTGCATGCTCTATATAAGCATTTTCATAGAGAATATACTCTGGCTATGGTTACAGATACCCTGACTTTTGGAGCATCATGAGGTCTTCGGTGCTCAGTTTCTCGCCCCTCTTGAATCTCTCGTAGATCTCCTTGGCCTCCTTCTTGGCGGTTGTCTCCTCCTTCCGGAACCTCGCTCGAACTGTCTTGGCGCGGATGCCGTGGATGATCTTGTCGTAGTCATGGACCTGCCGAATGAAGTCGATGTGCTTCTGGTGCTCCTCATCGGAAGTCATTTTGGTCCGGATGAACTGCTCCTGGGCTCTGTCGGCCTCCCGTCGCAGCTCATCCCCCTCCTCGTAGAGCGACACCATCTTGTCATGGTGAACCTGGGCCTCCTCGGCCTTCTGACCCACCTCCGTGTGAAAGCCCTCTGCCCGATCCTTCGCCTCATCGATCTTCTCCTGCTGAGCCATGATGTCCTCGTCTTCCCTGAGTTTCTTCTCGCGGCTCTCTATTTCCTCGCGGAGCCGTGTGATTTGCTCGATAAGGTCCCTCTCCTTGTCCACGGCCAGGACCGAGGTTTGCTGGCGGAACTCGAGACCCCTAAGGTCCCGCTTGAGCTTGTCGATGGGGACGCCTCCCTTCGGGACCTTCCTCCGCTTCAACCGGTTCATCTCATCCAGTAGCTCGGCAACCTTCCTGTTCCACCTGTCACGCTCGGCCTTGGCAGTCTTGACCTCCTCGTTGAGCCGATCCCTCTCCTGCTTGTGATCGGCCGCATTCCCGATGAGTTCCCTCACTTGGGCATTGAGGCTGTCTCTTCTCTGGATCCACTCCCTGGTTTTGTTGTTGAGCTCGTCTCGTCTGCGGCGGTGGTACTCCGCCTGGGAGTTGGACTTCTCCCTCTTCTCTTCGAGGTCTGGCAGTAGCTCCGCCATAGGGGTGCAATCCTAGGAGAACCTGGGCCCTTAAATCTTTTTGTCGACGTCGGCTCCAGCCAGACCAGCTGGTGCGAGGGTCTACACCTCCACCAGCCTGTATCGCTTGTAGGCCTCCTTCCCCTCGTGGAAGCAGTAGTGGATGGTGTTGAAGTCCGCCCGGAGGGCCGCCACGTCCTTCGCTACCTCGTTCGGGTCCTCCTTTCTCATCGTGACCCTTACAATGAGCTCAGCGACCTCCGTCATCTGGGCCTCCTGCATGCCCAAGCGGGTCAGCTCCTGGCTTCCCAGGCGAATGCCACTGGGCTTCACGGGGCTGGTGTCTCCTGGTAGTAGGTTCTTGTTTGTGATGATGTTGGCCTTCTCCAGGTCCAAAGCGACAGGAGCTCCACCCCCCTCTTCGGATACGTCCACAGCCAGGGTGTGCGACTCCGTGAATCCCAGGTGCTCGCCAAGGACCCTCATTCCCCGCTCGTAGAGGGCCTGGCCCAGGGCCTTGGCGTTCTTGACAACCTGGTCGGCATATGCCTTGCCGAAGGCCTCAAACTCCGCCAACGCGATGCCGAGGGCGGCCATGGAATGGAGGTGGTGATTGCTGACGACTCCTGGGAAGACGGCCCTCAGGAGCTTTTTCTCCATCTTTTCGTCCCTGGGGTTCCCCAAGAGCACGCCATGCTGGGGCCCTGGGAGGGTCTTGTGAGTACTGCCAGAGATTATGTGGGCGCCCTCTCGGAGGGGGTCCTGGAACTTCCCTCCCGCGATGAGGCCCAGCACGTGGGCGGCATCGTACCAAACGGCACACTTGACCTCCTGGAACGCATCCTGGAGTTCCTCAATGGGAGTCGGGAAGGGGAAGACGGATTGCCCGAAGAGGGCGACCTTGGGTCTCACTCGCCTAATCAGCTTGTCCGTCTCGTGGACATCGATGGTCATGTTCTCCGCGTCCCACGGATAGGCGATGGCGTTGACACCCCTGACGCCCACGGCACCGAATCTGGCGGTGCTGATGTGGGCTCCGTCGGCGAGTGCGACGGTGGTCATGACGTCACCAGGCTTCGTCAGGGCGAATAGCACGGCCAGGTTCGCCACGGTACCGGATATGGGTCGTGGATCGGCGAAGTCACAGCGGAAGATCCGCTTCAGCATCTCCACGATGCGGATCTCGACCTCGTCGGTGTATAGGTTGCCTTGATAGTAGCGCTCGCCAGGCAATCCCTCCGCGTATCGGTGGCCGAAATCGGAGAGGTACATCTCCAGGGCCAAAGGGCTCATCAGATTCTCAGATGCGATCAAACAGAGAGAGTCCTGGAACCACACGTGGTGCTTGTCCACCTGCTGCGAGATGAATGCGGCGTCCTCATTCATCCGATCACCCTGGGTGGTATGAAACCCGCGATTAAAAACCCTCGACGGTCGGTGAGTACCCCAGACGGGATGGCCAGTCCTCAGAGACGACCCCGAGAGGCTGGCGAAGCCTTTTCTGTCCCATTGGCCTAGGAGACCTGAGCACCGTGGGTCGGCTTTCCGCCCTTCGAGAGAGAATTGTTGCCTGCGAGAAGTGCCCCCGTCTGGTCGGCTATCGCGAGAGGGTGGCCAAGGAGAAGAAGAGGGCCTTTGCTGACTGGACCTACTGGGGTCGCCCTGTCCCTGGATTCGGAGACCGCGATGCCCAGCTCGTCATCGTGGGACTCGCCCCTGCCGCCCACGGTGGCAACCGCACTGGCAGGGTGTTTACCGGGGACCCGAGCGCCGCGTTTCTAATGAGGGGCCTCTACGAGGCCGGCTTTGCGAATCAGCCGACTTCGAAGGCTATCGATGACGGTCTTCAGCTGGTCAATGCCTACATCACCGCGGCCGTGAGATGCGCCCCTCCCGGCAACAGGCCAGCTGCGGAAGAGGTACGCAACTGCGCGCCCTACCTGTCTGAGGAGATGGAGATTCTTCGCCCCAGGGCAGTCCTAGCCTTGGGAAGATTGGCCTTTGACGCGGCCTTGAGGTATCTCGCTGAGCGACATGGCGTCTCCAAGAATGACGTCAACTTTCGCCATGGCGCTGTTCACGAATTTCGTCCCGGGATCCCAGCTCTCGCCGTTTCCTATCACCCAAGCCCAAGGAACACGAACACTGGTCGGATGACTCGCGAGTCTTTCCAATCTGTCCTTGACGGCGTGGCGTGGAGGCTAGGGTGTTCAGGGAAGTCGTGAATCGAGGCGGAAATCGGCCAACATCTTTATTCTGAGTTCCATCTTGCCCCCTGGGGGAGGAGCCTGTCCAATCCAGGGATAATGGCGATCTTCGGGGCGGTCATGGTCGTTACCTACGTCCTCATCGCCTACGAGAGGATTCACAAGACGACGGCTGCCCTGATCGGGGCGGGTGCCGCGATCCTCCTGGGGGTCTTCCTCGGAGTGTTCTCCTACCCCACCATCTACGACTTCCTCCGAGACGACCTCAGCGTCATTGGTGTCATCATCGGGACTGGCATCCTCGTGGCCGTTACCTCCCGCTCAGGCCTGTTCCAGTTCATTGGCATCAAAATCGTTAAGGCGACTGAGGGGGACAGACTCCGGCTCTTCCTCTACCTGAATCTCCTCACCTTCGCCTTCGTCAGCTTCCTCACCATCGTCCCCTCCATGCTTATCATCGTCTCCTTGACGCTAGTAGCTTGTCGCGTCCTGGAGTATGACCCCAAGCCCTACTTGGTCAGCGAGGCGATTGTCGCCAACGCGGGGGCCCTCACGACCTATGCTAGTAGCCTCCCCAACCTGATCATCGGAACGGCCGCCAGCATCCCTTACGTGGACTTCCTCATAGTCTCGGCACCCTTTGCTCTCCTGAGCCTGGGGATAGCCTACGGCTTCCTGCGTCTATCCATGAGAGATCGCCTGGAACAGGAGCCTTCTCCAGCCGGTTTGATGGATCAACGTGCCAGGGTCGCCAAGTTCGACGAATGGAGCGTCGTGCGGGACAGGACCTTCTTCCGCCGGTCGGGCATCATCTTGGTGGGGACAATTCTCGGGTTCGCGTTGGCTCGACAGATGGGCATCGGTCTGGACTTCATCGCCCTCGCGGGCGCGACCGCTGCTTTACTGCTGTCAGGTGTAGACACCGAGGAAGCGATTCGGCAAGTAAACTGGCCCATCGTCATCTTCTTTGTCGGGCTGTTCGCGCTCATTGCGGCTGTGCAGGCCTCAGGCTTGCTTGCGGCCGCGGCCCTTGGGTTGAGGGACCTGACGAGCGGCGATGCATTCAGCACCCAGACTCTCCTGCTCTGGTTCTCCGCTGGTGCATCAGGCGTCGTCGATAACATTCCTGTGTCTGCCACGCTGGTTCCGATGGTCAAGGCCATCGGCGCCTCAGGAATGAACACGGCCCCGCTATGGTGGAGTGTCATCATTGGGGCCAACTTGGGAGGCAGCATCACCCCGATTGGCAGCATCAGCTGTGTGATCGCCCTCCACTCTTTGGAGACGGAGGCCAAGGTCCGCGTCTCCTGGCTAGATTTCATAAAGGTAGGCGGCAGCGTGGCCTTGCTCCAGGTTCTGGCGGCTACGGCATACCTCCTCGTGCTAAGCGCTTTCAACGTGATTCCCCCTATACCTGGGTGAGAAAGATGGGCCTTGGGAAGAAGGACGTGGAAAGGATTGTTGAGGAACAGGTTGAGGCCTTTGAGGAGGCCCTCCTGGGCAAACTTGGGCTGGAGGTACCGAAGGTTGAAACAATCCTCCTCGCCCTGGACAGGTCCAACCAGGACGAGCTGGTGACCACTCTTGGGAGGGTCCTCTCCCAAAGACTCTCCGCATCCCTCGTCGTGACCGGGGGGTTCCCCGAGGCTCTCGCCGACGAGGCCGAGAAGTACGTCTCCGAGGTGAGGCAGAGGCTGAAAGCGGCCGGGTCCGATGCCAGAGTCCTCTGGCCCACGGGGGAAGAGTCCTTCGACAAAATCCTCCGGACGGTCGACGAAGCTGAAGCGGAGCTGCTGGTCCTTCCCGCGCCCTACTTCCGGGAACTTGAGTCCTTGGGAGCAGAGAGCGTTGGGACGAATATGGATGTCATTCTCGCTCGCTCGCCAATCCCCGTGTTGGTGGTCCGAGGCCCAGAACCCCAGCCCGAGGAGGTCCTTGGCCATCTCCACCTCGCGGTCTTCGACGGCTCACCCCTCAGCAAGCTGGCGGCCGAATGGGCCATCCTGCTGGCCAAAGAGGGACGCCTGGACACCCTGGCTGTCGTGGAAGAGGAGTTCGTCGAGATTATGGAGGAAGCCTTGGCCCCCGAGAAGATCACCGAGGAGGAGTTGGCCGAACGCTTGTCGCGCGAACTCATCCCCCTCGTTTCTGCGGTCCTCCGACACTGTGAGGAGATGGAGATCCCGTGCGATGTGAAGTACGTGACCGGAGACCTCGTGGAGGCGATTCTGAAAAGGGGCGACAAGAAGGGCGGTATGATCGTCCTCAGAGGATACGAAGCTCACGATAGGCCTTGGGAGAAAGTGGCCCGGGACGTCATCCCCCGATCTCGGGCCGCGGTGCTCGTTGTGAAGGGACCTCGCTAGCGCGGAGCCTAAAAGACCTTGATCTCTCCCTTCACAAACCGGAAGGTCAGGTCGGATATCTTCGCCAGCCCTCTATCGATAATGGACTCGGCCTCCTTCTGGACTTTCGCGAGCGGGACCCCCTCGGCCATGATCATCTGAGCTGTTGCTGCCTGGGGATAGTCGATGGGCTTCCCGATTTGAGAAACGATTCGCATGTGGACTTCCTCGATGTCACCTTGACCCATATCGTGGATCTCTTGGGCGAGTTCCCTGGCGAGGACGTTGTAAAGCTTACCGACGTGAGTGACGGGGTTTTTGCCGGCACAGGCCTCCAGGCTCATGGGCCTGTAAGGCGTGATAAGACCGTTCGCACGGTTCCCGCGACCAACGGAGCCATCGTCCCCGTTCTCCATGGACAGGCCGGTTACTGTGAGATAGTAGACTCCGGCGTCGGGGTTGTCACCCGTGTTGACATCCACGGCCACGCTCCTCCCAGTGTGCTTCTTGCTCAGGTCGAGGACTTCGTCCGCTAGCTGTTCCTTGACGCTCGCGTAGTGGTCCTTGTCAGGTATGTGACGGTCCACCATAGCGGCGGCAATGGTGAGCCGGATGTTATCCTCACGGCGAACGCCCATGACCTTTATGTCGTGGCCAACCTCGGGGAGATTCTTCTTCAGGCGTCCATTAATGAACCTCTCGGTTTCCAGGACGAGGTTCTCCGTCTCACTCAGAGGAGCGAAGCTCACGCCGAAGGAGGTGTCGTTGGCCAGGTGCTTCTGAGTGTCGTACAGGGCCGTCAGGTCCACGGATCCACTCCCGATCAGACAGTCGATGGTGATGTCCGTGTCGACGTCCAGATTCGTGCACGTCTCCCTGAGGTAGTCCTTGGCCGCCTTCACGGCCGCAGAACGGAAGGGTAGTCTCTCGCCGTTTACCTGTGTCGTGGCCCTCCCCACGAGGATGATTTTGGCCGGTTCGAGCACGTGACCACCGCCGAATTGCGGAGCTGACTGCCCACCCACGATCTGAAGTTCATCCGTGTTGTGGTGGAGGATACGGCCGAACCGCTCGAGGTACATGTTGCAGAGGGCCCTGGACACAGACTCTGCGAGGGCGTCGGCGATGCTATCCGGATGGCCAATGCCCTTTCTCTCTACGATCTCGCTGTACCTCGCCTCAATAGGGGTGTGCGCGAGTTCCTCTATGATGATATTCCTTGCCAAGCTGTGCCCCCAAGGGGTGGGGCAGTCCAAAGGTGGGGCTTCTTATATCTCTTTCTCCAACGCCTGCACTTCTCCATCTGGATGGGGGACTTCGTATTCCATGAAGTCGGAGGCCACCCGAGAGTTCGGGAGGATCTCCTTGGCCTCGGCTTCAATGGCATCCGGGTCCCCGTAACGGGGGCTGATGTGGGTGAGGAAGAGGATTCGGGCCCCACACGCCTTGGCCATCTCCGCCGCCTGTCGCGCGGAGGAGTGCCCGTATTCATTCGCTTGTTCCTCCAGGCTGGACTCCACCGTGGAATCGTGGATGAGGACGTCACAGCCTTGAGCGAAGGATGCCAGGTCAGGGTTGGGCCGTGTATCAGACGTGTACACGATCTTCCTGCCACGCCTCGGGGGCCCGACCACCATGTCTGGCTTGATGGTTCTTCCTTTCCACTCGACGTCTTGCCCCAGTTGCAGTTTCCGGTACAGGGGTCCCTCCGGTAGGCCCAGTGCCTGCGCCTTGTCCAGATTGAACTTGCCGGAACGCATCTTCTCCTCGAGGCAGAAGGTTAGTGTGGGCACCTGATGCTTTGATCGCACGACCTTGATATGATATTCCCCGCAGTCCACTTCGTATCCCGTGTCCACGTCGTATACCCTCGTTTCGAAGGTGGGCTTGAAGAGGTTCAGTTTCAGAAGCGCCTTGACGGTCTCGACAGTCCCCGGAGGACCGTAGACATCCAGAGGCTCGGACCTGTCGTTCAGGGCCATAGTCATCACCATCCCTGGCAGTCCGAGGAAGTGGTCACCGTGGAAGTGGCTCAGCAGGATCCTGGAGACCTGCATGAAGGAGAGCTTGGAAAGCATGAACTGACGCTGCGTCCCCTCACCACAGTCCATGAGGATGATCTCACTCCCTCGTTTGATGGCTATTGCAGGCACATTCCTCTTGGGTGAGGGCATGCTGCCACTGGTACCCAGAAAGACGATCTCCATGCTTGCAGTCCCAACACTGGGGCCCAATAAACCTTTTCTGAAGAACCTCACCGCACCCCGCGACAGGTCGTGGATTGGCGCCCGTGGTCTGCGAGACCGTCGTATCGGGTTTTCCTCGGCCTTTTTATCCTCAAGGGCCATGGCGAGACGGGGAGCCCATGATAACTCTTGATGGGAATAGTCTCACCGTCGACGACGTCGCCCTGGTCGCAAGGGAGTTCGAAACCACCGCCCTCTCGCCCGACGCCTCAAGCATGATGGAGGCCTCTCGTGAGTTGGTGGAGAAGATTGGTCGCGAGGGCCGGGTGGCCTATGGCGTGAAGACAGGAATTGGTGAGTTGGCTAATGTCAGCATCCCGAACGAGGACCTTCGCCGTCTGCAGCTCAACATTGTGCGAAGCCACTCTGCTGGGGTGGGGGAGCCATTACCTGAGGACGTCGTGCGAGCCATGATGGTGATTCGTGCTAACGGCCTCGCCAAGGGTTACTCTGGCGTCCGCCCTGTGATAGTAGAACTGATCTGTAGCATGCTCAATGCTAGACTCCATCCGTTGGTTCCCCGGAAGGGGTCCGTGGGAGCTAGTGGAGACCTCGCCCCCTTGGCCCACTTGAGCCTGTTGATGGTGGGTGAGGGAGAGGCATTGTTGGAGGGTGAGCGACTTGAAGGCGGTGAAGCCCTGGAGCGGGTCGGTCTCCAGCCAGTGGAGCTCCTCGCCAAGGAGGGCTTGGCCCTCATCAATGGGACTTCCTTGATGTCTGCGTACGGTTGCCTAGGTCTTCGTGACGCTCAGCGTTGCCTCAAGAACGCCCTCGTGGCAGGAGCCATGAGCTTTGAGGCTCTGAAAGCATCGCCCCAACCCTTCGACCCGAGGATTCAGGCTCTGAGACCACATCCAGGACAGACGGTGGTGGCCAAGACTATCCTTAGGTTACTGGAGGATAGCGAGGTAATCCCCTCCCACAAGGACTGTCCCAAGGTGCAGGACGCCTACACTCTCCGGTGCATGCCCCAGGTTTTCGGGGCGTGCCATGATGTGCTCGCCCAGGCGAGGCGGGTCTTTGGTGTCGAGATCAACGCTGCCACCGACAACCCCCTCCTTTTCGCGAGAGATGGAGAATCGCTGTCGTGCGGCAACTTCCACGGTCAGCCCCTGGCCTTCGTGCTGGACTTCATGGCGATTGCCCTTACTTCATTGGGGGCTTTCGCGGAGAGACGAATCGCCCGACTCATGGACGGTCACCTGAGCGAGCTGCCGCCCTTCCTTACTGAAAGCAGCGGGCTCAACTCTGGCCTCATGTTAGCACAGTACACCGCGGCGGCACTAGCCTCCCAGAACAAGGTCCTAGCGCATCCTGCGTCCGTCGATTCCATCCCCACATCCGCCAACCAGGAGGACTTCGTTTGCATGGGTCCCGCTGCAGGCGAAAAGCTGTTCCAGGTGGTCGAGAACGTTCGTCACCTCTTGGCCATCGAGTACTTGTGTGCCGCTCAGGGGCTCGACTTCGTACGGCCTCTGAAGCCTGGGAAGGGCGCCTCGACGGCGCATGTTTTCCTGCGCAACTATGTGCCGCAGGTGACAGAGGATCGTCCCCTTTCCCGAGACATCGAGAGGATAGTAGATCTCCTGGCCGGTGGTGAGGTCCTCAGAGAGGTTGAGAGGGTAGTCGGTCCTCTGGACGTCTAGGCGCGGAGGGTGGAGGTCAGAGGGCGCGTTCACAGGTCGGACACTTCGCTGCCCTGAGAGCGCACGGCTCGTGCAAGATAGAGCCGCATTCACACTCCTTGGCGGAGAATCCCTTCTTGATGGTTCCGCGGCACAGGGAGCATTTCGTATCGTGTGCCGCTAGGATGGCACGGGCCTCAGACTTCTGAGCCGCTTCAGCAATGTCGAACTCGAAGACCTGCTCCCACTCGTACTCTTGATCGTCTAGGACTCTTCTGGCCTTGACTTTCACCATGATCGGCGTCACGCCGGGAGAGTTGAACCTAATCTGCACTTCGGCCTCCGCATCTCCGTCGGCCTTTATCGTGTCTGGGGTCTTCAGTCCCTGGGTGTCTAGGTCGCCGAGGATCTCCACCTGGAGGTCTTTCGCTACGGCCTTCCCAGAATTTTTGAGATGAAGGACGCCCTGGTTCCAATCGCCTACAGCAGGGTCTTCGAGCTTCAGCTCCAATGCGAGAACAGGCGAGAACGCGTCTAGGGACTCCTGCACTACATCCAAGCTCTCCTGGGCCGTCTTGATGGCAGTCTCAGGATCGGAGTCCTTTAGATCGAAAGCCTTCTTAAGGTCCTTCTCCGCCTTCTTCACGTCGATGCCGAACTTCTTAGCGGTCTTAACCAACGATTCCGCCTTGAACGTGGTTCCCATGAAGCGCCGTTGGACATCTTCCCTGCCCTTCAGAATATCGCTGCTCTCCTGAGCTAGGTGGATCGCCCTCTCGAATTGTCCTTCTGCCAGTGCGGCCTGTGACTCTTGCATCATCGTGCGGGACTCCGTGGTATCTAGTCCGATCTTTTCGGCGTGGGCAATGGCATCGTTGGCCGCGCCAATGAGTTCCTCAATCTTCGAACGAAGAGCAGTCATCACCTGTTCTCTGGCCACCGAGAGAATCTCGTGGGCGTCCTCAAATCGATGCTCATCGGAGTAGGCTCGCCCCTGGGAGAGTTTTTCGCTCATTCCCTCAATCTCGCAGTCAAGGAGGTTGCATACCAGGTGGGCGTTCTTCACCTCGGTGTAGAGCTGTGCAAGGTAGGAGGAGGTTAGGCCCGCTGCCTCCGTCGCGAGCTCATCATAGGCCTCTTTCGCGCTGTCCAGATCGCCCTTCTTCGCGGCTCCCTTACCCTCCTCGAGCAGAGCCGTCAACTTGGTAGTGTCGACGCCCACCTTCTCCGCCATCTTGTAGAACTTGAGTCCGGCTTCCTCTGAGGCCTCCAGATCTTCCCAGTTCAACCGCACGGCGGAGTACTCGTCCTTGGCTCTAATCGCCGCCTCCAGGGACGCGATATAGTCACCTTTCTCGTAGGCCTGCTCCGCCGCCTTCAGGAGCTCCGTCAGACTGGGGAGGGGCGTCGGCAGTCCCATGATATTGGTGCGGGCCGTCTCTAGGGCGTTTTCGGCAATCTCCTTTTGGAGCCCCATCTTCTCGACGACGGCCTCCGCCCGCATCGCCGAGGCCAGGGCCTCTTGGAACTTCCTCTCTTCCGCCTGAGCCAGAGCCTCCTGAAGGAGTTCCTCCGCCTTGGCGGTGTTAACACCGTTGGCCTTTGCCTGGGCCACGACCGACTCGAAGCCTGAGATGGTCCGTTTGATGCTTTCCTCCTGCTGGGTTTCGAGCTGCGTCAGGCCCTCCTCGGCCAGTTGTCCCGCATGGGTCAGATTGCCGTCATCGAAGGCCTTCCTTGCCTTCGACAGGAGCTTTTCCGGCCCAGAGACACGAACGTTCATGGCCTGAAGTTCTGAGGTCAGGGCCTCTGCGGCTTTCAGCTTCTGCCGGGTGCTTGAATAGCTCCTGACGAGTTCGTCGCAGCTCACGAGTGTCTCCCGAATGGTGTCGGCCGCATCCCTGAGCTTCCCGTCCTCAAGGAGGGATTTGACCTTGTTTATCGCGGACTGACACTCGCTGACTTCTCGAGCGGGAACCCTCACTTCCTCCAGCAGGGACTCGGACCTGGCCACCTGGGAGTCGATCTGCTTTCGGATGCCAGACTTTGCCTGATCCTCCGCCTCCATGGCGAGTTCCACGGCCTCACGGAAGTCCTTGTTGTCCAGGGACTGTTTGGCCCGCTGGAGCAGGTTGGACCAGAGGCGGACGTCCACCTCCAATAGCTGGGCCAACTCCAAGGCATCCTTAGCCGCAATGATCTTGTCGGTGACATTGAGGACGCTGATCTCCTTCTCGGCTTCGGATCTGGCATCCTGGGCGTACTCAAGGGCCCTCTTCAGATCTCCGCTCTCGAAGGCGGTCTTCCCCTTGAGCATCAGCTCGATGGCCCTATTCATATTCACCTCTTTCTTCTTCCCCTCGGCCACCAGCACTGCCGCGGAGGCCATGATGTCGTGCACCTTTTGATAACGGTCCAGACTCTCCTTGGCCGCAGTGTCACACCCACGGAGCAAAACTAGGCCCTGGACGACATCTCCCCCGGTGATTGCGTCCTTGGCTTGCCGGAGAACTTCCTTCAGATCCGCAATGCCAATGCCGGAGTTGCGAACCTCGACGACCCGGTCTTTCACCTTCGTGAAGGATTCTTGGGCAAGGTTTGCCAGGTGCTCCTCCAGGGCAGCTAGTTCCTCGAACACCTTGGGAATCTCCCCTTCGTCAAGGGCCTTCTTTGAGGCCAGGTGGGCCTCCCTCAGGCCGTACGACTCGATGCCGTGATCCGACGACAACTGCTGAGCGGCGGCGAGCCCATCGATTGCCGTCTGGGCCATTTCCTTCGCCTTCTCCTCCGCCTTCCCCTGGGCCTCCTGCAGCATGCTAGCCGCGGTCTCGAAGTCCTTTACATCGAGGGCGGTCTGGACTTTCGAGAGGATGTCAGAGACTTCGCCAAGAGCTGCCTCGGGTAGGGTCTT
>CAYFZX010000004.1:20475-44196 GCA_964347795.1 uncultured Methanomassiliicoccales archaeon
TCTCGATCTTCTTGACGAGGGAGTTCCACGCTTTCACGTCACCGTGCACGAGCTCATCGTTGGCCGCTGGGAGCAGACTCTCAACGTCTCCTATGTCCACACCTTCCGCGGAAAAGAACTTGACCTCCTGCAGGAGTGTCTCCATTTTCTCCCGGGCGTTCCCGAATTCCCCGATCAGCGAGTCCAGCTCCGCAGTACCCTTCTCCGTGTGCTGCAAAGCCTCCTTGAAGTTGCCATCCTGCAACGCCTTTCGCGCCTTGTCAAAAGTCTCAACGGCAATCTGGACATCAGCCCCCAGCTCTCGTGCCTTGAGAAACTTCGGCCGGGAGAGGGATATCGTTTGAAGCACTCCCTGGAACTTTGCCTCATCCAGTTCCTGGAGGGCTTTTCGGATGAGGTGGGCTGCGGTTTCAAAATCATCCTTCTTTGCGGCCTCCATCGCTTCCTCGGCCAGGCCCTCCGCCTTGACCGTTTCCGCGCCGAGCTTCTTAGCCTCCGAAATCGGACCCTCAAGGCTGCCCTCCTTAGACCTGAGGGCCTTCTTGAGCTGTCTCTCGGCCTCCGTCCCTGCCTGTTTCAGAAGGTTGTAGGACTTCTCGAAATCGGCCTTCTCGAGTTCCTTCCCGGACCGAGCAAGGTAGTCCCGGGCTTTGGAGATGTCCGCGTTGAAGGCCTCCCCTGCCTCGACGAGTCGGAGCACTCGTTGTTTCTCCTCCTCAAGTTCGTAGTCCAGCTCTCGACCTAGGAGTTCCAGGGCCTCCTCGGTCTGAGAGAGGGCCTCGTCGTAGTCGCTGGCGTCCAGGGCATCCCGCGCCCTCTTCAACTGGTCCTCCGCCATCGCAGTGTCCTTTTCCATGGACTTGGCCGCGAGGACCAGACCCTGAGCAGAGGAGAAGGAGTTGGATAGGTACTCATGGAGCATCTTCTCTCCCTTGATCCAGCCCCGCTTGGCGTCCTCCACAGCCTCCTCGAAGGTGCCCTTCTCCATCGCATCCCGGGCACTTCCGATGAGGGCCTCGTACTCAGACGTGTTCTGATTTGTCCTCTTCAGCAACGCCAGCATCGACTCCGCGGAGTCCAGGATAGATTGAGTCTTCTGCAGGAAGGCGGCTTTGATCTTGTCCTCCGCATCTTTGGATTTCTCCAAGGCGAGACGATAGTCCTTGGCTCCCAGCGCGCTGCTCGCCTGGCCCAGGAGCTCTTCGGCTTCGCCAACGGTGCAGTCGGACTTCTTGGCGGCCTCCAAAAGCTTCTGGAGTTCCTCCAGCCGCTGCTCGGCAAGCTCTCTGTTGCGAGAGGCCTCCTTTGCCTTCTCCTCCAGCTGCTTGGACAACTCTATGTGTCTGAGATAGCCGCCCAACTGTCGGCTCCTCCGATGTCTTCTGTCCAGTACCCAAGTTGAAGGTATCTGGCCTCCCTTTTGTGGGGGAGGATTCTATAAATACGTTAGGCCGAGATTATCACTCGAGAAGAGTCCTGGCCCTCTGGTGGATCCTGGATGCGGCCGGCCATCAATCTCTTCAACTCCTCCCGCGTCCGGACACTGAGACCGAAGTAGTCCAAGAACTTGGCCGTGGTCGTAAGCAGGAGTGTGCGTCCCTGGGGCCTGGCTGAGATCAGGCCCTTCTCCCCGAGATGCCTGACGTGGTCGTATGCCTTGGAGCCGCGGATGGCTACAATGTGGCTTTGCTTAACCGGCTGATAGTAGGCGATGAGACTGGCAGTTTTCAGGATTCCAGACGGCAACGTCCGAGGGGCCATGAAGGCGGCCTGCGACGCGTACTCATCCTTTACCTGGAGGGTCCACCGGCGTCCCCTGCGGGCGACCTCCAGGGCCCCGTCCCTTTCCTCGTACTCTCGAACGAGGCGGCTGATCAGCCGCTTGACGGTGGTCAGGTCCATTCCAGTGGCCAACGCAAGCTGCCTCGGAGTCTGGGCCTTTCCAGACAAGAAGAGTATGGCCTCCAAGAGGGCCTTCTTGCTCATTCACGCCACCTCTGCCGCCACGGGGTCGACCACCACGTCACCGATTGCTCCTTGCCTCAGAGGTCGGAGGTAGACCTCCCCCCAGGGGAAGTCCTCCTGCCAAATCTCAAGCCAGCCAAGCGAGGAGAGGAACAGGATGGAAAGGAAGAACGTGGCGTTCTTCCACTTGCCCCCGTCACACAATTGACTGAAGCCGACGACGTCTTGGTTCATGGATTGGATGGCCTTCCAGGTTCTTTGGACGTCTTCCTCCAAGTCCTCGCGGTGAACCTTGCCACGGATGGACTCGACTCTTCGCCTACGGAGAGGTCTGCGACTGGCCACGGCCCCGGATGTTTCGTTGTACGCCTCCGCGAACGCGTTCAAGAGGTCCAGCAGGGTTACTGGCCTGGAGACGTCCCTTTGGAACGCTTCCCTGAGCGGAGGGTCCTCGCTCGTAAGGAGCTCGTGAGTGAAATCCACGTCTTCAGGGTCCTGATAGATGCCGGGCGTGACATCCCATCCATCAAAGAACCCATCCACCGGAGGGTTGACGGGTTCCGCCCCCGCCAGGGTCACTTCGGATTGCAGCTTCAGCACCGACCAGGCCAGAAGAACCAGACGACCGGCAGAGATGAAGTCTACAGTTCCCAGGCGCCGGAGCCTCTTGAGATAGTCCTTGGAGAATCTGACGAGGTCAATGTCCCAGGGATCGAAGGACTGCTCTATCACTAGGTCAAACACGGCGGCGATGCCGCTCTCGAAGCGGGCTTCTGCCGGGAAGGTGTACCCCTGTTGAACCTGTGCGAGTAACTCCACGTAGCCGTCTATCTTCCCCGTACTGTCTTCCTCCAGCGCTTTGTGGAAGAGGAGATGATTCAGAACCTCTTCATACTCCTGGCTCATGCTGCTGCCTCCGCCTCAGGAACCTCCTCTACGATCTCATCCAAGTCGACCCTCATCACAACCTTGGAGACGGCCTGCTGGCTCATGGTCACGCCGATGATGTGATCCGCCTCCTTCAGGCTTACCTTTCGGAGGGAGATCTGGATGAATTGAGCCGCGTGGGAACTCGCTCTGATCATCATCGCTATTCTCTCGGCGTTGACGGCATCCAGATTCTGATCGACCTCGTCCAGGAGGTAGAACGGAGACGGTTCGTGCTCCTGAATGGCAAAGATGAAGGCCATGGAGACGAGGCTCTTCTCACCGCCCGATAGGGCTTCGAGGCGCAGAAACCGTTTCTGCGCCGGCCGGGCTCGAATGATTAACCCGCCTTCGAAGGGATTCTCCTCATTCTCCAGCAGCATCTCGGCCTCTCCGCCTTCGGAAAGCTGCTGGAAGATCTGGACGAAGTTATCGCGAATGGAGCTAAATACTCCCGTGAGGCCTGCCTTCTTCCGACCCTCGAGCTCCCCCACCAGTTGGAGGAGATTCTTCCTTTCCTTCTTCAGACGAGCGAGTTCCTCCCTAAGCTCGTCGTGTCTTGACTGCTGAGCCTCATAGTCCTCGAGAGCTCTCAGGTTCACCGCTCCAATTGAGTTCAGGGCCTTCTCGCAACGCGAGATCGTGGATCGGATCTCTTCCATCGGCGGAAGGTCGCCCTCCAAGGGGCCGATCTCTTCTACCCTCGTTTCCGCCTCTTGGAGCCTCTCCTGCAGCGTCAATGCCTGGTCGGCCAGGCTCAGCAAGAAGTCCTCTGTAGCCTCCAGTTTGCTCTCTAGCTTGGAGAGTTTCGCCTCCAGTTCCGTCTTCTCCCGGAAGGCGCTATCCCTCCCTTCTCGCACCCCCTTCATGTCGGCGAGAATGCTATCCTCCATCTTTTGCAGTCCAAGGATTTCCTCCTCGACACCCGACAATCTCCCTTCGAGGTGTCCCACGGTCTTCTCGTTGTCAGCGATGCCGTTGGTAAAGACGTTCAGTCGTCTCCCCAGCTCTGCCTTTCTCTCCTCCTGGAGGGCCATCTGGCTTTCCAGTGTCTTCTCCAAGGATCGGAGCTCACTCAACCTCTCTTGCGATGACAGCTTTTCGGCCTGAAGATCTCTGAGTTTCCTTCCGATCCGGTCTGGGGTGATGTGGGCAACCTCCTTCCTTCTGGCTTCCCTCCCATCTCTCAGCTTCTGCAATGTCGTCACGACCTCAGACAGGTTCTCTTCGACGGATGCGCGTGTTTGCTTGGCCTCCTCATGCTGGGCTATCTTCTCCTCCAGCCCTTTCTCCGAGGCCTTTAGCCGCTTGCGGGCCTCCGCGAGCCTCTTCCCTGCGACCTCAGCTTGGGAGAGCTTGTCCATCTCCTTTTCCTGAAGGTCCCGGACTTCCCCGTCCAGAGTTTCCAGCTCGATGTTCACGGTACTGAGTCTCTCGTTGACTTGCTTGAGCTGCTTTGACGCCGTCCTCAGCTCCTCCCCCACCGCTTCCAGCTTACCCTTCGCTCCTTGGCCAAACTTCAGCGTCACCTGGGTAATCTGGCCACCTATCATTGCGCCGCTGGCCTCCACGAGCTGCCCGTCGAGGGTTACCAGCCTCACCCCACCCATTAGGCGCCTCGCCTGGGCTAGGTTCTTGACCACCACCGTGTCGCCGAAGACATACCAGAAGGCGTTGCGGTATTCTTCCTCAAAGGAGACGAGGTCTATCGCGAATCCCTCAGCCTCTCTCACGGCCATAAGGGCTTTGCCGCGAGGCCTACCGGGCGTCATCTTGTTCAAGGGGAGGAAGATGGCCCTCCCGAGTTTGTTGGCCTTCAGGTGCTTGATGGCCTTGGACGCTGTCTCGTCGTTCTCAACCACGATGGCTTGCATCCGTGCCCCTGCGGCGATGTTCAGGGCGATTTCGTGTTCTGGCTTCACCTGAGCTAGCTCGGCCACCGTGCCGTGGATCCCTGTCAGCCTCCCTCTGTCCCGGGCCTCCAGGATAGCCGAGACCGCCGTGTTGTAACCACGCTGCACCTTCTCAGCGGCCTCAGCCTCAGCTCGGAGGTGGCTGTACTCTCTGGAGAGGCTCCTTACGGCGCTCTCCAGTTCTGCCGACTGCTTCGTGAGTTCCTGCCTCTCCTGATGCAGGGCCTCTTGGCGTTGACGCAGCTCTTCCAGCTCCTTCGTGACGGTCTTTGACTCAGACCTTCCTTCGCCGAGCTGCCACTGGGCATCTTTGACCTCGAACTCCTGGGCCTCCTTCTCCCCCCTCAGCTGAGCGGTCTGCTCCTCAAGGTAGTGCAGTCTCTGACTCAGTTTCTCCTGCTCTAACGACAGGTCCTTGTGCTTGGCCTCAGTGGCCTCTATCTTCTGGTCCAAAGAAACGAGGACCTTCTGAATGTCCACAATCTTGACGTCGGACTTTGCCGCGTCCGCCTCCAGGCCGTCGATTTCCTCTTTGAGGGAATCCACGGCCCTCCTTGCCCGCACAACCTCATCTTGGACCTGTTGACGTTGGTCCGCCAGGCCCGCAGTCTCCTTGGAGATCTTCTCCTGCTCCTTGCTCACTGTCTGAGCCTCTAACCTGAGTTCTTTCATCTCTTCCTTGGCCCGCTCGATGCCGTCCTGGGCCCTTGCCCGCTCGATTCTCAGGAAATCCAGGCGTTCCTTCAGATCCCGGAACTCATCGCCGCCTGCCTTGGCGACGTCAGCCTCGAGTTTCAACAGCCTCTCCTCAGCCTGTTCCAGGGTCTCTCGATGTTCTGACTTCTTCTCTTGCAGCTTGTCTCGCTCTTCCGTGTATCTCGAGACCTGCTTCTGGTTCGAGGCCAGCTGTTGTCCGAGGAGGCTGATGTCCTTGTGCGCCTCCTGGACTCTCGCCTTGTCCAGGCTCTCTTGGAGTTCCCTGTACTTCAGCGCCGACTCCCGATCTCTCTCCAGCTGTCTCAGTTGCCGCTTTATCTCGCCCAGTATGATGCCTAACCGGTCCAGATTCTCCTCGACGCCCTGCCTCTTCTCCTCCGCCTTACCTATGTCCTCATCGAATTGGGAGATGCCGGCGATGTCTTCCAGTACCCTCCTGCGCTCCACTGGGCTCATCTCTACGACTTTGGCCACGTCCCCCTGTTGTACGATGTTGTATCCTTCCGCTGAGATCATTGCGTGGGCGAGGAGATCGTCAAAGGCCTGAAGGGTCGCCTTGCGGCCGTTGACGTAAAAGTAGGAGTTGTAGCCATCTTGCACGCTCTCAGAGACGCCAACATAGCGGGTGAGCCGCACCTCGTCCTCGTCAAGGGGAATCGTCCGGTCGCCGTTGTCGAACACCAAGGACACCCGACAGTACTTCGCCGGCTTCCCACCCTTCCCGCCTTTGTATATCAGGTCCGTCAGGCGGCCAGCACGGATCACCTTGGAGCTCTTGGGCCCCAACACGAAAAGGACGGCGTCGGCTAGGTTACTCTTGCCGCTGCCATTCGGTCCCGTGATGGCCGTGTACCCATGCAGAAGGGGGAGGCGGAGGTGTCGTCCGAAGGACTTGAAGTTCTCGAGTTCAATCTCCTTCAAGAACAGGAGGCCACCTCCGGATGGTCGGGCCTGGCCGGTAGCTCTGAAGTCATCCCATCCATTCCTTCTGACAAGGGCTCTCTCGAGCGGGCCGTGTATAAATGGTGGCAAATAAAAAGCTTTCCCGGGGTGTGTGGCAAGCTCTCTGTGGCCCGAGACAGCCCGCCTTGATGCTTTCACTTGGCAATGACCTTGAGAGGAGTCTGAGGCGTGTGACCCTCAAGGATGGCCTTGACGATGTCAAGGATGCGGAGCCCGCTGGCCCCGTCCCCGAACGGACAGGGGGCCGTGGGAACATCTGGCTCCTCCAGCCATTTCCAGATTCGATCAAGCACCCTCTCCGATTTCGTTCCCACGACTTCGGCGTAGCCGGCCTCTACGGCCTCGGGCCTTTCGGTGCACTCCCTGAGTACGAGGACCTTCTTCCTCAGGTTCGGGGCCGTGGCCTCTTCCTGAATCCCCCCTGAGTCTGTCAGAATGAGTTTGGCCTGGCTCAACAGCACTAGGAAGTCGAAATAGCCCAAGGGCGAAAGGAGCTGAACGTTGTCCGAGCGTGCCAGGTCCTCGTACACCCCGAAATCCTGAAGCCTCCTTTTCGTCCGGGGATGGATCGGATACACCACGGGCAACGGTGAGGAGGTGAAGATCTTGACGAATTCGGCTAGGGTTGCTTCGTCGTCCACATTCTCCGCACGATGGGCCGTGGCGAGGATGTATTCACCGTAGTCAATCCGCTCCAAGATGTCGGAGCGCTTCTCCGCCTCAGGCAGGTACCTCAGACAGGCGTCGATTACGGTGTTTCCCGTAACGAAGACATCGCCCCAGACCGATTCACTCTGGAGGTTCCTCTCGCACTCTTCCGTCGGAGCGAACAGGTATTTCGACAAGTGGTCTGTCAACCTCCTGTTGTGTTCCTCCGGCATTCGTAGGTCATAGCTGCGAAGACCAGCTTCGACATGCCCAACGTCGATGCCGATCTTGGCCGCCGCAAGGGCCGCTCCAAGAACGGTATTCGTGTCTCCTTCTACCAAGACGACGCTAGGCTCGATCGTAAGAAACGCGCTCTCCAACTCTACAAGGGCCTCCGCCGTCTGCTCGGCATGCGTTCCAGAGCGGATGTCCATGAAAGTGTCTGGAACCCTCAGACCGAGTTCCTCCAGAAAGACTTCAGACATCTCCCGGTCGTAATGCTGGCCTGTGTGGATCAGGGAGTACTGCAGGCCAGCGCCGTCGAGGGCGAGGATGATCGGAGCCATCTTGACGATCTCCGGGCGGGTTCCCACCACGATGGCGATGTCCACGCTGGCGACGTGGTGGGCGGAAGGTTAAAACCCCTTGCATCCGAGTACCACGCATGGGATTTGTGAGGAGACTGGCATCATGAACGCCTGCCTTCACCTCTTGGGTAACCCTGTAATTCCCACGAGCTGGATAACGGGGGGACAAAGGTCATATGAACTTGGGGGCTTGAAGTCTCGTTGCTCGTCAGCGTCGTCATTACTACCCGTAACGAGGAGCGGAACATCTCGGCCCTCCTTGACAGTCTAATCGTCCAAGAGGCCCCTCTCGAGATTGTAGTGGTGGACTCCGCGAGCGAGGACCGAACTCGCGAGATCGTTGAGGGGTACGCCTCCCGGTACGGCTTCATCAAGCTGGCCGTCCAAGGAGGGACGAGAGGCACCAGCCGGAATCACGGCATCCGTATCTGCGGTGGAGATGCGGTAGCATTTATCGACGCGGACTGCATTGCCAACCCCTTCTGGCTCAGGTCCTTTAGAGAGGCGCTTGAACAGTCGGACATTGTCGCCGGGAGAACGGTTCAGATCGGCTACAGGCCCTTCGAGGACCTGGAGAGGATCGAACTCATCTACCGAGGTTTCGACATCACCTACCCGACCTCCAACCTCGCGTACAAGCGGGAGGTTCTCAATGAGATTGGCGGCTTCGACGAGTGGTTCATCACGGCGGAGGATATCGACCTGAACCTGCGAGCAGTGAGGGCCGGCCGTTCCATTCATTACGAGCCCGATGCGATCGTGTATCATCGGACACGGGGCTCGGTCTACGACTTCCTCCGACAGGCCTTCTGGAACGGCGCTGGGAGGAAACAGCTCACCCTCAGGCATGGAACTCTCTGGAGTCACTACAAACCTGTAGAAATGGCTCGTCGGAGGCTGAACCTATGGTCAACGTTGAGAATTGTCATGGCGCTTGCCGGCTACCTGGGATACAAGCTCTTCGGGAGTACGCGTTCCGGCCCGGAATAGTCGAAGCAATTACTTTATGACGGTCGCTTTTTGAGGGCATAGATGACCCGCTCTGAGGTTTCCGTCATCATCCCAACCATGAACGAGGAGAAGTCCCTCGGAGGCGTTCTGATGGAGTTGGAGGAGGCGTTCTCGAAGTCCCCCTACGCGCACGAGGTCCTTGTCGTGGATACGCTGTCTCGGGACAGGACAGTGGAGATCGCGGAGGAGATGGGCGCTCGAGTCATTCGGGAGGATAGGAGGGGATATGGACGAGCCTATCGGACTGGGTTCGCGGCGGCCAGGGGCGATCTCATCGCCACTCTCGATGCCGACCTCACCTATCCAGGCCATGCAATCCCCGAGCTGGTCTCGACCTTGGAGGAGCAAGGCCTGGATTTCATCTCTTGTGACCGATTGACGCGCATAGCGGGAGAGTCTATGGAGATGTCCCATCGGTTAGGGAATGCGGGTCTCAACCTGGCCGTCAGGCTCCTCTACGGTGTGCGCCTTCGAGACAGCCAGTCAGGCATGTGGGTATTCCGGCGAGAGGCCCTGCAGCGCCTCGAACTGACCAACCGGGGCATGCCATTCTCGGAGGAAATCAAGCTGGAGGCCATCGAGAAGGGCCTGCGGTTTCGGGAGGTGTCGATCGAGTATCGCCCGAGGGTCGGAGATGCCAAGCTACGGTCCCTCTCGGACGGTTGGGCCAACCTTCGGTATCTTCTGCTCCGCCGCCTCAGGCGGGCGCAGAGCCCATCAATCTCTCCACCATCCAGGACGGCTTGAAGGGGATGAGTTCCTCATACTTTTGGCCGGTGCTGAGATAGAGAATCGGCTTGCCCACCGCATGGGCGATGCTCATGGCGGCGCCGCCTTTCGCGTCCGCATCGATCTTCGTCAGGATGACGCCGTCGATTCCCACGGCCTCCTCGAAGCCCTTCGCTTGCTCCACCGCGTCGTTTCCGGTAAGGGCGTCCCCGATGAACAGGACCAGGTCGGGCTTCGACACCCGCTTGATCTTCTTCATCTGTTCCATCAGATTGGCCTTGGTCTGCTGTCGACCGGCGGTGTCGATGAGGACCACGTCCTTGTGTCGGGCCCTGGCGTGTTCCACCGCGTCGAAAGCGACGGCGGCCGGGTCGCTGCCGGCTTGGTGCCTGATGAGCTTGGTCCCCAATCGACTGGCGTGCGCCTCCAATTGCTCGATTGCCCCTGCTCGGAAAGTGTCTGCGGCCGCCAGGACGCAGCTGAACCCTTCTCCCTGAAAGAGATGGGTCAGCTTTGCGATTGCCGTGGTCTTCCCTGTCCCGTTCACCCCCACAAACATCAGGACCACGGGCTTCTCCTTGTCCCGCACGAACTTCACTAGGTCGATCGAGGGGACGGCCAGAACGCGCTCGAGCGACCGTTGAAGGGCGTACCACAGCCCCGTCCTGAAGTTGACCTCTCGGCGTATTCTCTTCCCCAGGAGGTCCTCCTCCAGGCTCTTGGTGATTTCAGAGACCACCGGGAGGGCCACGTCCGCCTCAAGGAGAGCGATTTCCAGCTGATAGAGGTGGCGATCGAGGACCTTCTCCCTGACACGCTTCCCGGACTCCTCCGAGACAACCTCTCCCAACTCCTCCGGGGCCTGCTCCCTCCATCCCGTGAGTTTCTCTTTGAGCCGCTCAAACACTCGGCTCCTCCCCTCTCGCCAGGGCATCCGCGTAGGCCTTCTGGACCGCGAGGGAGTAATCGTTGACCCTCCCCTGCACGTCGTCGATTCGCCCTACGAGATCCTCATGGACTTCCTGAAGCTGTTCGATCCTGTGGTCCAGTCTCTCAATGGCCTTCTCCATCGTGTCCTCCAGGGCCACTTCGGAACCGATGCCGACGATACACTTCTCTGCGTCAGCCACGTTAGCGAAGAGAAAGGAGTTGGCACCGATGGGGACAAGGATTTCAGTTCCCGTCGGGGTCTCCTGATACCGGGCCATGGTCTCTCGTGCCCGAGCGTATTCCTCCAGAGAGACGCGAAGGAGCTCCTCCTGCCGAGCCAGCGCATCCAACTGCGCCCGAGCGGTATCGAGGGCGGCAACGGCTTGCCTGAGCTCGGATTCCGCCACCCCTACCTCACCTCCAAGAGGTAGCCCACCACCGGGTCGGTCACGTCCTTGGGGCTCACCTCATCGACCTTCTCGATTCTAATGGACTTCCGCTTTGTCTTGTGCTTGCTGCCGAGGATGGATAGAACCTTCTCCACCGCCCCCTCCGTGTCTTCGGCGGCCACCTCCTTGGTGAAGGGTTGGTACTTCCGACCCATAAGAAACTCACCCGTGACCCGGTAGGCCTTCATCTCGCGTACCTAGAGGAGGGTTTGGTAAAAACCTATCCTCCCTTCCGTATCGCTCGGAGCACCTTCTTGGCGGCCGTCTCGGAGACGCCGTCGAGAGAGGCCAGCGCCTTCACCTGGGCGGCCTTGAGTTCCTTCAGGCTGTGATAGGCGTTCAAGATGGCCTTGACGGCCTTCTTCGGGACTCCCTCGATTCCCTGCACGATCGCTTCCAGCTCCACCACCTCCTCCCCCCGTTTGCGAATCTCGGACAACCTTTGGGCGGATTCCGTGTCGTCGGGGTCTAGCTGGAGAGTCTTCTCAAGACTCTCCACCGCTCTCGTTCCCAGTCCCAGTTCGGTCTCTAAGGCTCCCCTGACCGCCCAAACTGACGCTTCATTTGGAGCGACCTCGCAGGCGGACTCACATGCGGCCAAGGCGTCAGCGAGGCGTCCCCGCTGCGAGAGTGCCTTCACCCTCCGAAGGATGAGATCCAAGTCTCCTGGCTCGGAGTCGATAGCTTCGTCGAGCAGGTTCAGGGCTTCCTCCTCTCGGTTGGTCTGCATGTAGAGGTCGATGAGCCCCCTCCTCGCTTCTGCTGGGTGTTCACCCTCGATGGACCTCAGAAAGAGTTCCTCTGCCGCCTTATAGTTGCCCGTGGCCGCCTCTCTTATCGCCCGATCGAGCGGGTCCTTCCCCTCCTCCTCTAGGGCCGTGATCCTCTCCTCTATCTCGGGGTCCCCCGGGCTCAACCTGAGGGCCTCTTGGTAGGCTTCCATCGCGAGTTCGGGTTCCTTCATCTTGAGCATGATGTCTCCCTTGCGCAGGAAGGCCTCCACGTACTCGGGTCCGCCCAGGAGGATATCCTGGTAGCACTCTAGGGCCTCGTCGTGTCTCCCCTCCTCCTCCAGCAGCTGACCCTTGACGAGGAGAGCCCGGCGTTGCCAGTGGTCCAGTTTGAGGGCACGGTTTAGGTGCTCGATCGCCTCTGCAGGTTTCTGAAGGCGACGCAGGAGGTCAGCTTTGCTCAAGAGTGCTCGGAGGTTTCTCTTGTCGTACATCAGGACCGTGTCATAGTCTTCCAGGGCGTCCTGGAACTCGCCGCTGGAGACCCTCTCCTCCGCCTTGTCAAGGAGGGTGGAGATGTCCAATGCGAAATCCTCAGCGCGGACCCTGGGCTCTTTCTCGATAGCCCCCTTCTCAGGCGGCGGGGGGACTCCCCCTCCGTGCCTCTCGATCTGGGAAGGCGGTGGAGGCGTCTCCCTCTCAACGCCGAGCTTCCTCTCTCCCGCGGAGGTTCCCTTGATGGGGCTCGCCTTGGATGGTTGCCGGAAGGGCTTCCGGGTAGGCCTCTGCGCGAGTCCGTGCGTCTTCTGGAGCTGCCACCACGGTCTGAGAGTCGCTGGAGTTTTGGGAACCCTGGGCGTCGGAACACCCCTGCCTCCGGGGAACCCGGGCTGAGGGGCCACACGTCTTGCGGTGGGATGAGGCGCGGGCATCCTCTCCTTCAATCGCTTCAAGTGGAGGAGCCACCAGAGGTTGGATCCGGCAATCATGGCCGACAGGATGAAGACTAGGGAACTGAACCCGGGCGGGAAGCCACTGTCAATTCGGTAGGAGAACATCGTCGTGCCGTTGGCCATGTTCTGGAAGGACACTGTGTACGTGACCAAGCTGGACGTAGAGAGAGGGAAGGAATCCTGGTCGCCAGTGCCCAGATAGGTTCCTCCGGGATTGATAACGGAGGTGCCGTTGCTGACCCTAACCCTGAGGGTGCCCGTCTGAACGGAGACCCGAAGGCTTTGTGTCTTTGTGACACCGAAGGGGTCCTGGTTAGCGAAGCTCAACGGGAAGGACTCCCCGGCGTCGAGACTTCTACTATCCGACGGGGACAAGACGTTCGTCACAAGCCCCTGGGTGGCTGGTATCGCGAAGAAGAGAGCGAGGATGAGACCGATCCCGAGCGCCCTCTTGGCCCCTCGCCAGCTCGATTCCACCAGAAGAAACTTCTGGCCTTGCTTCGGGGCGTGTTTAATCTCCAGGGCCCGAAAACCTATGTTGAGCAGCGAGACCGCCACCAACGTGATGAGGAGGATGTTCAGGGCTCGATCCAGGGGGACAAACAGGGGGTCCGTCGTGAAGCCGCCACTCAAGACGAGGTAAGTGGAGAGGAGTAGTGCCGAGGCTACCGATAGTCCCAAGATGAGGGTTTTAGCACTTTGGACCTGGCTGAACTTCTGTTGGTTAGCCCCTTTCCCGCGTGCCGTCATCGGGGGTCCCCGAAGCAAGCGTGGCCACCCCTCTGCACATCAGAAAGATGGCCAGATACTCCGGGACGCTGTTCTGGCCAGGTGTGGTGTTAAAGGTTTCGCCCATCATATCAGTTTCAATACCTTTGTCCATGCGAATCCTGATCCGGTCGCTGGAATAGAGGGTGGGAACGGCGTCGACCAGGGGGTCGAACCCTTCCAGTTGATCCCTCGTGAGCGGCACAACCATCATCCCCGTCTTGCCGTGCAGACTGCCCACCATACGGATGAGCCGCTTGATGTCAGATGTCACGGGCTCGTCGGTGGCTCCCCGCACAAGTTCGACGCCGTGGGACGCGATGGAGGATCCAGCAACGTTCGGGAAGAGGTCAAGGACACCTGACCGGACGCGGTCAAGAGTCTTCTCCCGTCCAGGATGTTTGGAAAGGGTTCGGTAAATCTCGCGTGCGCGGACCTTGCCCACGCCCTCCAAATCCTTGATCTCCCTCAGAGCCTCCTCCTCCGGAAGCTCCGAGACGTTCGCCAACCAGCTCAGGATACCTCTCGCGGTCCTTCCCCTCCAGCCGGGATCCGTGGGGGTGGGAATCCTCAGCCGCCGCAGCGTTCGGGTCCTATCTCTGAAGGTCCGTGTGTCGAAGGCCTCAGATTGCACCACGTCCTCGAGGTCCAGGTCAGTGGCGGTAATGTAGTCGACGATCTCCCGCCTTTCGTGGCTCTCCAGTCCCATGACCTCCGGCCGTCGGACGTGAATGTGATACCCCCTGGCGCCAGAGAAGGCTATGGACATGTCATTCCCAGCAAAGCCCAGGTCGCCCTCCAAGAATTCGTCAATCAGGTAGATGACCTGTGCCTTAACGGCCTCCAGCATGCCGCTGTATCCCATCTTCTGCCAGCCGGGGATATGATCAGCATCGAGGTCGAAGATGAGGTCTGCCCCCATCCAGCCCTTCTGGTCCATCGTGGAGGCCCCAGGATCCTCGTAATACGCAGCCGAATGGTAGAGATGGGCGGGCACGCGAGATCGGATGAAGCGGTAGACCTCGCCCTCCGAGGAGAAGCTGAGATGTCGCTGGACATAGTCTCCGTTGAAGTAGATGAAGCCGAACTCTCGTCGGCCAAACCGGGGAGGCAGACGGAGGGGTTTGGAGGCGTAGTACTGTCTGAACTTCGCCCTGACATATCCGATAGTCGCGTCTTTCCCCTTCTCCCCCTTCAATAGATGCCAATGCCCGGACGGCCTATTAAGGCTTCAGAGGGGGGAGCCGAAAGGGGACCTCGTCCGGCTTTTGAAGGCGACGCGAGTCAGCTGTCGACACAGCTCTCCGCCCGGTTGTCACTCGCTCGTGCTTCTCAGTTCCCAGAGCCGGATCACGTCCAGAGGGATGCCTTCCAGGAGGCTCCGAAGGCCCGCCACATGACCGTCCCCGACGACGGCAAGGATATCGCCGTACTCCTCGTGCAGCTCTCTCAATCGGTGGGCCATGTGCGTATTTCTCTCGTCCACGACGACACGTTTCACAGAGGGGAAATCTTTGCCAATGGCCTCGATGAGGCCCACAGAGTCCTGCTGGTACCTGTCCAGTTCTCTCTCTATTCTTTCTTTTCGGATGAATAGCGCGCCCAAGCTCGACACGAGGAGCCTAACGATCTCGGAAGGCCTCATCGATGAACGCAGTCGCTCCCATGTGAGCATGAAATCCACATCGATGAGGACCACTGGGATCCCCATCTCTTTCGCGGTTCGGTACGCGACGAGCATCTCTTCCCCCACATCCGACCCATACTTGGCAGCAATCTGACGCTGGAAGTGGGCCAGGGTGCGATAGAGAACGGAGCCACCGCTCGGCCGCTGGCTCGTCAGGAGAGACCGCAACCTGACCTCGTCGAGTTCAAGGCACACCAGGGACGGCCTCCGCTTCTCCAGCTCCTCCCGGACTCGCGAACCGAGGTTGAAGACGTGGCCGACCCCCAAGAGCGTGATCATTTGTACATCAAACCATCGCAGTCCAGTTAAACCTTAGCTGGCTCCACGAAAGCCCCTCTTCTCGGCTGTACCCTAGAATCCGTACTTGCCGATCAGGGGGACGAAGACGCAACCTCCGAGGTTCTTCTGCAACAGGTCCTCCCCCCGTTTCTCAACGAGGACGAGGTCTTGGTAGAATCGTGATCCGTATGGGATGAGGAGTTTGCCACCATCTCTGAGCTGCTCTGTAAGGGGAGGTGGGATCTCCGGGGCGGCGCACGTTATGAATATCCTGTCAAAGGGCTCGTGCTCCGCAAGTCCCTGTGAGCCGTCGCCAACTAGGATGTCGACGCGATCCGTCAGGCCAGCCTCTTCCAGGTTCTTGCGCGCCCTTCTTGCCAGAGACTCGACTCTCTCGATGGAGTAGACGTGGCCCTCTGGGCCGGTAATGTAGCCAGCCAGCGCCGCGTGGTATCCTGACCCACCGCCTATCTCCAAGATCGTGTGCCCCTCTGCCAGGTCGATGTATTCCAGCATCATTCCCACCATGTGGGGTGCAGATATTGTCTGACCCGATCCGATGCTCAAGGGGGTATCGTAGTAAGCACTCTGCTTGAGATGATGGGGCACGAATAGGTGTCTGGGGACCGCCATCATGGCCTCGATGACACGGGGGCTCCATATGACGCCCTCCCTCGTAAGCCGGGCTACCATGACCTGCCTTCGGGATTGGTAGGAGTCCTTCACCGTCCTGGCCTCCGGCGTCGAGGGCCGGAACGACGCTTTCTCATCGCTCTGCAGTAGACTCGACGTAGCTCCTCGGCCCTTGCGGCCCCGTGCTTGAGGACTCCCTTGTTGGTCTTCATGCGATGGATGACGCCCGTATCTCTCCCCAACTCAACGACCATTCCCACCTCGAATTCCTCGTCTGGAGGGACGTCGAGGGAAGACGTCAGAGTCTTCCCTCCCTTGTTCAATGAGAACTTGACCTGTACCCGATCCACCCGTTTGCTCCAAAGCGTTTCGACGTCCTCGGCGACGGCCTCTGGGACCCTCGCTCCCCTGGCCTCGATGCCCGTGACTTCGATGACCCTCCCCTCAGACTCGAAGCGATTGCCCACCGCCACGATCTCTCCCGGATTGAGCTCGAGCGTGGTCTGAAACGAGGTCTCCCTGTCGCTGACAATCATGGGCACCTCCAGGGCCAACCACTCCCGGTAGGTCTCCTGGCGAGTGAAGCCGCAGCGGAGGCAACGGAAGACTCCTTCGAGGACGATCTCCTTCCGCTTTGAGATACGACCCCGAATCACCCGATGGGGTGTCCGCCCGCAGGTGGGACACTCGAGGTAGAGGGCGCTCGGAGGCTCCATTCAACTTACAATCCTCCGAGGGGGTGAAAAAGATTGCCACGGCTCAAAGCCTACGCCGCCAGCCGCAGTCACTGCTCACAGTACGACCGTCCTTCCTCAGAGGACCGTGGCACTGTGGGCAACGAGCCTTCTGGATGAAGTACTCGGTCCAGGCGGACTGCACCTCCTCCACGGTCTCAGCGTTGATCTCCTCCAGGAGTCGCCTTAGCTCTTCCGTAGTCGCCAGATCGTCCAGTCCCACGGTCGCCGGGCTCTTCACCCTCAAGCCGGGACGGAGAACGAGAGGAGCGATGAGGATGCCAGCCCCAATTCCCGCAAGATGGGCTTCAACGGCAACCCCTGGGGCGCCGAATATAAGTAGGATGAATTGCCACGCGGTGATTACGCCAACCGCCAAATAGACGGGAACGCGGGGCAGGATGAAGAAGATCAGGACCATGAAGATCCTGTCCCGGGGATACAGAATCACGAAGGCCCCCGCCAGGCCCATAATGGCGCCGGAGGCTCCCAAGGCCGGCGTGGTGTCGCCCCATTGCACCAGGCCATAGACGAGGGTCGCGATGACCCCCGTGGAAAGGTATATCGCGGCGAAGCGGGGACCCCTTACTCTCTCCTCCAGTGGAAGCCCCAGTAGGTAGAGGATGAGGACGTTGCCTATGATGTGCAGGATGTCTAGGTGCAGAAACATCGAACTGATGAGGGTGTGGAGGCGAAGGTTTTGCAGGTCGGTCGGCCGAAAGGCCAAATCGAGAACTGTCTGCGCGGGCAGTCCCCATACAACGGAGAGGATGAACAGGAGCATGAACACGGCCAGGTTGCCGAGGACAAACGACTGGGAGAAGTACCCCTTCCTCAACACGGGGTAGACGATACTCGAGCCGATGATGACGAAGACGACAACCTGGACCCAGAGCACGATTGGAAGTAAGAATGGAAGTCTTAAGAACCTTGTCGACCCCTCGGGGCTTCGTGGATCTGGATTCGTCCATCGAATTGAGGGTGAGCCATCGCGTCTACCCCCCTTCCGAGGACACCTGGCTCCTCTTGGGGGCCATCGACCTCCGCGGTGCATCCACCTTCCTTGAAGTTGGCACTGGTTCAGGGATTATCGCGCTCCACGCCGCTTCACGGTGCCGGACCGTTGCGACAGACATCAGTCCTCACGCGGTAACCCTCTGTCGACGCAACGCTGCGGCAAACAGCCTTCCCATCGACGTCGTGCGGACTGACGTGGTCGCAGGCCTGCGAGGGCCGTTCGACGTCATCGCCTTCAACCCGCCCTACCTCCCCGATGCGAAGGCAGAGGCTTGGATTGAAAGGGCCTGGAGCGGAGGTCCTGATGGCAATGCGGTAATCCTCCAGTTCCTGAACCAAGTATCCCCGATCCTAGCAGTAGAAGGTACTGTTTACCTCCTCCTTTCTTCACACAACAGCAAGGCGCTTCAGCGGGCTCGCCAGCTGTTCCATGCGAGGCCGCTGGCCCGGAAGCCCCTCTTCTTCGAAGATATTGTCGCCTACGAACTCAGGCGTGTGGACTCACCGCGGAACTATCATTAACCGCGCCAGCGTTGTCACATACGGTGGTAACCTGAAGGTGGTCACCGGCTCCGCATCCGTTCCCTTGTCCCGTCAGCTCTCAAAGGAGCTCTCCGCTGAGCTGACGGAGGCGCAGGTAAGCGAGTTCGCCGACGGGGAGCTCTATGTCAGGGTTCCCGCGGACGTGGAGGGAGAGGACCTGATTCTGGTTCAGACGACATACCCCAACGACAAGCTACTGGAACTGTTTCTTCTTCAGGACGCCCTCTCGGATTCCAACATGAAGAGCCTCACTGTGGTAATCCCCTATTTCGCCTATGGGAGGCAGGACAAGCGATTCAAGGAGGGTGAGGCCGTCAGCTCTCGGGCCGTGGCCCGAAGGGTGGAGATCGACTCGGATAGGATACTGACCGTCGACGTCCACGACAAGCGGGTCATGGAGTACTTCGACGGGAACGCTGTTGACGCATCAGGGATGCCAGCCTTGGCGCGGTATCTGGGAGACAATGGCGTGGACATGGTGCTGGCTCCTGACGAGAATGCCGCACGCCACGCCGAGATAGTCGGCGACCTTACGGGGGTCCCGTGGGATTACCTGAAGAAGGAGCGGATTGACAGTTGGACCGTGGAGACGGAGGAGAAGACGCTGGGAGTCAGTGGACTCAGGGTGGCAGTCGTCGACGATGTCATCTCGACAGGAGGTACCATGACGAGTGCCGCGAGGATCCTCAAGGGTCAAGGCGCGAAGTCCGTTGTGGCAGGGTGTATCCACGGTCTCTTTGTCGGTGGCGCCGAGGAGAGGCTGAAGGTCTTCGACGACATCGTTGCCACAGACACGGTTTCCAGTGTCTACAGTAAGGTATCCGTCGCCCCCGAGCTGGCGGAGGAAATCAGAAGGCTCACATGATCCAGACCGCTGACAAGATGAGGGCCGCGGCGAGGATCAGTAATCCGAGGTTCTGATGGTCGGTAGTCCGTTTGCTGCCCAAGGCTCCCGCCACCGCCACTGCGAAGGCGAAGAGGAGGCCCGTGAAGCCCAGGATCCTCCCGACAGAGGCGAGGGTGAAGCTGATGGAGATGATGAGCAGTCCTATCCACTGCACGAAGATTCCTAGCAGAATGAAGGTGGCTATCGCTCGCTTGCTCAGGGTGTCTTCAATCTCAGGAGACGCTCCCATGGCGAATCGTCAGGAGCGGCGGACAACTTAAGCCTTCTGGGGGATTGGTCGCTAAGCCTCAGCCACCACCGGCTTGCAGATGGGACTCGCCCTCTCTAGGTATCTGTTGAACGCGACATTGGCGATGGAGTTTGAGTACCCTGCGATGCGAGACAGGTTGTCGACGATCGTCTTCAGAGCCAGTAGCTCCTGAGGCTCCTCCACGCCCTTGAAGAGGGCCTTGTGGAATTCCTGAAGCTTGGCCTCGAGTTCACGGCTCGCGAGGACGGTTCGATTTGCCAATTTGAGGTCTCGAGTGATGAGGGCAGCCAATCCATTACCATAGAGGGAGGTGGCCTCGTCAGCGGCTGCCTTGAGAGTCCTGAGGAGGGGCCAGTCGAATTCGCCCTGTCGGTCAATGAGATCCATGACGTTCCTCGCTATGGTCGTGGCACAATCCGCTACCGTTTCAAGCTCCTTCGAGATGAGGCGGTATCCGGCGTTGTGAAGCTTGCTCTCCATCCCTAGCTTGGTAACCAGGGCATCGTCTTGCTGGGCGGACAGGACGAGGCGGACAATCAGCCAGTACATCATATCCGCGTCATCCTCCCGCCGGATGGCGTCCTCGGCCAGGGACCTGTCCTTCGTGATGAGGGCTTCGATGGCCTCTCGAAGCATGGTTGATCCCAGGTTGTAGAGACGTTTGATCAGGGACTCGATGGGGAATTTCGACGGCTCTAGGGAACACTGGAGGAGGGCTTTGTCTCCGGTCTCCTCGATGATGCCCAGCCCCATGAGCCTCTTGGTGACCCCTCGAATCTCATCAAGGTGCTCGCTCGCCAAGCGCGAAGCGGACTTGACGACGAGCCGTTCACGACCCAACACGTAGTTGCCGACGATGACGCGCTCTAGCATACCGCGGTCTTCCAAGGAGTCCGCATCGATGACGTAGTCCGGAACGGGGCGTTCGAGGCGCTTGCGGGCACCCTCTGGGGCGAGCAGCCTGAGGGAGTCACCTTCTTGCACAATGAAGACTTGGTCGCCCTTCTTCAGGTTCTGGTTCTCGGCCCAATGCTTCGGCAGGGAAACCGTGAGAGTGGAGATTCCAACCTTCTGTATTTTCCTGCTCTCCATTCGCCAGCCCTCTTTCAGTATATATTGAAACCGACTATATAAGAGTTGGATACATATGCACACGCCACGCTAGCCAGTTCAGGTGGGTCCTTGGCCTGGAAGAGACCTGACTTGGACAATTATGAGGAACAGGACCTTGGTGGCTTCTTGAAGGACCTTTCCAAGGCAAAGGCGGTGGATTTGCTGGAGACTAAGAATCCAGCCATCTCCCCTGAGGTTCCCGTCCGCGAACTCCTCTTTCGAATGATTACCGAGAGGAAACTAGCCTACGTCATCTGGAAGGATGGACCTCACGGCGTCGTCACATACCAAGACGTCCTCAGGAGCTTTGCCGCAGGAGAGAGCGCCAAGACGACCAAGGTCTCAGAGATTGTTGGCCAGGAAGGCATGTTCTCCGTGAAGGCGGAAACCCCCGCTCTCCCACTGCTCCAGTGGATGATGAGAAACTCAGTCCCCATTGTGGCGGTCTTCAAGGACGAAGAGTTTCAGGGGGTATTTACAGCCTACAGCGGCTTCGAGCGGTCTGTCAAGGCGACGAAACCCGCCACGGTCTAGAGAGCGGTGACCGACGCCCCAGACTCACGGAGTAGTCGTCTGACGAAGATCGAATGTACTCTATATGCTCAGCGACCCCCGCTCAGTCGGGTTTCACAATGTCGGACGGGACGGCCGGAATGATCCAGGTCCTGTCCCCATCGTCGACGAGAACGGCGCCACAAGACGTGCATCGGAAGTATCGATTCCTTCCTCGGTCCTCTCCCAGGAAGTCCTTATCCGAGTGAGTACAGTCGCCCGCGCTCATGCGTTGGGGGTAACCCGCCCGCTATTTGAAACTAAGGATTGACATCGGCCGAAATCGATGGGCAGCCAGCAAAGAGTTTAAACTCCCCGGGTGTTCCTTTGAAGCGGTGGCTCGGAAGAAGCGGAAGAAGAAGGAGGAGGAAGAACAGTTCGAGGTTCCCGAATTCGACGAAGTCGAGTTCATGCGGAAAGAGGTTCTTTGGGCCAAGGCAGCGGTGATCACCGTCATTTACGCCTTCATGATTGGATTGGTCTCGTACCTTCTGACCATCCTTGGAGTCGCGTACGTCGCCGCTATCGTGGGCCTCGGGGCCCTTTACGGCCTTAGGTACCTCTTCCCCGCCGCACGGCTCGACACGGCCAAGTTTGACAGAAAGACGTGGGCGGGAAACGGCGCCACCTTTCTCTTCGCGTGGCTCGCCTTCTGGGTCCTCCTCCTGAACCCGCCCTTCCTGGACATCTCGCCACCGGTCGTTCAGGCGGCAAGGGTGCCGGGTGCCGTCCCGGAGAACATAGACTTCTCCAACCGTCAGACAGTCCTGCCACTGGGTTCCAACACGAGTTTCGAGGTGTTGGTCCTCGTGACCGACAATATCCGCGTCGCACGAGTGGAAGCCACTGTGGACGGAGGTGAAGCAATGGAGCTGACCCTCACAAGCGAGCCTCACTGGTATCGCCTCACCGTCTCGCCAGCCCAGAAGGACGACCTCTACGTGGTTGAGATCAGAGCCGCCGACGGACAGAATCGCTGGTCTGAGTGGCTACAGATTAGAATAATCACTTCCTAGGTTTCCAGGGAAGCCTCCGGTCAAGGAACGAGGAGAGGGCATCCGCTTGTCCCTCCCGGATGATCTCCTTGCCTTCCAGCACGGAGTAACCCCGCTGCACTCTCTCGTCAAGGTGTTTGCCGAGGCTCAGGGTAGGGAGCGTGTCGCGCACGGCCTGGGCGGCGGCTACATGTCGCCTGACGATTTCCACCACGAGACGGTCTGACTCCACATAGGGCCCTTTGACAAGGTCCTTCGAACCCCTCCACTTCTGAGTGAAGTCGTGCGCGTTCTCCAGCCAAGGAGGGGGGCCGAGGTGTTTCTTGACGGGCGGTAGCCGGCCATCCACAACCTCCACGAGCACACACCACTGCTTCTCGAAGAGAAACGGCATCGACCTCAAGACCTCGAAGTCGTTCGCAGAGAGGAAGTCCCCGATGGCGTGTTCTGCCTTCCTAACCTGGGGGAAGAGCACATCCTCCGGTAGGTCAGGCGCCGAGGAAGAGATCAATATGATTGACGTCTCGCGACTCTTCATCTCTTCCTCCAGTTGAGCGGGCCTCATCGGCTCGATCTCCGACGGGAAGAAGAACTCCCTCGCGGGTGCCTTCATGTACTCCCTGGCAGCCAGGATTAGGAGACTCAGGGATTCTGTCGACACAGCGGAGGCCGCGTTTCTCTGCCCATCCACCGGATCCACGAACACCAGGGGTTCCTCGAACTCCCTCTCGGGCTCCATTTCGAGACGGAGCTGCACCTGAGGGCGCCATTCTTGCGCCGCGTTGAGTACCGCCCCGAAGGACCCGTAGCGAAGGACGAGAAGCTCGCAGAGGTACCCGGAGAAGCCCTGGATGCTGGCCTCCGCCCCATAGGTTCCGATTCCCTTCAGGAACTGCTTCAGGAGACGCACTTGGTCTCTCTCCTGCAGCTTCTCTCTCACGTACTCCATGTGGAAGGGGGTGCGGTCCACTGCGGACATGCGAGCGGAGGGTTTGTCCAGCTTATAGCAGGGGACCACGTCGGCGTCGTAGTTTCTGAAGCTTCCCCTCGTGTAAGGGTGCTCAGCGTACCTCCTCGTCGGACTGTCCAAAACCCCACCGAGTTCCAGTCCCCACCGCTCCAAGTCAGGTCGGGAGGTGCTAGGAGGAAAAGTAACGAAGATGTCAATCTCCGGGTCTTTGAGGAAGGTGTCCTTGGCCACAGAGCCCACCAACAATGGCTCCCCAGGAATCCCTGCCTTCTTAGCCTCCTTGCGAATGAGGTCCTTAAGTTCCGCGGCGGCGCGGTGAACGGCCTCGACCTCTTCAGGCGTTGGCTTGATCTCAGCTAGCACCTCGTCTTCTAAGCTCACGAACCTCCCCTATGACTGGGAGGAAAAAAGAACGTTGTGGCAGGTCGAGCCCATTGCCATCGGCGATAATTGCGACGAGCATTTCATATGGGCACCCTCAAACCCCCTCCTTACTGGAGGCAACCGTATGCTACGCCACGCCTCGAAGCTGTTACAGTGCCTCCGCACGCTGAGATACGAGCCCGATTCCACCGATGCGCTGTTCACCCTTGGCGTGATCTATGCCGCCGAGGGGCATCGATCCAAGGCTCTTCGTCTTCTCCGGAAGGTGGAAGCTCTGGAGACTGCCTACCCAGGTCTGAGACGCTTCATGGACAAAGTGTTGAGACGCCACCCCCCCCGGGGCCGTCAGAGGCCGTCGGTGTAAGG
>CAYFZX010000005.1:0-2799 GCA_964347795.1 uncultured Methanomassiliicoccales archaeon
CGCAAAGGTTGAGGAGCGTCTGAGCAAGCCCTAGAAGACACCCCGATAGTAGCCGCCGTCTACCTGGATGAAGTTGCCCGTGAGGTAGGAGGCCTTCTCGGAGGCGAGAAAAACCACCAATTGCGCCAGTTCCGCGGGGGTTCCGAGGCGACCGATAGGGATGGCGCTGACCAGGCTGGCCTCTACGTCCTCGGCGGTCGTCCCTTCCTTCTGGGCCCTCGCCTCGAAGAGCTCTCCCAATCGTTCGGTGCCGATAAAGCCCGGGCCCACAATGTTCACGTTGATGTTGTGGGGTGCGAGGTCCTTCGATAGGCTCCTCGCCATCCCGACCACGGCAAGGCGGATGGCGTTGGATAGGACGAGGTTGTCCAGCGGCTGCTTGACACTGAGGGATGTCATGGCTATGATCCTTCCCCACCCCGCTTTCCGCATGTGGGGAAGACACTCACGGATCAGGCGCACGGCGCTCATGAATGTCAGGTCGAAGACTGAGTACCAATCCTCCTCAGAGACGTCGCTGAACTCCCCTGAAGGCGGGCCGCCGGCGTTGGTGACCAAGACGTGGATGGCGCCGTAGGCGTCCACTACTTGGGCAACCATATCGCGGATATCACTCCTCCTAGTCACGTCCGCTCGGAGTGCCAATGTCTCGCCGCCCGTCTTCTCGACAATCTCCGCCGCGGCTCCCTCGATTCTCGACCGGTCTCTGGAGCATATCGCCACCTTTGCACCCTCCTCGGCTAGCGCCGCGGCGACTGCCTTTCCAAGGCCCTGACTGGCGGCGGCAACTACGGCGACCTTCCCACGAAGTCCCAGGTCCATCTCCTCCCCAGAGCACCAAAGAAACCCGCCCTATAGAAACTTGCTAGGTTCCCGGCGAGGGGGACTACTTTCACTAACCTCCCCTCCGGACTTATATAGCGACCTCCCCGTTGCACATCGCAGAGGCGCTCAAGAACCGGCCTCTAGGAAGGTGATTGAACGAGGGAGCAATTTGCGCCCCACGTTGGTGACATAACCAGGGCGCTGGAAGGAAAGGTAAGCGAGGAAGTTGTCGAACGGGAATTGGAAAACTACCTGAACGTCTACAGGGTTTCTCTTGAGGCTGCCAAACGCAGCATCGTGAAGAAGTACGGTGGCAATCCAGCCCGCCTTAGCCTCGGGGTCATGAAGTCCGTCAAGGACTTGCAGCCCGGGGAGCCGAGCGTGAATCTGCTCTGCAAGGTAATCAGTCTGAATACCCGAGAGTTGGAGCAGAACAACGGGACTAAGGAGATCTTCTACGGAATCCTGGCCGACGAGACCGGGACCGTGCCCTTTACGGCTTGGGAGACGAGGGGACTCAACATCCAGGTTGGGGACGTCCTCCGGGTGGAGAACGCCTACACCAAAGAGTTCCGGGGGCAAGTCCAGGTCAACTTCGGGAACAGGGCCACGGTAACCAGAGAGGAGGGGACCCTCCTGGAGACCGCAGCCAGAGAAGCGGCTCCCGCGACGTCGAAGAAGCTCGAGGACGTTCGAGAGGGTATGAGCAACCTGGCGTTGACAGCCCGTGTCCTCACCGTGGAGAGGCGGGAAGTTGAGGTCAAGGGCGAGGCCAAGACCGTCTTCTCTGGAACGCTGGCCGATGAGACAGGGAAGGTCCAGTTCTCCGCTTGGCACGACTTCGACCTCAAGGAGGGAGAGGCCATCCTCGTCGAGGGCGGGTACGTCACCACCTGGCGTGGACTTCCGCAGTTTAGCTTCGACGAGAGAGCCCACTTGGAGAGGGTCAAGGAAACAACACTTCCGCCGCTGGAGGAGCTCGATAGGTCTCGCAGATTGTGGATTGAGGAGCTGGTCCAGCGAGGCGGGGGGATAGACGTCACGGTCAGAGGCATCGTCGTGGAAGTCAGAGAGGGGAGCGGGTTGATTCAACGTTGCCCCCAGTGCCGGAGGGTGATTCGCAAGGGCACCTGCCGGGTCCACGGAGAGGTACAGGGCGAGTCCGACCTGAGGACGAAGGCTGTCATCGACGACGGGAGCGGCGCTCTCACGGCCATCTTCAACCGGGAGCTCACAGAGGGAATCCTGGGCAAGGACATGGACAAGTGCATTGAGGAAGCCAAGGAGGCGATGGATCAGGAGGTCATTCGGGACGCCCTTTCGGATCTCCTCGTGGCGCAACCCGCCGAGGCCCGTGGAAACGTGACAAGCGACGACTACGGGTTGATGATGATAGCCCGCTCGGCCGAAATCCTCGAAGTGGACATTGAGCGCGAGGCAAGGGCGCTTCTGGAGGAACTCGGAGCCTGATGCCATGATTCGGGAGACTGCTTGGAGAATCTTCGCCGCGGAGTACGGGGACTCGAGCCTGGAGCACGGATCCGAGGGTGAGCGAGCGCCCAACTACGTTATCACTCCCCTGGGAGCCAAAGTCAATCGCCTCTTCCTAGTTGGCGTCATCACCGACGTGGAGGACGTGGGCAGCGAGACTCAACCCATGTGGAGAGCCCGCCTCTCGGACCCAACAGGGACATTTCACGTGTACGCGGGGCAGTACCAACCGGAGTCCTCTGCCGCCCTGTCCCGCATAACGCCCCCGGCATTCTGCGCCATCATGGGGAAGGCAAGGACGTACTCCCCCGAGGATGGAGTGATCTACACCTCCGTTCGGCCGGAGATGGTGAAGCTGGTCGACACGAAGCTCCGGGACATGTGGGTCGTGGAGGCCAGCAAGGAGATGAAGAAACGTCTTGAAGCGATGGAGGAGGCCCAAGCCATGAGCCCCGCCACCGTTGACGCCCTCGTTGCCCTCGG
>CAYFZX010000005.1:2899-6979 GCA_964347795.1 uncultured Methanomassiliicoccales archaeon
CTATGAAGCTCCTCCACAAGGGAAAGGTGAAGGAGGTTTACGAGGTCAGCGAGGACGTTTTGGAGTTCTTCTTCACAGACAACATCTCCGTATTCGACAAGATCATACCGTCCCAGATCCCCCGTAAGGGAGAGACCCTTTGCAGGACCAGCGCGTACTGGTTCGACGTCGCCTCCTCAATGGGTATTGACAACCACTTCAAAGAGGTGCTGGACGGAAACCGGATGCGCGTGAAGAGGGTTCGAGTCATCGATGACTATTCGAAGATTACGCCGAAGACGAAAGGCTACCTTATTCCATTGGAGTGGGTCGCGCGGTACTATGTAGCGGGGTCACTCTATGACCGCCTCACGTCTGGCGAGGAGCGGCCTGAGGACGTCGGCTTCTCGGCCGGACACGGCATCGAGTATGGGGAGGCCCTGCCCGAACCCTACCTAGAAGTGACCACCAAGCTGGAGAAGGTGGATCGCCTCCTCTCCAGGGAGGAGGCCCTGGACATATCTGGACTGACGAAGGAGGAGTTCAGTGAGACGTGGGAGAAGGTCCTCAACCTGGACGACCAGATGCAGGTGGAGGTTCAGAAGCGCGGTCTCATCCACGTTGACGGCAAGAAGGAGTTCGCCATGGATGAGGGGAGGAACATCATGGTCGTGGACACCTACGGCACCGCCGACGAGGACAGGTTCTGGGACGCGGATCAATATGAAATGGGTCGCTTCGTGGAACTCAGCAAGGAGTTTGTACGCCAGCACTATCGGAATACGGGATACCACGAGAAGCTCTACTCCGCCCGCAAGGTGGCTGAGCCGGAGCCGGATATCCCCGCCCTCCCGGAAGAGATGGTGAAGAAGGTGAGCGACCTCTACATGGGGCTCTTCGAGAGAATCACTGGCCTCGAGTTCTGAGCAAGCCAGCAACCCTGCAATTACCCTACCTTACAATGGGGTTGGAGAATTTTTTAATAGGGGAAACCTTTAGTGCCAAAGGGAGGACAGCGGATGGAATTGCTGGCCTACGTTAATGGCGAGTTTTTGCCCGAGGGCGAAGCGAAGATTTCCATATTCGACCACGGACTCCTCTATGGCGACGGCGTCTTCGAGGGCATCAGGGCGTACAACGGACGGGTCTTCAAGCTCGACGAACATCTCAAGAGACTCTACAAGTCAGCGAAGTCCATCGACCTGACAATCCCTCACACACCGGAAGAGATGGGAAGTCTCATTCTGGAGCTGTGTCAGAGAAACCGCATTCAGGACGGCTACATACGCCCCATCATAAGCCGCGGCATTGGCGACCTGGGCCTCGACCCCCGGAAGTGCAAACAGGGCGCCACAGTAGCCATCATCGCTAGGCCCTTCGCTCCTCTCTACGGCGACCGCTACCAGGACGGGCTTGAGCTCATTACCGCCTCCCTGAGGAGAGTGCCTCCACAGGTTGTGAGCCCGAACATCAAGTCCCTCAACTACCTCAACAACGTCCTCTGCAGGATAGAGGCGAACCACGCAGGAGCCGACGAAGCACTCTTGCTTGACATGAACGGCTTCATATGCGAAGCAACTGCTGACAACTTCTTCCTCGTGAAGGACGAAACGCTGCTGACGCCACCCAAGGTCACCAACCTGCAGGGCATCACGCGGGAGACAGTCCTCGAAATCGCCCAGGAATTGGGACTGGAGACGCGGGAGGAGTTTTTCACTCTGTTCGAGGTCTATGGCGCCGATGAGGCCTTCATTACTGGCACGGCCGCAGAGGTGGGACCTGTAGTGAAGGTCGATGAGAGAACCATCGGAGACGGCAAGCCAGGCAAGCTCACAAAGGCCATCATGGCGAAGTTCCGGGATACGGTGAACAATACCGGTACTCCGATCTACGGGAAGAGCTGAGGAACTTCTGTTCGCTTGGTCGGGATCTGATTGAAGTTTCGCGAGTACAAGGCCAAGGAAGTCTTCCGGAAATATGGCATTCCAACACCTGAAGGGCAGGTCGTCAGCGATCCCGACGAGATCACCTCACCTCCTCTCCCGTGTGCCGTCAAGGCACAGGTCCTCGTAGGAGGCCGGATGAAGGCTGGTGGCATCAAGTTCGCTGACAACTTGAAGGAAGCCCAGAAGGCCGCCGCCGAAATCCTCGGTATGGACATTCGTGGGTACCGAGTCAGCCACGTCCTCTTGGAGGAGAAGCTGGACGTAGAGGCGGAATTGTACCTGAGCATCACTCTAGACAGGAGCGCCCGGGCCCCTCTCCTCATGGCCTCCTCGGACGGTGGAATCGACATCGAGGACGTCCAAGAGGAGAGGATTCTCAAGTGTCCTATCCCGCCCCTGCTGGGTCTCCAGCCCTACGTCCTCCGCCGGCTCAAGAAGACCATGGACCTGCCAAAGGAACAGAGTGTCTCCCTCGCGAATATCGCGGAGGCTCTCTTCCATCTCTTCAGAAGGGAGGATGCAGAGCTCGCTGAGATAAACCCACTCGTCGTGACGGGAGACGGGCGGCTCGTGGCGGGCGATGCGAAGCTCGTCTTGGAGGACAACGCGCTATACCGTCATCCCGAGTACCGGGAGATGGAACAGGACCTGACAGCACTGGAGCGAGAAGCCCACGAGGAGGGAATCGCCTTCATCGAACTTGGGGGAAACATAGGCGTCATCGCCAACGGCGCTGGCCTCACCATGGCGACCATGGACACCCTCCACCTCCAGGGGGGAAAGCCGGGGGTGTTCCTGGATCTCGGCGGGACGGATGACCCAGAGATCGTGAAACGCGCCTTCCTGTTGATGATCAAGGCGAAGCCGAAGGTTATCCTCCTGAACATCTTCGGCGGCATCACGAAGTGTGATACGGTCGCCTTGGGCGTGAAGGAAGCTTCGGATACGACGGGAGCCGACATCCCCATCGTGGCCAGAATCCGGGGTGTTAACGAGGATAGAGCGAGGCAGATACTGAGAGAGGCGGGAATGACGGCCGTACTTGAGATGGGGCAAGCCGCGGAGGCGGCTGTGGAGAAGGCAGGGGGTTGATGTGCCGGTCCTTTTGGATGAGAATTCGAGGGTCGTCGTTCAGGGGGTCACAGGCCATCAGGGAAGATTCCACACCAAGGCCTGCCTAGAGTACGGGACAAAGGTGGTTGCTGGTGTCACACCTGGACGCGAAGGCGAGAGAGTCAACGACGTGCCAGTTTACGATACAGTCCAAAGGGCTGTCACGGAGACTGACCCAGATACTTCCTTCTTCCTCGTCCCGGCGCGCTTCGCGAAGGATGCAGCGATCGAGGCAATCGAGGCGGGCATACAACTTCTAGTCCTCATCACGGAAAGAGTTCCCTTCCACGATGCTTTGGACATCGTCTCCTACGCTCGGTTCCGAGGCACAACAGTCATCGGCCCTAACTGCCCCGGGATCATCTCGCCGGGCAGATCTAAGGTGGGCATCATGCCAGGCCACATATTCAAGCCTGGGTCTGTCGGCGTCATCTCCCGATCTGGCACGCTCACCTACGAGATTGTCAACGCCATTACTGAGGGGGGAGAGGGGCAGAGTACGTGCATTGGCATTGGGGGCGACGCCATCATTGGCACGAACTTCGTGGAGGCCCTCTGTCTGTTTCAGGAGGACCAGCAAACACAGAAGATCGTCCTGGTGGGGGAGATCGGCGGAACCGCTGAGGAGGAGGCGGCAGAGTTCATCAGAACCCACGTGACGAAACCTGTGGTTGCGTACGTTGCGGGCCAGACCGCCCCTCCTGGTCGGAGAATGGGACATGCCGGAGCCATAATTAGCCGTGGCAGGGGGACGGCGGAGAGCAAGATCAAAGCCTTTGAGGCCGCCGGCGTACCCGTGGCTTCGCTGCCCTCGGAGGTTCCGAACCTACTGGCCAAGGTCTGAGGCGACATTTCATTGATCGCAACCCTCCCGCCAACGGTTATATAACAGGGCTAGAATCAAACGAGCGTTGAAGAGACTTGTCGTCGCGGAAAAGTCCTCCGCAGCGTCCAAGATCGCTGCCATCCTATCTGGCGGCTCCCATAAGACGGAGAAGATCTCCGGAATTCCCGCGCATCGATACGCCTCGGACGGGGACGA
>CAYFZX010000005.1:7079-8880 GCA_964347795.1 uncultured Methanomassiliicoccales archaeon
GGAGGTGGACTACCGCCTCGCTCGCTCCGCAGAGTCACGCCAGATTGTCGATCTTGCATGGGGAGCGACCCTGACACGTCTCATTACGACCTCCGCCCGTCCAGGAGGCAAGACCTTCCTGAGCATCGGGCGCGTGCAGAGTCCCACCCTCACCCTCATCGTGGAGCGAGAGGAGAAGGTCGAGGCCTTCGTTCCAGAGCCCTTCTGGACTATCAAGGCGAACTTCCAGGAGAAGATTTCCTTCGTCGGAGTGCATGAGGAGGGACGGTTCTGGAACCAGGACGACGCGCAGGGCGTCCTCAAGCTTGTGTCAGGGGCAGATACTGGAAGGGTTCTGGCGTACGAGGAGAAGGACAAACGGGAGCGACCGCCACCCCCCTTCAACACGACGGCCTTCCTCACGGAGGCGACCAAAATAGGGATCTCGGCTTATCAGGCAATGAGTATAGCCGAGGACCTCTACAACGGAGGTTTCATCAGCTATCCCCGGACAGACAACACCGTCTATCCGAAGAGCCTCCCGCTACGGCAGATTCTCTCAAAGCTGACGCATTCAGATCTGGGCGGCGAGGCGCGTGAGATTCTCAGCCAGGATCGTTTCAGGCCATCCCGAGGGAAGAAACAGACAACGGATCACCCTCCGATACACCCGGTGGAGGGAGCGACGAAGGCCCAGCTCAAGGGGAACCGATGGCGTATCTACGAGCTCATCGTGCGCCGATTCCTTGCCACCTTGGCACCACACGCTGCGGTGCGGACTTCGCAAGCTTCCCTAGACGTCAATGGCGAGACCTTCCGCTGCAAAGGGGCGAATATCCTCGATCCGGGTTGGCGCAAGTACTATCCCTATCGATCACTCAAGGACGTCGCGCTTCCAAGCCTCGAAGTCGATCAGATCGTCCAATTGCTCGGCGTCGAGATGGCGCGGGGAGAGACGAAGCCTCCTCCCAGGTACACGCAGGGGACCCTGATTCAGGAGATGGAACGGAAAGGCCTCGGCACGAAGGCAACCCGTCACGAGACAATCAAGAAGCTCTACGATCGCAAGTACATTCAGGGATCCACGATCAGGCCAACTGCCTCCGGTCGGGCCTTGATTAACGCCCTGAAAGGGCATGCGGAGAAGATCACAGAACCCGAGATGACTGCCCTTCTGGAGGAGGAGATGCAGCTTGTTGCCCAAGGCGACAAGGAGCTGAGGGATGTCGTGAACGAGTCTCGAGAGATGCTACACTACTCGGTGAACACCCTGCAGGAGCACCGCAGCGAGATTGGTGGGCAGCTCCGGGAAGCCTTGCGGGAACAGCGAGCGCTGGGTCCCTGTGTGGAGTGCGGTTCTCAGCTTTTGATACGCTTTCCTCGACGGGGCGGGCGTCCCTTCGTGGGGTGTGAGGGCTATCCGGACTGCCGGGTCACCTACAACCTTCCGGCACGGGGGTTTGCTGAACCCGCGGGGATGACATGCGCTCGATGCAATGTTCCCATGGTGCGGCTCGTCATTGGCAAAGGGTCCGAGGATCACTGCATCAACCCCAACTGTGAGGCTTTCCTCGAGAAGCACCGCCTCGGAACTTGCCCCAGTTGCGGGAATGATTTGCTGGTAAGGTATTCCAGGAACAACAAGCGGTTCGCGGGTTGTTCGGGCTATCCGGACTGCAAGGTCACGTACCCGTTGCCACAGCGCGGGCGCCTGGTCCCCCAGAAGGAGCCATGCGAGCACTGCGGGGCCCCAAGGGTCCAGATCCTTTCGGGACGCCGACCATGGACGACTTGCGTCAACCTGGAATGCCCCTCGAGGCAG
>CAYFZX010000005.1:8980-27073 GCA_964347795.1 uncultured Methanomassiliicoccales archaeon
CGGTACCCGGCTTCCGACGCTTCCCGCTCGACCCATTCCCGCGCCTCATCGTAGTCCTTGCCCTGCATGACTACCTCGGCGCCGAGAGCCTCCATGGCCGCCACCTTGTAGGGGTTTGCTCCCTCTGGGGCTCCGATGACGACCCGAACGCCCAGGAGTCCAGCCGCGTACGCAAGGGATTGTCCGTGGTTCCCGGTGGACGCCGCTATAACACCCGCCCGTTTCTCCTCTGGCGTCAGGTGTGAGACCAGATTGACACCGCCCCGGACTTTGAAAGCACCCGTGGGGAGTACGCTTTCCAGCTTGATCAGTGTGTCAAAGCCTAGAAGTTCTGAGAGTTGAGGAGATCGCAAGAGTGGTGAGGGTCTGAGATGTTTGTGGATGACTTCTCGTGCTTCGTAGACATCCTCAATGGTCGGCGGTTGCATGCTCTCTACAACATGATGGACTTGATTTCCTTTACTCCCTTGCTGCCCACCATATGATTAATCAGCTCGTTTACCCTGCCGGCCTCACCCCGGACTATGAGGAGCTCAAGGCAATTGCGGAGGTCCACCAGGTGGACATGAGTAACGGTACTGACCACGTCGCTGTACTCGTGCTGCACACGATGGAGCAGGTCTGACGCTCCCTCCTCGTGGAGGTCGAAGACGGCCATGACGGCACCGACCCGCTCCCCCTTGCCCACGTGGAGGCCCTCGTGCTCGTGGAGCATGCTTCTCACGGCATCTCGTATGACCTCTGAGCGATTCGAGTATGAGGTAGACCCCACGAACCTGTCGAGCTCCCTAAGGAGCTCGTGGGGGACGGATATACCTGTCCTCACGACTTTGGATGAGCCTGCCATCGCATGAACAATGGTAACACTGATTTAAAAAGGGCAACCAGAATCGTGTTACCCTCACCGAACGGGCTGACTACTTGCGGCGGAACTCCTTCGCTTTAGGCCTCAGGTCAGTGCTGCCGCACTTCCGACAGTGGGTTGCCCTCATTGCATTGCGAGCGGAACAGTTCATACAGATCTTCTTGAGGAGGAGGCGAGCCTCGGCCTCGGGGAAGCGTGGCATATGATTGGTTCACCACGGTGGAGTTCATAAATCCTCCGGAAAGAGGTGCCATTAACGGACCTGACCGCCATTTCCCGTACGAGGCCGAAGGACTAATTTCTCCTTCGGTAGGAACCGGGACACGACGTTAGGCGCTGATTCGTATCGCAAACCCAATTCCTGCCTCTGGGGTCCCGAAGCCGGTAGGATCCCCGTGTCATCCCCTGGATCCCAACCCAAATGCCTTACGGCATGGCAGTCATAGTCAGTCGCCATGTCGAATCAGAAAGTGGCGATCATTGGGGCCGGACACATCGGCTCGGCCTTGGCCCGGGGGTTCGTCGAAACAGGGAAGTGCCGTCGAGACCACCTGCGAGCGACCGTTCCAAGTGAGAGGAAGGCCCGACAACTCCAAGAGGAGCTGGGTATTCAGGTGCTGACCGACAACGCGAAGGCGTGCTCCTGGGCGGACGTGGCCATTTTCTGCGTCAAACCCCAAGTCCTAGGCGTGGTGCTCGGCGAGGTCGCCAACGCCATGACTGAGAAGACATTAGTCGTCTCAGTCGCAGCAGGCATCCACACGCGGTTCATTGAGAAGTGTCTGAACAAACAGGTTCCCGTAGTCCGCCTGATGCCCAACGTGGCGGCCCTGGCCCGACAAGGAGCGACAGGGATGTGCACTGGCCGCTACACAAAGGAAGAGGACGTTGCGTACGTCAGGGACCTCATGTCTAGCGTCGGGCTTGTCTTGGAGGTGAGCGAGGACCTTATGGATGCGGTGACAGGCTTGAGCGGGACGGGGCCCATGTATATCTTCCAAGTAATCGAGGGACTGTCCGATGCTGGCGTGAAGGTGGGCCTCAGCCGAGATGATTCCTACACGTTGGCCGTCCAGACGGTGCTGGGCGCCGCCCTGATGGCCCGGGACCTCGGAGAGCACCCCGGTCAGCTCAAGGACCTCGTGACCTCCCCTGCGGGCACGGCAATCTCCGCCCTCCATCTCATGGAGAGGAGCGGCTTCCGCGCGGTGTTGATGGATGCGGTGGAGGAGGCCACTCGAAGATCGACGGAGTTGGGCAAGATCCACATGCAGAATGCACCCGACGCGGCCCGGAAAGGTAGATAGACCCGAAACCTTCGCTGAGCATGGGAATCTCCGCCCCCGGTGACCTTGGGCCCCCTGCACACGGCCCTCGGCCGGAATGCCAACCTCGACTTCCAGACGACCCTGTGTGGTTTCTGCTTCACGAGGGATCTGCCCGCGTCAGGTGATCACGCAGCCCGACTCGGGATGGGCCTGACCTCTTCAAGAACTGCCTCGCCTGGCGACCGCACCGCGTACGCCTGCAGATACGGCCTGAGGTTGCGGAAGATCCGCGTCTCCGCCTTGCGCAGGTGCTCGCTGAACGTGGACGGTGAAAGCCCTGCGCCCTGTGCGAGTCGGTCGACTTTCGTCTCGCTGGGGAGAGAGTAGTAGCCGTGCTCTAAGCCAAGGATAACGGCGGATAGCTGCCGGTCCGTCAGGCCTGCGAAGATGTCAGAGGCGGGCATCAGCATCATCTGCTCCATGCGGGCGTTCTCGATGGGTCTCAGGGATTTGATCCGCACTTCCCCAAACTCCCGGATCTTCTTGAACAGGCTCCGTATTGACTCCTCGTTCCAAGCCAGGATGCGCCACGACTCCCAGCCGTTCCTGTAGACGATCGGTGGGATGTCCCACACGCCGGACTCCTCCACGGCCTCGTATATGGAGGGGGCTGACTCCGCCGTGCAGTAACAGCCATGCGTGATGATGAGGCTGCTCTTCTTCAGCTGCGACCGATAACGCGTTCCAAAGATCTGGTCTACCCATTCTCCAAAGCCTTCGAGCTGGGCACCTGGACCACTGACTTGGAAGATGTCTCGGTTGTTAACGCACCATTGGAGGATTCGAAGATTGGGGAACTCCACGGAGGCCGCCCCAATAGGGCAGGCGTGGCGCGCCTCGAAGGCCGCCGCGAACATGCTTTCGCTAATCACTTTCATCGGAAGACCTAGTAGGGACAAGTGTCAGGGGGGTGTTTAAGGATTAGGCCGTTCTAGAGCGGCTCTGCACACCGGCCAAAGAACCATCGCGCCCCCGGTTGTCACTATCACCGGTGATGCAAGATGTGGAACTTGGTCGCTCTGGCCTCCAGAAGGATGGCAAGGGACGAACTCAAGGAATACGCTCGGCTCGAGTACGATGATTCCGAGACTGCGTGGATAGTCTCGCAGCTCCGGCGCGAGGCCAAGAGGGTGGCCCAATCCCGGAGAAACGTCCTCAGACAATCATTCAGGAAACACAGGGGAACTCTGGATGTCACCAGGCGGCCGTCGCCTGGCCCGACATCCCCTGTAAAGAAATCGTCAGTGATGACGGAAGCCGAGGGGGGAGCCTGTGACTTGGCCTGATCGCGGCAAGGAAATCCAGGAGGACTGCTCCCATCGTGCTAGTAGGTATCTGGGGAGCGGAGGCAGCATGTCCTACCGGCAGTGTCACCAATGTCGGGCAGTGATTGTCTCCTCGGCGGACCGTGAACTCCTCATCCCCGCTGCGGGCTCCTAGTCCAACACCCTATTCTCCAGCGTCAGCCAAGGGGTGGTCGCCGTGGGACAAAGTAGAGGCGGCGAAGCCCGCAGGGAAAAGGACATGACCATCTATTCGGTATACGGGAAGAGAAACCATGGTTGCCAAGGCTGTCCTAGACTGGTTGCTCGAGGAGAACCAGCCCGCCATCCGCTATCACACCCTGACAGAGCTGCTGGAGAAACCCTTGGACGATGGTGAGGTCCAGTCGGCACGGGAGAGGATTCCGCTCAAGGGCTGGGCGGCCGACATTCTCGCGGAACAGAACCCCGCCGGTTGGTGGGTCGGTGACGACAGCCTCTATCGGCCGAAGTACCTCTCGACGAACTGGATGCTCCTCATTCTCTCGGATCTCGGACTGACGCGGGAGGATCCGCGGATACAGCGGGCCTGCGAACTCTGGATTCAACGATTCTCGAAGGAGGACGGCGGGTTTGGGACGGACACGATGAAGAAGGGTCATCTGTGCACAAACGGGAATACGGCGCGGGCACTCGTGCGGTTTGGGTATGGGGACCATCCGCAAGTCCGCAGTGCCTTCGAGTGGCTGGTGAAGCATCAAGCGAAGCTGGGTGGGTGGAACTGCTTCGGGAAAGGGCGAAACTTGGATTCCTGGGAGGGTTTGAGCGCCTTCGCGGTCTATCCACGACAGAAGTGGACTGCGGGCATGACGCGCGCAGTCGAACATGGGGCGGACTTCTTTCTGGAACGAGAACTCCATCGACAGGGGGCGCGCTACGAGCCCTGGTACCGCTTCCATTATCCCGTGCACTACTATTACGACCTCCTCGTGGGTCTCGATTTCATGACTGCCTTGGGGTATGGTGAGGACCCACGAATGCGGTACGCGATCTCCGTTCTAAACGAGCGGCGGCGACCCGATGGAAGGTGGATCCTGGACGGGGTTCATCCTGACCTCGAGGGCTCCAAGAGGGCAGACTGGTATCGGAAGAACCCCAAACGCGCGCCGACCCCGTTTGCCCTTGAGGAGCCAGGGGTGCCGAGTAAGATGATTACCCTGAGGGCCATGCAGGTGTTGAACAGGCTCGGTCAACAGCCCTGAGGGGGGCGAGCAGGCGATGATTCGTGGTGTGAGCCAGATCATACCCCATGGGTTCCGCCCCGGCGGCCTCAGAAGCTCTCGCCCTATGATCCCCACGCGTCAGTACTGGGGCGGCCTTGGTCCTCGCCGCATTCAAGAGGATGACCGAGTAGCACTCGAACTCTCCGCCTTCCCCCACCCTTTGGAGTGAACCAGGTGCTTCTCAGCCTGGAACCCCGCCGATCTAACGACATCGTCTAGGTCCTCGATGTCAAGAAAACGCCCGAGACGCACATAGTCAGGTCCGATGGGCAGGTAGAGTTCCCCATCGGGAAAAATCAGGACGTACAGTGCGTCGAGCGTCTCCCGACTGAGGAAGTTGACCTTGACCCCCGGAACATCCTTCACATGGTCACTAAGCGCCCTAAACTCCTCTTCTGGGATGAGGTAGGCGTCCCAGTCGACCTCCTGCATGGCGCGGGGGTAGATGTTGAAAACATTGTAGAAAACCCTGTTCGGCGCGCTTTCTGCCCAGTGCGCCACGAGATCCAGCATGTTCCTCAGATCATGGGCATTGAGTCGGGTCAGGGGCGTACAAACCTTGACATCGACACGTGGATGTTTTTCCAGGAACCCTAGGGCTCTCTTGACAGCAGTGAAATGCCCCTTCTCCTTCGTCAGCGAACTCACCTCCTCGCTAGAGCCATCAAGAGGGATCGACACCAGGTCGATGAACCTGCCATACCTTCGGAGAAACCATCTTGTGAGTCTATCCCCTGTGGTAGAAAGGGCGACTTCAAGACCGAGGCTCTTCGCATACTTGGCCAGCGCACCCAGGTCTCGCCGCTGCAGAGGGTCGCCGCCCGTAAAGACGATTCTCTTGATGCCGTGTTGGCGGACTTTCTCAATGATTCTGAGGGCCTCCTTCTTCCTCACCGCCGGCTCGACGTCACGTGGCCCCCAACAGTAGGGACAATCCTGAGAACACTCGGAGGTAACGTGGAAGTCAATGGTCGCGATCAACTCCGACTGCCTGGCGACAACCAAGGGTGCACCTCGGTCCAGTCCTCTCATTTGTCCTACGTCGTCAGGCTCCAAATCCTTTTCTATGGAGGGGACACTGGAGGCCGAGATGGCGATGGAGCGCGTCGACTTGGGCAGCACTGGGATCACGGTGTCCCGACTGGGGCTCGGCATGTGGCAGGCGGGAGGTCAGCCATGGGGAGATGACATTCGAGATGAGGACTGCGTCCAGGCCATGGTCAGAGCCCACGAGCTCGGTGTCAATCTTATCGACACGGCAGAGGTCTACGGAAATGGGCATTCGGAGGCAGTCGTGGGACAGGCCGTCAAGGAGATTGGACGGGACGAAATGGTCATCGCGACCAAGATCTCCGGAAGTCACCTCAGGCATGACGACGTCCCACGGGCCTGCGAGCGCAGCCTGAAACGCCTCGATGTGGACGTCATCGACCTCTATCAGGTCCACTGGCCAGACCCCTGGCAGCAGATACCCCTGGAAGAGTCCATGAGAGCCCTCGAGAGGTTATACAAGGAGGGGAAGATCCGAGCGATCGGTGTGAGCAACTTCGCAGTCCGGGACTTGGAGGAGGCGAGGAGCGGGCTCTCGACAGCCGAGATCGTCTCCAACCAGGTCCAGTACAGCATGCTACACCGGGAAGTCGAGAAACAGGTTCTCCCCTACTGCCGAAGGGAAGGCATTGCCGTCCTGGCATGGAGTCCCTTGGCAAAGGGCGTGCTCACAGGGAAGTACGACTCAACCCACAGACCCCAGGACCCCCTTCGGAAGGATCACTTCCTTTTCCGGGAGAAGAACCTGAGGTCCATCCTGGGGCTTCTCCCCGTGCTGGAGGAGGTCGGCGAGGCCCACGCCAAGACGATTCCCCAGGTGGCCCTTAATTGGTTGCTGTCCAAGGAGGGCGTAATCCCAATACCCGGGGCAAAGAGGCCTGCCCACGTAGAGAGTAACGTCGGTGCGGAGGGATGGAGGATGACAGCGGAGGAGCGTGCCAAGGTCCAGGCCGCCCTGGAGGCCGTCACAATCGATCACTTCGAGGGCTAACCTATGAAGCTCTACCTGGTACAGCACGCAGAGGCGGAAGTGGAGGAGAAGGATCCAGACCGTCCCCTCACAGAGAAGGGGCGGAACGACGTCGAGCGCGTCGCCCTTTTCGCCGCTGAGTTCGGCCTAGATGTTAGCCGGATATTTCACAGCGGGAAGACAAGGGCCAGGCAGACCGCAGAGATCCTCGGACGGCACCTACGACCCTCGTCAGGAATCAGCCAGCTAGATGGACTCAAACCCATGGATGACCCCAAGGTGATCGGATCAAGACTGGTCGGTTACAGAGAGGCTATTGCGTTGGTCGGTCATCTCCCACACTTGGGAAAAATTGCGGGTCTCCTGCTATGTGGAGACGCTCGGAAGGCCCCCATCGGGTTCCGGAATGGGGGGATCGCATGCCTCGAGATGGATGACACCGCGTCGTGGTCCGTTGGATGGGTCATTACCCCTGAGATCCTCCCTCGAGAGTGACTGTGTCCAAGACGACTCTCAGGGACGGTCGTAGTCTCTGAGGGATTGGGTCTTCCCGTAGGAAGTCGTATGAAGCAATAAATAACCATCACGAACTCTGAGGGTCATGCCTCGCCTTGTCCCGGAAGTGCGGGGGAGAGAAGGCCATGATGGATGAAGACGACAGAAGGAGGAGGGCACGGGAACTCGCCCAAGCCCGTTACGGGTTCCGCTGGCACCTACCGATCTATGTCCTCGTGAACGTCGGTTTTGTGGTCCTCTGGTGGTACACTGGTATGGGTTTCTTCTGGCCCATCTTCCCGATCCTGTTCTGGGGGTTCGCCGTGCTGGCGCACTACTTGGGCGCCTACAGGACGATGGGGCACGAGTGGATTGAGCAGGAGACCGACAAAATCCTCCGCGAGCAAGAAGGGGAACTCGGAGAGCGCTAGGTGGTCAGACCTAGTTCCCTAATGACATCCCCGTGACCTCTAGCATACTTCAAGCTAGCGACGTCGCCAGGAGCGACGCGCTTCAGATCAGCGAACCAGGGCGGGACGACCTCCGTCTCGACTTCGACGCTGTAAACGAAGCAGATGTCCCAGTGGAGGTCCTGATCTCGACTCGGAAAGGGCGAGGCAAAAGATAGGACGCGCCACAGGCTCAAATCAGAAAATGACGCCTTGATCTGCCCGGAGGCGATTCTCTCAGCGGCTGCACCTGGATCTTCCCCGATCCGGAGGTGTGACGCAGGAAGCACCCAACGGTTCTCCTCGAAGGCCTGGCCTCCGCTCGCAATCTTGTCGAGCCTCCTCCATTCATCGTGGTCCCTCATCCTTCCAAGGAGGAGCCCTTCATCGTTCATTGATATGAGAAAGGAGGAAATGCACAGGGCATCACGGAGTGGTTCATCAGCGTCGAAGTGTGCGAAATTGGGCATGGCGGTGCGATAGAGAAGGAGGTACATTAACGCCACCTTCACTGAGCCTCGAAAGGTCAAAGGGGCGTCTCCTCACCTCTCGCGGTTCTGCAGGCCCCGAGATCATTCCCACCCGCGGATGTCGGACTTTGAAGGGGTCTCCGACGCCTTTACCCTCAGCAGAGCGAAGTGAGTGAGATCCTTCCGGAAAGCCCAAAAGTGAGGGCGGCCTTCGACCAGGCCATGGAAGGAGTCACCATCCGTCGTGACGCCCCCATCATGCTGCACAGCTTCACTGACTACTTTCAGGGCTTTGAAGATGTCAAAGCTGTCAGAGACCATTTTGGTGATGATACGGAGGACGTTCTGAAAGGGCTCAGAGTCGAGTTCTTCACCTCCCGCTTCGGATTCATGGGCGTCAGTGAGGAGGATGGGCACCTTATGGTGTCCACCCACTACCTGAAGAATGGCGAGGAGAGGGAGATATACCTGGATATCATTCACGAGTTGGTCCACGTGAAGCAGTTCCGAGAAGGTGAGAAGTTCTTCCCCGAGGGCATCGAGTACCCGGACTTGCCCACGGAGATCGAGGCCTACAAGGTCGCGGTGGCGGAGGCTGAGCGCATAGGGATGGCAGAAGAGGAGATTCTGGAGTACCTACGCGTCCCCTGGATGGATGATGAGGCCTATGCGCGACTCCTTACCAACATCGGGTTGAGAGGCAGCGCAGGGTCAGACTGAGGCTTCGGACAGGCTCAGCTCGCATGTTATTTGTTGGAGTGGACCTGGCGTGGTCGCCGCGGAAGACCAGTGCCGTCTCCGCCTCGTTCGGAGACGAGAGGGGGTCCTCCCTCAGGGAATGGAGATCTGACCTCGTCGGCGCGAAGGCGGTTGCAGAGTTCGTCGAAGACGTAGCCGGAGGCCGGCCCGCCCTCTTGGCCGTCGACGCGCCCTTGGTCGTCCCAAATCTCACAGGCATGAGGATGTGTGATAAGGTCATAACGTCGCTCTTCAGGACCCATAAGGCCGGCGTAATTCCCGTCAACAGGTCCAATTTGGGGCGATACGACGGGTTCGAGGGAGAACGGCTTGTTGCCGAACTCGTGCGAAGAGGGTACGACCACGCCGTCCCTCTCCGTGGGAAAGCGGCGGTTCGGGGCTTCTTCGAGACGTATCCCCACCCCGCATCTGTGGTCTTGTTCGGCCTCTCGGAGAGGCTGCCCTACAAAGCCCGAGGGTCAAAGAGACCCTGGCGGGTACGCAAGAAGGCCTATGCTGACTACCAACAGCACCTTCGGAACATCAGATTTGCCGTCCCTCCCATGGAGATCGAGGAATCCCTCCTCGATCAGGACCTCGACGGTCTCTCAGAGTCCCAGTTGAAGGGCTACGAGGATCTACTGGACTCGATGCTCTGCGCGTACATGTCTTCCTACTACTGGACGTGGGGCACCGCTCGGTGCCACGTCGTTGGCTCGGTGGTGGATGGTTACATGGTTCTGCCCTCAGACCGCGGTGGCTCAGGGGGAGAGAGATGATGTCCACAGCTCCAGGAATATGGTGAGAATGCGGTGAGTGAGGCCCCAGATCACCTTCTCACCGTGGAGGAAGGAGGGCGCGACCAACTCGTGGCCCCTGACTCGAACCCACCGGTCTGACTCTGACGCTCTCATCTCTGCCAGGGGGCACCAAAAGGCCTCCTTAACCTCCTCGCCGCCTCGGATTTTCACGTCCCGCTGAAGGGCATACACGAAGGGGAACACTGTCAAATCCGGGACGTTGGCGGGTCGCAGCTCAGGGAGCCTTCCGGTCAGGGAACAAGATTTCTCCACATCGATGGACACCTCCTCCAGAGTTTCCCTGCGGGAGGTCTCAGTCAGCGTCTTATCGTTGGGCCCCCGCATTCCCCCAGGCAGGGAGATCTGACCAGACCAGGGATCGCCTTCCCTCTCGATTCTCTCGATGAGGAGAAGCTCAAGCTCCCTCCCATCCCGGACTATGAGGGCCACGGCTGCGGAGGGGGAGCCTTTGGGCGGCGTCACGTCGCCTTGGAGCAAACTCCTGCTGAGGGATTCTTCCCACGCCCTCATCGCTCACTGCCCATACTTGTCGTCCCACTTAGGTTCACCGACCCCTGCACGGGCTTCAAATAGTCCACGATAGTACCAAGATGGAAGATGGACAGACACGGGTTCGAGGGTCTTTCCAAAGAGCTGATTTCCATCCTGCGAGAGACAGGGATTGAGAAGGCAACGCCGCCTCAACGTGAGGCCCTACCCGTAATCTCGGCGGGAACCGACCTCCTGCTCATTGCGCCGACAGGCAGCGGGAAAACCGAGGCGGCCCTGCTCCCAATATTCGACGAGCTGCGCTCAATGGAGAGCAGGGGTGGCATTTCCCTCCTCTACATCACGCCCTTGCGGGCCCTGAACCGCGACATGCTCAAGAGAATCGACTCTTGGGCTCAGGCGTTGGGCTTCTCGGTTGAGATTCGACATGGAGATACGCCGACACGGGAAAGGAGGCGGCAATCCGTCAAGCCTCCTGATATGCTCATCACGACACCCGAGACCCTTCAGGCGATCCTACCCGGCAAGGTCATGCGGAGGCACTTGGAGAAGGTGCGATGGGTTGTCGTGGACGAACTACATCAGATAGCGGGGAACCGTCGAGGAGTTCAGCTTTCAGTCGGCCTAGAAAGGCTCAAGGGACTGGCGGGGGAGTTCCAGCTCATTGGGTTGTCCGCCACGGTCGGCAACCCCGAGGAAATCGCCGCCTTCCTAGGTGGGTCCTCCTCGAAGGTCAAGGTACTTCAGGTCGAGGCGGAGAAGGAGTACAGGTACTTCGTGGAGCTACCCGACCCAGTGGAGGACGACTACGAGCTGGCCCGTCTCCTCTACACCTCCCCAGAGCACGCGGCGGTCTTGAACAGGATAGCGGAGCAGGTAGAGGAGCACCAGGCTAGTCTGGTGTTCGTGAACAGTCGAGTCAACGCCGAGACCTTGGTCTCGAAGCTAAACATGTTCTCCAAGGGAATTGGAGTCCACCACGGATCCCTCCCAACCGAGGAGAGGACCAGAACTGAAGATGACTTCAAAGAAGGGCGGCTCCGGGCCCTGGTGTGCACATCCACCCTGGAACTGGGAATCGACATTGGCTCCGTTGACTTCGTCTTGCAGTACCTCTCACCCCGTCAGGTTTCCAGCCTGGTGCAGAGGGTGGGCCGATCGGGTCATGCCCTCGACCGAACCTCCGAGGGCGTCGTACTCACGTACTCCACCGAGGAGGTGCTTGAGTCGGTGGCAGCGATCAACAGAGCGAGGGCCGGGTTAGTGGAACCGGTCCCCGTGCCAACGGCTCCGCTCGATGTGATGGCCCACCAGGCTGTGGGGATCACTCTGGAACATGGGGGAAGGGCTTCCTTGTCTGCCATCGAGGAGCTCATCCGAGGAGCCTACCCCTACGGGGAAGTGGGACATGAGTCTCTGCGGTCGGTATTGAGTTTCCTGGAAAGGATGCGGTTGCTCAGAGTTGAGGATGGCGAGGCTGTGGCTACAGGACGAGGGAGGACGTACTACTTCGAAAACTTGTCAACCATCCCGGACGAGCGGCTGTGGCCAGTAGTCGACCTCACGACTCAAAGGAAGGTGGGGCTCCTCGGAGACGAGTTCATGGCCAAGAAGGGGCGAGTAGGCCTCAATTTCGTCGTCAGGGGCAGCGCCTGGACGATGGAGAAGATCGCGGAGGATGGCTACGTATATGTAAACCCAATCTCCGACCCGAGGGCCCTGGTGGCTCGTTGGGATGGGGAACTGCTCCCCATACCATTCGAGCTGGCCCAAGACGTTGGGAGGCTGAGGGGGGAGGTGACCAGGATCGCCCAGGCCAGCCAGATCGAGGAAGCAGTGGCCGGGCTAAGAAAGCAGTGGTCAGTGGAGAAAAGCGCCATCCTGAGGGCCATCAAGGAGGTCCAGGCTCAGCAAGAGGCTGGGGCGCAAGTTCCCACAGAGGACACCATCCTTGTGGAAGGGTTTGACCGCTACCTGATTATTCACACCCACCTCGGTGAACGGCTGAACTACACCTTGGGTGAGATCCTTGAGGAAGTCCTGTCAGAGGAGGATCTCGTGCGGTTCTGGTGGTCCGATGGATATCGGGTGCTGATGGAACTCACAGTGGATGTAAGGGGACTAGATCTTGAGGACTTGGTCCGGAAAGTCTTCCACCTTGGTGAGAAGAGGCTCATGGACACCTTCAACACAGTGCTGCACGAAAGGACGGCTTTTGGATACTACCTGAAGTTCATCGCGGAGAGGTTCGGGGCGCTCAAGCGCGGCATTTTCATCAAAGGCGATGAATTGCGAGAGATGCCGGTTCGATTCAGAGACAGTCCCATCTACGACGAGACGGTGCGGGAGGTCTTGGAGGATCACCTCGACCGTGCAGGGCTGGTCGACCTTTACGACAGAATCGAGGAAGGACAGGTGCAGATCGCCACCTTCGTGGGAGAGAGACCGACCCCCTTAGGGTATCCCATCGTTCGGCGTTACATCGAGGCTCCCGAGATGTTCTCTCCCGAAGTGGCTGGAGACACCACCGAGAGGATGAGGAAATATCTGGAACACGAGCTCGTCAACCTCCTCTGCATGGAGTGCAGTAACCTGGAGGAAGGCCTCGTCATCAAGGATCTTGAGGAAAGGCCCTCTTGCCCCGCTTGCCAGTCTCGGCTGTTGGGACTGGTGCAGTGGTGGAGCGAGTACATACAATCCCTCCTGCAGAAGAAGAGGGTGAGGGAGGAGCTCAAGGATGATGAGAAGAAGCTCTTGGCAAAGACAAGGCAGTCAGCCGATATGGTTCTCTCCTATGGTCGGAGGGCCCTTATCGCTCAGTGCGTCTACGGCATCGGACCCCAGACGGCCTACCGGATCCTGGCCAGGATGCACGACGAGGAGGAGGAATTCTACCAAGACCTCCTAGAGGCGAAAATGACTTTCATCACCAACCGCCCCTATTGGGACCGAACCTGAGTAAACCGGGTTGATTGTCGAAGGGAAACCTTCATTTGGTCGGGCAAGCTACCAACGAGACGCAGGGGACAAATGGCCACTCGGAAGACCTACATCTGCTTGAAGTGCAGCGACATCCCAGAGTTCGACAGGTACGTTGACGCTTGGGCGCACTGCAAAGAGGATCACGGGGGCGAGCTGTTCCTCGATACCAGGATTAGGGTGAAGAGCTAGAGTCGTCTCCCGTCTAGGCCTTGACCCGGAACTTCTTCCCGCAGTCCCGACACCGGGCCTTGCCTTTGCTGCCGACCTGGACATTGCTGGAGCCGCAGTGAGCGCACGTCGACTCTTCTGGAGAGGCCAGCTCAGCCTCTTCGGCGGCGAGCTCCGCCAGTTCCTCCGCTTCCTCGAGACCGATAGGCGACGTTTCCAGGGTCTCGGCCTCAATTTTGCTCTTAAAGGACTTCACAGCCTGGTAGGACTTCTTTGCCATGAGCAGGGCATTTACGTAGTCTCCAGAGTTCACCGCAGCGGCGGCGCCCTTCAAGTCCTGCATAGCCTCATTGGCCTGAAAGCCTTCGGCGCGCGCCTTGTCTATGAGTGGCTTGATGTGGGCGATGAGTTCCTTCACTTTCTGGACCTGCCTGTCCTGCATTTCCGAGACCCTGTCGATGTGGGATTTCTGGATCTCCAAGACCATTTGCTCTGCCTCACTGACGAGATCGTTGGCCGCGACGAAGTCATCAGATCCCACGGCGTCCTTGACCTTGTCTAGGAGCCCACGCGCCTTCGACACATCTGCCCCGATGGAGCTGGTTTCTTGGATCATGGCCTCCACGGACGACACGGCCTCCTTAATCTCATCTATCCTTCCCTTTCTGGCCTTGTCGACTAGCTTGTCGGCCTCTTCTATCAGGTCGAGGTAGCTCGCTCGATCGTTTTCGTTCAGTGCCTCAGAGGAGCGTCTCAGCATCGTCAAGGCAGCACTCACGTCTCCGCCCATGGCCTGTATATTCTGGAGGGCCTTCTCCTGAGCCGCAACACGATCCCGGGCCTTCTCCATCTCGTAGTTGTAGAGATCCACTGCGGCAGCGGCCAAGCCGTCGAGCAGCTCCGACGCCTTGAAGAAGGAATCCCCCTGAAAGGCCTCCACGGCCTCCTGGAGCCTGGCCTTGGTGTCCTTGGCAGCTCGCGAACTCTTGTTTGAGGTCTCCAGGATTTTCTTCCCCGAGGCTATCGCGAAGGCCCAACAACTCTCGACATACTCCCGAACTTTCTCGTCGACCTTGTAGATGGAGTCCCTCGCCGTCTGAAGAGAGGCATCGAAGCTCCTCTCCTTGAACTTGGTAACGGTCTGGGACAGGAAGTTCTCCAGGACGGAGAAGTCGACCCGGGTCCTCAGGGACTGCCGGAGTCTGTCCTCGAGTGGTGATGTCGACGGCTCCACGGGTTCCGGTGGCGGTGTCTCCTCCACCTCCTCCTCAGGGACCGGCGGCGGCATCTCGTCCTCCTCGTAGGCGCCGGGCTCCAATTCGAGTAGGATGGCGATTCCAGGATAGATGGACATGGCGTCGATGAGGTCTGTCTTGGCCTTCAAGCCGGAGATGTCAATGCCGTGCTCCTCCGCGAAGGACCTGAGTTCATCCACCGTCATAGCGGATAGCGTCTCCCTCACGGTCTCAGCGATCTCCGCGGCGCGGTAATCATCCTCGTAGGGCTCCTGCATGAGAAACGCCTCGCAGGCGCTTCGCTAGGTCCTGAGTTAAAACCTTCGCGCGCCTTATCAGCGTTGATAACAAGAGAGGCTTTCCCCCGAGTCCTGCCTGCGCGTTCTCGAAGGGCGGCGCCTGAGAGGCGGCAATCTCCCCCATCAGACTCACGGCGTACGGATCCGACCTCATGTCCTCAAGTCGACGGAGGATGACGATAGGTTCAACACGCCGTCACGATAGTCCATAAGCCGGAACAGCGGCACCATTCAGGAGCCACCCGTTACCACTGCAACCTTGCCTTCGAACCTCATGCATGCTCTAGGGCACGCTCCTATTTCCATGTAGTGAGGCCGTGGCTTCCCGCGGAAAGCAATATAGACGGACGACCTATGGTCCAACATGGAAGACGTGGAGAGGGGAGGCCTCAGGATTGCCTGGGCTAGAGATCATATGCCCGTTTTGCTGGAATCGACCCGTCACAGTGTAGAGCGTCAAGCCTTGCAGGGGCTGCAGGTCGGCATGGCCATGCACGTCGAGGCGAAGACGGCCGTCCTGGCTCTTCGCCTGGAGGAGGCAGGTGCCCATGTCTCCCTCGCTTCGTGCAACCCCCTCACCACGGACGACACTGTCGCTAATGCTCTGAGGGAGACCTATGGTATGGAGAACTTCGCCAAGAGAGGTCAGACCACTGAAGAGTACTATGAAAGCCTCCAACGCGTCCTCAATTCCCATCCGACCATCGTCGTAGACGATGGTGGCGACCTGACCTTCCTGCTCCATACCGAACGGACGGACATCATTGAGGAGGTGAGGGGAGGGAGTGAGGAGACGACAACCGGCGTCAAGCGACTCAGGGCGATGGCTGAGGAGGGTGCGTTGAGGTACCCCGTATTCGACGTCAATGATGCGCAGATGAAGTATCTCTTCGACAACCGCTATGGGACAGGACAATCCACCCTGGATGGGATAATGTCGGCGACGAACCTGTTGCTGGCTGGGAAACGCTTCACGGTGGCGGGCTATGGATGGTGCGGTCGAGGCATAGCCATGAGGGCCAGGGGCATGGGGGCCCACGTGATCGTCACTGAGATTGACCCGGTGAGGGCGGTGGAGGCGAGACTGGATGGATTCGAGGTGATGCCGATGGAGGAAGCAGCGTTGGTGTCAGATTTCATAGTCACTGCGACTGGAGTCAAGGATGTCCTCAGGGAGGAACACCTAGAGGCGCTCAAAGACGGCTGCGTCTTGGCTAACGCTGGCCACTTCGACGTGGAAATCTCCGCCGAGGCACTGGATAGGGCTAGCTCGTCAGTGAAGCAAGTGCGGGATATGGTGAAGGAGTATTCCTTCAAGGATGGTCGGAAGGCCTACCTCCTGGGGGAGGGGAGGCTGATCAACCTGGTTGCGGGCCAGGGTCACCCCGTAGAGATCATGGATACCAGCTTCGCCCTTCAAGCGTTGACGGTCCTCCACCTCAACGAGCACCACGACGAGTTCAAGCCAGGCGTCCACCCTGTCCCCCGGGAGATTGATGAAAGAGTCGCCACCATACGGCTCCGCACTTTGGGTGTAGAGATCGATGCTCTTACGGACGACCAGAGACGCTACATCTCCAGCTGGCGGGCGGGAACCTGATTTGGCACTGAAGGCGGTCTTTCTGGACCTCGGAGGCACGCTCGTCGACCCCGAGACCGATTTGAAGGCCCATCAGGAGATGATGAAGGTCTTCCGGGATGCAGTCGGCCTGAGTGTGGCCTCAAGCGAGCTCTACGAGAAGTTCCAGACCCGACGCGAGGAGCAGATCAGGCAATTGGGCACGCAGTGGCAGAGAGATCAAGCGATCACCCGGAGCGTCGTGCGTGGCATCCTCGATGACGAGGCCCTATCTATGTCAGAGGAGCATTGGGGTGCCTTCCAGCAGGCATACTGGGATGAGCATGCAAGATGGATCGACCTGTTCCCGGAGGCAGAACACGTGCTGCGCAAACTTCAGGAAACCTCCCTCCACACAGGACTTCTCTCTGACGTGGACGAGGATTTCCTCCAGCTTTGCCTCTTCAAGTTCACGTTGGACCCCTATCTCGATTCCATCACCACCTCTGAGGAAGTCGGGTTCGCCAAGCCGGACGAAGGGATCTTCAGAGCGGCCCTCTCCAAGGCATCGTGCGAAGCCACCGAAGCCGTCTACGTCGGGGACTCACCGGAACGGGATATCGTGGGGGCAGCCAGGGTTGGCATGCGTTCCATTCTCATCGGGACGTCCACGCAGGGCCCTGCGGATTTCGTGGCCTCTGACCTGGAAGAGGCGTACCGCGCAATCCGACGTCTGAAGGAGGATGAAACCTGAGCTTCTTGGGAGTCTTTGGCCACGTGGCTCTGGACTACATTCTCCATGTCCCTCATCTACCGAAAGCCAACACGTCAATCCAGTTGTCCGGCAAAAGGAGGCACTTTGGAGGGACCGGAGGCAATGTGGCCAGGGCAGCGGCTAGACTCGGCGTGAAGACGTCATTGGCGGCCTTCGTCGGTGCCGATTTCCCTGCGGACTACAGAAGGGCGCTCGAGAAGGACGATGTCGACATTACGGACCTGAAGGTATTGCCCGATTACGACACGCCGACTGCGTGGATCTTCTCCGAGCCGGAGGGGAACCAATTCGCCGTCCTGGACCAGGGACCGATGAAGGACGCCGGGGCGTTCGACGTCCTGGAGCACACCGTCAAGTCGAGTGAACTCGTCCACATTGGAACCGGTCGTCCCGAATACTACCGAGAGGTCATGAAACTGGCCAAGGAGGAGGGGAAGGCAATCGCCTTCGACCCTTCCCAAGAGATTCACTACGTCTACGATGAGATGATGTTTCGCGAACTCCTCTCGTATGCGGATTACTTCTTTGGCAATCGGCACGAGTTTAAGGCCGCCCTTGACTTCCTGGGCCTCAGTGGCCCGGAGGGCATGCTCGGATTCGTCAAGGCCGCCGTTCTCACTGAAGGATTGGGGGGGAGCACCGTGTACTCCGGCGAGAACAGCTGGAGGGTCCCCAGCATTCCCCCCCGGGCGGAAGTAGACGTGACAGGAGCCGGAGATGCCTACCGGGCGGGGTTCTACGCAGGCCTCAGTCGCCGCCTTGACCTCCCACAGTGTGGGTTGCTCGGCGCCTCTGTCGCCAGCTTCTGTCTAGAAGCCGAGGGGCCTCAGAACCAACTCCCAAGGTGGGAGGAAGC
>CAYFZX010000005.1:27173-42788 GCA_964347795.1 uncultured Methanomassiliicoccales archaeon
CTGTCCGAATCCTGGTGAAAAGGCTTATATGCGGAATCCAACTTAACGTCGGAGACTGGGTATGGCCATCGGGTTCGTTCTCATCAGTACCGCTCCGGCGAAGGAGCACGAAGTCTACAATTCCCTCTCTAAGATCAAGGAGATAAAGGAGCTGCATCCCCTCTTTGGGGAGTACGACCTGATCGCCAAGATTGAGGCGGAGGATTTCAACGTCCTCGGTCAGATTGTGGTGGATAGAATCAGGACTATTCAAGGAGTGATCGATACCAAAACCTTGACGGGGATTCAATTCTAGACGAAAAGGGGGTTCGAAACAATGATTGATGCTCTCAATGGCTGGAATTTCGTGACCGTATTGATACTGACTTTTTCCCTTTTCCTGGTGATAACCGGTGCTTTCACTGCCTACTTCGGCAGCGGGAAGAGTAGGAAGATCGGCGGTGGGCTGCTGGGAGGCGGTCTGGCCTTCGGCGTCGTCTGGGTCATCCTCGGTGGTTTCATGGGGAGGTCGAAGGTCATACCAGTTGAGTCCATGCTGAACGTCGTCGTCCACAGCATTGCCATCATCGCAGCGGCCGCCATCGGGGCGGTGCTGGCGATAGGACTCTTCCTACTGGCCATTATGAAGTCGTAGGCGCGAGGCCATCCCTTGATGGAATTCTCCACCAGCGAGGGCAGACTCCAGAGGAGCCTCACTCTTCACCCCAAAGGACATCCCACCGGGGACTTTGCGGAGTTGGCGGTGTCTCTCGATTCGGGGGACATCATCTCCTATCGGTGGAGGGCGGACGAGGATCTGGATTTCAATATCCACGCCCACCAGGAGGAGAAAGTGGACTACTTCTTGGAGTCGCGCGCCAAAGATGCTGACGGACAGTTCAAGGCCCCTAGGAAGGACCACTTTTACCTAATGTGGCAAAACCCATCATCAGATCCAGTGGAAATCGAGCTTGAAATCTGGGTCTAGCGTCGGGGAAGGTTTATTTTCGCGATTCTCCTATCTTGAGATGGAAATGGACGTCTTAGTTGTCCTCGGAAGCGTCAACGACGCCCACAGGGGGAGAGAGGCAATCGACACCCTCAAGGGACTCGGAGTGGACGCCGAGATAGTGGTGGCCTCAGCCCACCGCAGTCCGGAGAGGCTTAGACGGATTGTGGAGACGTCGGACGCCAAAGTCTTCATCGCTATGGCGGGGATGTCGGCTGCCCTACCAGGGGCGATTGCGGCCCTAACGACAAGACCGGTTGTCGGCGTCCCCCTGAGTGGGAAGCTAGACCTCGACTCCATCCTCTCCGTGCTCCAGATGCCGCCCGGGATACCGGTAGCTGCCGTCGCCCTGGATGGGGCCAAGAATGCTGCCCTCTTGGCCACAGAAATCCTGGCCCTGTCCGATCGCAAACTGCGGAAAGCGCTTCGGACTTATCGGGAAGGCCTTGCGGAGAGAGTAGCTCGGGACTCGGAGAAGTTGGGAGGCTAGATGTTCTCGCCGGAGGATTTCATCCGGGATGCCATCCAGCGGGTCAAGGCCGAGGTCCAGGGAAAGGCCATTATCGGCATCTCTGGGGGCGTGGACAGCACCACGGCCGCGGTCCTGGCGTCAAGAGCCTTGGGGGAGGACCTGCTGGCAGTCTACGTTGACACTGGAATGATGAGGAAGAACGAGAAGGAAGATGTGGAGAGGACTCTCAAGGGACTGGACGTCAACTACACCATCGTCGAGGGTTCCGACCGCTTCTTCCACGCTCTTAAGGGAATCACTGACCCCGAAGAGAAGAGGAGGGCCATCGGCAGAACCTTCGTGGAGCTCTTCGAAGTCGAGGCGAAGGGGGTGAGGGCCACGTATCTGATACAGGGAACCATCGCCCCCGATTGGATCGAGAGTGGGGGTCAGCTTCGGGACAGAATAAAGACCCACCACAACGTCGCGGGACTCCCTTCTGGGATGGAATTGCAGGTCGTGGAACCCCTCCGGGACCTCTACAAGGACGAGGTCCGAAAGGTGGCGAGGGTCCTGGGCATCGACGTGGCAGAGAGACAACCGTTCCCGGGTCCAGGTCTCGCGGTGCGAACTCTCGGCGAGGTGACGCCTGAGAGAATCAACGTCACGCGGGAAGCTTGTGCCATCGTAGAAGAGGAGATTGAGAAGGCCTGTGACGAAGGCACGATGGAGAACCCGTGGCAGTATTTCGCCGTCCTGCTTCCCCTTAAGACGGTAGGGGTCCAGGGAGACCTGAGGGCGTATGGTCACACCGTCGCCATCCGTTCCGTCGAGTCCGTAGACGGCATGACGGCCTCGTATTCGAGAATGCCTCATGAGGTCCTGGGAAGGATTTCCACCAGAATCACCAACGAGATAAAGGAAGTTAACCGGGTCGTCTACGACGTCACGAATAAACCTCCAGGAACCATCGAGTGGGAGTAGCAGCTCTCCGGGCGTCTACACCAAGATATATCTAGAGCAGGGGCTTCCAAAACCAGGTGGAAATCTTCGTAGTCGATAACGGCGGTCAGTGGACCCACAGGGAGTGGCGCGTCCTCCGGGACCTGGGCGTCAGGTCGAAGATCGTTCCCAATGACAGCCATGTGGGTGAACTGCACGCGGACGGTCTCGTCCTCTCCGGGGGGGCTCCCCGAGTTGGCCTTGATCCGACTAAGATGGGGAACAATGGAGAATATCTCGATCGATTGGAGTGTCCCATCCTCGGCATCTGTGCCGGGCACCAGTTCATGGCACTGCACTTCGGTGGTGAGGCGAGACCGGCAGAGGTTCCTGAGTTCGGAGACACGGAGCTAGTCGTCGCTGATCCCGGAGACCTCTTCCTGGGCCTTCCCATAAGGTTCACAGTCTGGGAATCTCATAACGATGAGGTCACTCGGCCGCCCGACGGGTTCAAGCCGTTGGCAAGCTCGAGGGACTGCACGGTGCAGGCAATGCAGGCGATGGACAGACCTCTTTACGGGGTTCAATTCCATCCCGAGGTGGAACACACAGAACACGGCTACGAGATCTTCAGGAACTTCCTTGAGGTCTGCAGGCAGAGAAGATGATACCTTGTCCGGCGCTGGGGGCATCTGATTGACGACGAGGTCGGAGATCTTGCGGGAGGCCGTAAAGGATCTTCATAAGAACGAGACCTTTGAGAGGGCGCTGGGGCGGGTTCTCAGGCGACACGGCAGGGACTATCAGGATTACTTGGCCCTCATAGACAGGGTCCGGAGAAGGGCGAAGAAGGACGATATCGACATTCTGGTGGCAGCAAAGAGAGAGGCCTCAGAGGGATAACACCTCTCGATTGACTAGGAACTCTGGTTCCTCACCCCCCAGGCCTTTAAGGAGCTGCTCCACGGCCAGGAGTCCCGTTCTCCTCTGACCCTCCTGAGTGGACGCCCCGATATGCGGAGTCAGCACGACGTTCTCCAGCTCGAGCAGGGGGCTCCCCAACGGTGGCTCCTTCTCGAACACATCGAGGCCAGCACCCGCTATTTGACCCTCCTTCAGAGCCTCAACCAGCGACTGCTCATCAACAATAGGGCCTCGCGCGCAGTTGACAAGATAAGCCGTCCTCTTCATCTTCTGAAAGGCCGCCTTGCCAATCATGTGACGCGTCTCGTCGGTGAGGGCTGCATGGATACTCACGAAATCACTTTCCTCCAAGACCTCGTCAAGAGAAGTCAGGCGAATGCCCTTCTCCGCCGCGGTATCCTCTCTCAGGTAGGGGTCGAACGCTAGGACGGACATTCCCAAGCCCAAACAGATGTCCGCCACCTTGCTGCCTATCCTGCCACAACCCACAAGGCCCAGTGTCTTTCCGCACAGCTCGACTCCCTGAAGGCGGCTCTTCTCCCATCGACCTCCCTTCAGGCTCCCATCTGCCGCAGGTATCCTCCTCGCGAGGGCGAGCATCAGCGCAACGGTCAGCTCGGCGACGGACTGGGTGCTTCCTGCTGGGGCATTGACCACCATGACTCCCTTCTTCGTGGCGGCGGGTATGTCGATATTATCAACACCGACCCCCGCCCGTGAAATGACCTTGAGTCGTTCGGCCCTCTCGAGCACCTCCGCGGTCACCTTGGTGCGGGACCTCACAACGAGACCATCGTACTCTTGGATAACCCTAAGCAATTTCTCTGGGGATACCTCCTCCGCGACGACGTCGGACTTCTTGGCCAGGGCCCTGAGGGCCTCTTCATCAAGCTTGTCAGCAACCAGGACCTTCATGTTAGCCACCCAGCGACGTCAGGAACAGCAACAAGAGTGTAACTGTGAGGACGGAGCCCATTATGAGCATTGCTGTGGTAATCCTCACCTCTGAGCCGAAGACAATGGGGACGGGACCAAGGAGCACCACTCCACCAAACTTCCTGCGCCCGGCTGTCTTGGCAGGGGGCCCAGCAATGGTGTCACCGGGGGTCTGAGTTGTCGGGATGGCTTGGAGCCTGCTGGATAAAGGCCCTCCCAGAGATAGGAAGCCCACAAAGATACCAACCAAGATGAGGAGGGAGCCGGCTAGAGATGCTGGTCCTCGGCTGACGAGGACAGGGAAGATGAGAAACAGGTACACTTCACCCTCCCCGATCCTGAACCCATGAAAGAGGAGGGCCACCCCCACGATGAGGAGGAGGAGGGTCAGGAGAGACAATACCCTCATGACCGGAAGTAGGGGGGTGCGGCGCTTAACCTTTGCTGAGGCAGAAACCAACTGAGACCGTCTGGCTCGTATTGGAGATCGCGACTCGACTTGCCATGCGATATTAGGCATGTCCTGGAGGTGGTGAATACTCCGTCAGAGACTTGAGGGTGAGTCCTCCCTGCTTGGCGCAAGCGATAGCTTCTGCCGACGCACGCGCGGCCTCCACGGTCGATATGAAGGGGATGTTTAGGTCCACGGCCAGCCGTCGCATCATGTAGCCATCGCGACGGGCCCCCTGGGTCTCCGTGGGGGTGTTCACGATGAGACGGATCTCACCTTCCCTCATGAGGCCGAGGGCATCGGGACGCAGGCCCTCGCTGATGCGGTAGATGACCTCCGCCTCCACACCTTGCTCTCGCAGGAAGGTAGCCGTTCCCCGGGTGGCGTAGACCCTGAGCCCCAGTTCGACGAAACGCCGGGCCACCTCGACAATACGCGGCTTGTCCTCGTCCCGCACCGTGATGTAGACCGCGCCCTGCGTGGGCAACTCGTTCCCCGCGGCCACCATGGCCTTGTAGTAGGCCCTTCCTAGGTCCACGTCCAGGCCGATGACCTCTCCAGTGGATTTCATCTCTGGGCCCAAGATGGTGTCCACTCCCGGAATCTTGCTGAAGGGGAACACGGGCGCCTTCACGGCCACATGCCTAACATCAGCCTCCCCGACCAACCCCAGGTCTCGGAGACGGTAGCCCAGCATCGTCTTTGTTGCCATTTTGGCCAGGGGGACTCCGATGGCCTTGGACACATAGGGCACGGTCCGACTCGCTCGGGGGTTGGCCTCCAACACGTAGACCTCGCCGTCTTTGACTGCTAGCTGCAGGTTTATCAAGCCCACAACGTCCAACGCCCGGCATATTTTCTTGGTGATTTTCGTGATCTTGTCTAGAACAGTCGACGGGAGAGTATGCGGTGGAATGACGCATGCAGCATCGCCGGAGTGGACCCCCGCCTCCTCGATGTGCTCCTCAATGGCGCCGATGAACACATCTTTCCCATCGGAGATGGCATCCACGTCAACCTCCACAGCATGCGTCAGGAATTTGTCCACCAAGACCGGGTGATCTCGGGACACCTCGGTGGCCTTCTCCATATAGGTCTTCAGGTCCTCCTCCCCGTGGACTATCTCCATCCCCCTGCCCCCGAGGACGTAGGAGGGTCGGACGAGGACGGGGAATCCAATCTCCGCTGCTATGTCCCGGACATCCTCGAAGGAGTACCCAGTGGCGAAAGGTGGTTGGGCTATCGCTAGATCGTTGAGGAGGCGGGAGAAGCGAGATCTGTCCTCGGCGATGTCCATTGAATCGGGGGACGTCCCGAGAATTCGTGTTGGCAGGGCCCTCTTCTCCAGCACCTCTTGCAGCGGTACGGCGAGGTTCACCGAAGTCTGCCCCCCAAACTGGAGGATCACTCCCTCGGGTCTCTCCAGATCGATGACGTTGACGACGTCCTCTAGGGTCAGAGGTTCGAAGTATAGCCTGTCTGAGACGTCGAAGTCGGTGGATACAGTCTCGGGGTTGTTGTTGATGATTAGGGCCTCGTATCCCTCCTCCCGGAGGGCCATGACACCGTGTACGCAGCACCCGTCGAACTCTATGCCCTGGGAAATGCGTATGGGGCCTGCTCCAACGATGAGAACCTTCCGACCCTTGCCTGGGGCGACCTCATTCACATCGCCGTAGGTCGAGTAGAAGTAAGGCGTCGTCGCCTCGAATTCGCCCGCGCAGGTATCCACCACTTTGAAGGCGGCCCTGTCTCGAAGCTTCACTACCTCGTCAGCTGTAATCCCTGTCAAGGCGGCGATGTAGGTATCCGAGAAGCCCATGGACTTGGCCTGTCTCACGAGCTCTCTCTGAGGTTTTCCTCTCTGGAGGGCGCCCTCCACGTCCACGATCCTCCGAAGCTTCTCGAGGAAGAACGGATCCCAACGTGTCACGGCCGCGAGTTCGTCGACGGACAACCCCCTCCTCATTCCCTCGGCGATGGCGAAGATCCGCCGGTCGGAAGGCCTCTCGAGTTCGGTCTTGAGAGACTGGTCGTTCCATCCATCAGGTTCCAGGCCGTGTTTGCCGACCTCCAGCGACCGGAGCGCCTTCATCAGGGACTCCTCAAAGGACCTTCCGATGGCCATCACCTCCCCCGTGGACTTCATCTGAGTCCCGATGCGGTCGTCGGCGGTAGAGAACTTGTCGAAGGGCCAACGCGGAATCTTTGTCACCACGTAGTCCAGTGAAGGCTCAAATGAAGCAAGCGTCTTCTCCGTCACTCTGTTCGGCATCTCGTCCAGTCGGAGACCGGCGGCAATCTTTGCCGCCAACCTTGCGATGGGATATCCGGTGGCCTTGGAGGCTAGGGCTGAGGATCTCGACACCCGAGGATTCACCTCGATGACTCTGTACTCATAGGTCTCGGGATCCACGGCGAATTGGATGTTACATCCGCCTTCAATTCCAAGGGCCCGTATGATCTTCAGGGCCGCAGATCGAAGGACCTGGTGATCCCTGTCCCGGAGAGTTTGGGCGGGTGCCACCACAATGCTCTCCCCCGTGTGGTAACCCATCGGGTCTAGGTTCTCCATGGAGCATATCGTGATGCAGTTGTCAGCCCCGTCTCTCATGACCTCGTATTCGTACTCCTTCCATCCTAAGACGCACTCCTCCACCAAGACCTGACGGATCCGTGAGTAGGAGAGGCCTATGGACACGACTTTCTCAAGCTCCTCCGTGGAGGAGACTATGCCACTGCCCGTTCCACCAAGGGTGTAGGCGGCTCGGATGATGACGGGGAAGCCGCCGACCTCCTGTACGGCTCTCTTCGCCTCCTTGAAGTTGCTGCACGAGATGCTCCTGGGAATCGGCTCGCCTATGCTCTTCATCAACGAGGCGAAGGAGTTGCGGTTCTCCGAGGCCTCGATGGCGGACAAACTCGTTCCCAGGATTTCCACTCCAAAGCGCTTGAGAACCCCCTGCTCCGCCAGTTCGGAACAGAGATTAAGGGCTGTCTGACCGCCCATGCCCGAAAGGATGCCCTGGGGTCGTTCCCTCTCGATGATTCTCTCTATGAAGGAGGTTTCCAGCGGCTCCAAGTAGACGGCGTCCGCCATGTCGGGGTCCGTCATGATGGTGGCGGGATTGGAGTTGACCAGCACAACGCTGAGGCCTTCTTCTCGAAGAGCCCAGCAGGCCTGACTCCCGGAGTAGTCGAATTGCCGTCCCCTCAGAAACCTGAGAGGATTTCGGCCGCCTGTCCGATCACCACCGGGCCTGAGCCGATTACTAAGACCTTCTTCAAGTCCTCTCGCCTAGGCGCTGGCATCACCTCCTTGGGGTCTCATCGGCGTGTCGTTCTACCACCTCGATGAACTCCGTGAAGACGTAGAGACTGTCGTGGGGACCAGGACATGCCTCAGGATGGTACTGTACCGAGAGGACCGGAGCCTCACGATGGCGGAACCCCTCCACCGTCCCGTCGTTCAGGTTGAGGTGAGTGACGCGCAACTCTTCCCCGAGACTTTCTTCCGATACCGCGAAGCCGTGATTCTGCGACGTGATGAAGACCTTGTCTCTCGTCAGGTCCCGAACGGGTTGGTTCCCCCCACGATGGCCGAACTTTAGCTTGTAGGTCTCCGCCCCACAGGCAAGGCCCAGCAACTGATGACCTAGGCAAATGCCCATGACTGGGACCTCGCCGATCAACTCCTCCAGGGTCTGGACCACAGTGGCCAGCATCTCCGGGTGGGCTGGATTCCCTGGACCGTTCGAGACTACGATGCCGTGGGGATCCACCGCCATCAGGTCCCCAGCTGACGTCGAGTAGGGGAACCGGAAGACGTCCCCATAGGGAGTCAGATTGGAGAGAATGCTCCCCTTCACACCGCAGTCTAGGAGGGCGAACCGGAGCCGGCCACGACCACGATGGTGAAGAGGACTTGTGCAACTCACGCCGCCCACCAAGTTGTAGGCGTCCGGGAAGGGGCGCGACCTGACCTCTTCGAGTAGATCCTCCGGCTTCGACCTCTCTGTAGAGAGCGCGGCGCGAACCGTGCCATGCACTCGGGTGCCTATGGTCAGCAACCGGGTGTCCACTCCTTCAATGCCGGGTATCCCCTGACTGGCCAGGAGATGATCTAGACTCATCTTGGACGTGGGATGACCGGCCCCCCTCCACAGCTCCCGAACGACGAATCCCTTGACCTGGACGCGTTCTGACTCGAAGGTCTCGGGGTCGACACCATAGTTGCCGATGAGGGGGTATGTCATCATCAAAACCTGACCTGAATAGGACGGGTCCGTGAGGGCCTCGCAGTACCCCGTCATGTTGGTGTTGAACACCAGCTCGCCGAAAACTGTCCCATCGGCCCCAAAGGAAGGCCCCTTCACCACCTGTCCGTCCTCTAAGACCAGGACACCTTCCATCCGGAGACCTTTCGGATATAGCCGGCGGGCTTATTAGGCTTACTGGAAGGAGGCATGTGATTCGGGGAGCGCCTACTCGCTGGAGGAGTTTCCAGTGAGAATCCGATATCGCTCTATCTTCTCACTCATGCGAGCCCAATGAGTTCCTTGCCAATAGTAGCGGCCACATTCGGGGCATTTCCAGAACCTTTCTTGTCTGGTCAGGACCCCCTCGGGGACCGCACCAGCAGCCTCCTCCCGCGATGCCTCTACAACGACTTCGTTACAGACGGGACAACGGCTCAGAGGACTTTGGATTCTGAGTCCGAGGTTGCGAAGGACCTGCTCCACTTGTTCGTCCAAGACGTCACTGGAGATATAGAGAGTGTGTACGTTTCGGCGGCCCCTCAGATCCTTGTCCCTGGTCAGCAGGATGCGTTCCTCCCTCTGCGCCAAGTCGAGGAGGGCGTCGTCGGGTAGAGATCGGGGATAGGATGCGTCAAACCCCAGGATTCGCAGCCATCTCGCTAACGTCCCTAACATATGGTCACACAGGAACGCCGTTTCGTGGTCGCTAGTAGAGGCCTTCATTCGACGGGCATCCAAAGAACCGTCAGGATATTCCCAGGATCATCCATATGGTCGTCTGGATCGCAAACGTAGACATCGCCGGGTGGCCCTATGGCCCTCGCTCCGGCTTCTCGCCCCTTTTCGTGGAAAGTCCTCCAAGCGTGCCCAAGGTCGTCATAGGCTCCCTGGAACACCCACCAAAGGACCCTTCTCCGAACGTGCATCCACTCCGGGAGTTCCCCTATCCGGGCATCAGCGTTTGCGATGCCATCGAACTGCTCATGAGCTTCCTTGCAGACTGCCATGCTCTCGCCCCCACTAGGAGAGACTCCAGATTATTAACGTTCGCCACGGAGCGCTACTCCACTGACCGAAGTAACCTGTCCGTCACATCCTCAAACCAGGACGCCTCTGGGAGAGGAGGCGATAGGACATTGGAGCGAGCCAGGGCAGAACAAGGAGAAGAAGCACCAACGATCGGGTTATATCACGAGGAGGATCAACAAGTCTCTGAGACGACAGACCACTCCGGCCAGGCTCCAGAACTCGTCCGAAAGGCCCCTGGACACCCTACTCCTCTAGTCCGGTCTGAACGTAAGGACGAGTCCGCCGCCGAGGACGGTAACATTCTGGAGCTTCATTCTGAAGAGATCTGATGGGCTCTCCGCCACTCCCCCGCTAAACAGGCTTGGTGCATCTACGTCGGCCAGGATGACCGGGGCAAGATAGATGTGAACGAGGTCCACCAGACCTTCCCTCAGAAAGGACCACGCCACGGTGCCGCCCCCCTCGACAAGCAGCTTTTCGACACCTCGTTCGTCGAGAGCCTGTAGAAGTCTGTTCAGGTCCACCTTCCCCGAACCGCACCTCAACACCTCCGCTGGGGGGAACTCCTTCGTGCAGTCCTCGGCCGTGACCACAAGGGTATCAACTCGGCCATCCAGCACATTGGAGTCTCCTGGTAGGCGACCCTTCGAGTCGAGGACTATGCGAATCGGATTCCTGGGTGCCGGCACAAACTCCTCCTTCACGGTGAGTTTCGGGTCGTCGGCTAGGACCGTCTCCACTCCCACTAAGACTGCGTGGGACTCATTCCTGAGCCGATGGAGGCGGGCAAAGTCTTCCTCGGACGACAGTTTCAGGGGCCTCTTCCCACGGAGAGCGATTCTACCGTCGATCGAGGAGGCCATGTTGAGAATCACATAGGGTCGGCCCTTCACGCGATAGCATCGACGGGGGGGAATAAAGCCTTGGGGATTCCGGCGGGGTATCATGTTTAAGTACACGGAGGGTCGATTACGCGTGGGATGGAAGGGGTGGAAATTCACCTTCTCAAGTCGACCGACCTCCAAGGGGCCACCCTCATCGACGGCTTCCCGAGCGTAGGCCTCGTCAGCTCAATCGTGGCCAACTACCTCATCGGAGTCTTGAAGCTGGAACAGGTGGGGGTAATGGACTCGTCCTTCTTCCCCACCGTGGCCCTGGTGAAGGACGGCGTCCCGCTCAATCCGGTTCGGGTCTACTCCGGCAGCACCAAAGGGGGAAGAGTCGTGGTCTTCATCTCAGAGTTTCAGCCACCGACGGACATGATCAAGGAGATCGCGGAGCGCGTGCTCGAGTGGGGGGTGGAGCAGGGCTGCTCACTCATCGTTTCCCCAGAGGGGTTAATCGTCGATCGCGAGGAGGGACTAGACGAGCATGTCGAGGTGTATGGGATCGGGAGTACGCCGACGGCCCATGGGATTTTGGAGGATCACGGGGTCCCCATTTTCGAGGAAGGTGTGATAACGGGGATCGCAGGGGTCCTCCTGAATGAGGGAAGGAAGAAAGGCTTCGACGTCATTAGCCTTCTCGCAGAGGCCCATCCTGACTACCCCGACGCCAGGGCCGCGGCGAGGGTCATTGAGACGGTGGATCGGCTGCTCCTGAATGTGAACCTCGACACAGGGCCCCTGTACGAGGAGGCGGGGAGAATCGAAGAAGAACTCAAAACCATCCATCGTCGGGCGGAGATTGTTAAGAGACCTGAAGGAGAGCCTAAGCCCTCTATGTATGGCTAGGCTCCACATCGACTCGAAAGGCTCCGTCGAGCTCCTTCTCCTTGAACTTCACGTCCAGATACTCGGCTAGAAGCCAGAGCATGGTCCGTAAGTGTCCACTGATCTCGCGAACCAAAAAGGTGGAGCGCCCTCCGGCGAGGGCCATGTAGGGCAACAGCTGGTCTGCAGCATGTACGTCAAGAGTAGCCTTTGACTCCAGATCCGTTCTCAGGCCTTCCGCGGTCTTCTCACCAATCTCCTCCGCTCTGACCCCCTTCTCTGCCAGCGTGGAGGATCCGAGAATCGTCTCCTCAGAGGCCGCCCAAAGGACAAGTGCTCCTCCGGGACCCGTCGCCGCTGCCTCATCGTAGACGGCGACCTCGATGTCAACCTCCGCCAAGCCCCGGAGGTGTCGGATAGCGGATTTCTTCATCCTCTCCGAAATGTGTCCCGGCAGGTTCGATACGTGGGCCCTGCCACCGATTTGAGCAACCCGCCCTCGGTCCTTCAGAACAAGGGGTTCGATCCTTGACGCTGGCCTGACGTTCGCCTCGACGATGCCACCACCTTTGGGATAGTATCCCCTCCTGAGCACCCGCATCTCGGCACCTACGCCCATCCTCAGCAACATGGCGAGGAAGACGCTGGTGAAATAGTCCGAGGGTGGGGACCACCTCACGTCCGTCCCTCCCCGTATTCGAAGTGCTGAAGGCCCTTTCGCCAGGGAGGCCGGCAGGATGCAGGCCTGGAGAACCAACGTGACACTGCCAGCGGTCCCGACGTCAAGATCGAGACTTCCTCCCGTCAAGGGCCCAGGTCGGAAGATCAATTCCGAGGAGCCAAGGGAAAGTCCCTCGACCGAACCGTGGCAGAGAGAGGCCACGGCACGGGCAGCCGTTAGATGTTGCCTAGCGAGTCCAGACTTGGACCGCCCTGCCCTGATATTGGTGATTCGTACCTCCTCCCCCGTGAGGGCGGACAACGCAAGCGCCATGCGGAAGATCTGCCCCCCACCTTCCCCGGTGGCGCCGTCTACCTCCTTCATCCTTGGGCCCCTTTCGCCCGCCCAGCGGCCAGACGACCGCGGACGACCTTCCACGCCTCGAACGCGAGCATCAGGACGACGGACAGCATAGCGATGAGGGCCCAGTCTGCCAGGGTCAGGGGAAGGGTCCTGAACGGAGCCTGGAAGGTGGGAACGTAGATGACGAGAAGCTGGAGGATGAAGGAGGCCACCACGGCTATCACCAACCACGGGTTGGAGAAGGGGCCCGATCGATGAATGGGATCTCGGAGGGAGCGGATTGAGAAGACGAAGAGCAGTTCGAAGACTACGATGAAAGTGAAGACAGTTGTACGCCCTCTCTGAATTGACTCCACATTGGGCTGGTCCCCGGCCTGCCACTGGAAGGCCGCCAGCCCCGCCACTGCCAGAAGGAAACCCACCCCAAGAACGACCATCGTCACCTCCCTGTTCAAAGGACTCTCCTTGGGAGGCCTCGGGGGTCGAGACATGACATCTTTCGCGATGGGGTCAACGCCAAGCGCCAGGGCCGGGAGGCCGTCGGTCACGAGATTGATCCAAAGGAGCTGAATGGGCGCAAGAAACGGAAGGAACTCAGGCCTGACAAGGATCAGGGTGGCAAGGAACATCACCAGCACCTCCCCCGCATTGGCAGAGAGGAGGTAGCCTACGAACTTCCTGATGTTGTCGAAGATTCCCCGACCCTCCTCGATAGCCCGCACGATGGAGGCGAAGTTGTCGTCTGTGAGGACCATATCCGACGCTTCCTTGGATACGTCCGTCCCAGTGATGCCCATGGCCACGCCGATGTCAGCCCTCTTCAGGGCTGGGGCATCATTGACTCCATCCCCCGTCATGGCCACGATGTGTCCTCTCCGCCTGAGGGCTTCCACGATCCGTACCTTGTGGTGGGGGGATACACGCGCGTAGACGGTCACCTCCTCTGCGACGTCGTAAAGCTCGTCGTCATTCAGCCTCTCGAGGTCCTCTCCAGTGAGGGCCCGGTCACCCTCTGACATGATCCCCATTTCCTTTGCGATGGCCACGGCCGTGAGTTTGTGATCGCCTGTAATCATGATTGGTCTGATTCCGGCGCCCTTGCTGTCCTTCACTGCTTGTACCGCATCCTCTCGGGGGGCGTCGATCATCCCCACCAATCCGAGGAAGATCATGTCCTTCTCCACGACCTCTTCCTCGAATTGGGTGAGATCCAGTGGTAGAGGGCGATAGGCAATGGCCAGTACCCGGAGAGCGCGCGACGCCATGTTAGTATTGACTTCCAGAATCCTCTCGCGTAATGATGCGTCCAGCTCTATGAGTTCATCTCCCCTCGCCTGGCTGCAAAGGCTCAGGATGACTTCAGGAGCGCCCTTGGAATAGGCCATCATCTCCTCTTGGCGATGGATGGTAGTCATCCTCTTTCGGACAGAATCAAAGGGGATCTCGCCGACTCGGGGCTCCTTCTCCTCCAGATCCTCTTTGTTGAGGCCTGCCCTCATGCCCGTCACGACGAGGGTGCCCTCGGTCGTGTCCCCCAGCACCTTCCACGTGGACGCCTCCTTTACGACGGCAGCATCTGTGCACAGCATCGCCGCTCTGAGCAGCATGGAGAGCGTAGCGTCCTGCAACGGGTCAATCTTCTTCCCGTCCTTGGAGAACACGCCGACCGGCTCAAAGCCTCGACCCTTCACGGAGAACTCGGATGCGAGGGTTACGACACGTCGTACGTTCATTTCACCGAGGGTGAGGGTTCCCGTCTTGTCGGAGCATATGACGTTGGCAGAGCCAAGGGTCTCCGCGGCGGGGAGCCTCCGGATCAGGGCGTTTCGGCGAGCCATTCTCTGAAGGCCGAGAGCCAGGGTTATGGTAACGACGGCTGGAAGGCCCTCAGGAATCGCTGCCACGGCCAGGCTCACGGCCGTGAGAAACATGATGACCACGTCCACGGCGCGACTCAGACCGACGACGAAGATGATGATCGCGGCCCCCAGGACACCGATACCAATCTGGCGGGCTAGGCGGGCCAACCTGCGCTGCAAGGGCGTCTCCTCCTTCTCCTCCTCCTGGACCATCCCCGCAATCTTGCCCAACTCGGTGGCCATGCCCGTGGTGACCACCACGGCGCGCGCCCTGCCCACCTCAGCCGTGCAGCCCATAAAGACCATGTTCGTCCTGTCGCCCACATAGACCGTGCCCTTGAGAGGCTCGACGGACTTCCTGACTGGGACAGACTCGCCCGTGAGCGATGCCTCGTTCGCCCTTAGGTTGGCGACCTCAACCAGCCGCGAATCGGCTGGTATCTTGTCCCCTGCCTCGAGAAGAATCAGATCTCCAGGAACGAGTTCCATAGCCGGGATGGACTTGCGCTGCCCGTCGCGCATCACGGCGGCCTTGGGGGCGGCGAGGGCCCGCAGCGCCTCGATTGCCCGCTCCGCCTTGTATTCCTGGACGAAGCCAAAGACAGCGTTGAGCATGACGATAGCCATGATGACGGCCGCGTCGATGAGCTCCTCCTGCGAGTTGTTGATGTACCCAATAGCAGCAGATACCACCGCGGCGACGATCAGTATGAAGACTAGGAGGTTCAGAAACTGGAGAAGGAAGATTCGGAGAGGGGAAACTCCTCCGACGCGCTGGAGCTCGTTTGGTCCGTACTTCTCCAGCCGCTTCCTCGACTCCTTGTCAGAGAGTCCCAGTGGGGAGGAGCCCGTTCGCTTGTAGGCTTCCTCCACGGCGAGGTTGTACCACTCTCGACCGCTCATAGCCTGTCTCGCTGCTAAGAACACTCGGCCCTATAAAGGCGAGGAGGTCCCAGACACTGGCCGATAGGGGACAATCAGTGCTTCTGAGGTCTCGAGCTAGACACCATGTAGACGACCGTGTTGCCAACATTCACCGT
>CAYFZX010000006.1:0-23400 GCA_964347795.1 uncultured Methanomassiliicoccales archaeon
GAGGCGAGGACCAAAGACGTCGGGCGGGGAATAGCGAGAATCGATCCCGCCGTTATGAAGGTCCTGGGATTGACTCCTGGGGACGTCATCGTTGTGGAGGGAAAAAGGACCACGGCAGCCATCTGCTGGCATGGCTACCCTGAGGATGAGAACCGAGGAATTATCAGAATTGACGGCAACATCCGACGCAACGCCGAGGTCGGGATTGACGAGAAGGTCGGCGTGCGGAAGGTCAAGGCAAAGCACGCCGAAAAGATCACCCTGGCTCCGACGGAGCCACTCAGAATCATGGGAGGCGGGCAGTATCTGTGGCAACTGCTGGAGGGCCGCGCAGTCGGAAGAGGGGACGTCATCGAGATCAATCTGATGGGCAGGAAGTTGGACCTCGTTGTGGTCTCCGTGTCCCCGAGGGCCGAGGCCACGATCATCGGAAGGTCGACCAAGGTCACCGTGAGCGAGAAACCCGCCGCCGAGGCCCTGAAAGTTCCACGCATCACGTACGAAGACATCGGAGGACTCCACGATGAGATCAGGAAAGTCAGGGAGATGATTGAACTGCCTCTCCGGCATCCTGAGATCTTCGAGCGATTGGGAGTCGAGGCTCCAAAGGGGGTTCTCCTTCACGGCCCCCCAGGGACTGGGAAGACGCTCCTGGCGAGAGCGGTGGCCAATGAGACGAATGCGAGTTTCTTCGCCATCTCTGGTCCCGAGATCATGTCGAAGTTCTACGGGCAAAGCGAGGAGAACCTCCGGGAGATTTTCAACCAGGCCGAAGAGGAAGCTCCGAGCATCGTCTTCATCGACGAGATCGACTCTATAGCGCCCAAGCGGGACGAGGTGGTCGGCGAGGTGGAGAGACGAGTCGTTGCACAGCTCCTCTCCCTGATGGATGGTTTGAAGGGCCGGGGAAAGGTCGTGGTCATCGGGGCCACCAACAGGGTCAACGCCTTGGACCCGGCCCTGAGGAGGCCCGGCCGGTTCGATCGGGAGATCGAGATCGGGATTCCCGACAAGGAGGGACGACTGGAGATCCTCCAAGTTCACACCCGAGGCATGCCCATGGGATCGGAGGTGGACCTCCCGAAGTTGGCAGAACTCACTCACGGTTACGTCGGAGCCGACCTGGAGGCCCTTTCCAAGGAGGCCGCCATGAGGGCTCTTCGGCGTGTCGTTCCGGAAATAGACCTGGAGGTAGACCAGATCCCCCTCGAGGTCTTGCAGAAGCTCACGGTGACCCCTGACGACTTCATGCATGCCTTCCGCGAGATGGAGCCAAGCACCCTGCGGGAGGTCTTCGTTGAGAGTCCAAGTGTACACTGGGAGGACATCGGCGGTCTCGCGGACGCGAAACAGGAGCTGCAAGAATCGGTCGAGTGGCCTCTGAAGTATGGTGAGGTCTTCCAGCGCGCCGGGGCGGAGCCACCCAAGGGGGTCCTCCTGTACGGGCCTCCGGGCACGGGGAAGACCCTCCTGGCAAAGGCCGTCGCGACGGAGGCAGAGGCGAATTTCATCAGCGTTCGAGGACCCGAGTTCCTCTCAAAGTGGGTCGGAGAAAGCGAGCGAGCGGTTCGCGAAACCTTTCGAAAGGCGAAGCAGGCCTCTCCCTGCGTTATCTTCTTCGACGAGATCGATTCCGTGACGCCGGCCAGGGGAACGGGTGGCGACAGCCACGTCACGGAGAGAGTCATATCCCAGATGTTGGTGGAACTGGACGGTCTCGAGGAGCTGCACAACGTGACCCTCATTGCAGCCACCAACCGTCCCGACCTGTTGGATCCTGCCTTGCTGCGGCCCGGTCGTTTCGACAGGATGATCTACGTCCCGCCGCCCGATGCGGAGGCCAGGCGGGAGATCCTCACCATTCACACCCACGGCAAGCCCCTCGCGGCCGACGTGGACTTAGATGAGTTGGCGCAAACGACGGAGGACTTTACCGGAGCCGACATTGAGGCCCTCAGCAACGAAGCCTCCATGCTCGCTATCCGGGAGTATATCTTGCAGGGTGGTTCCCTGGAGGACAAGGCCGTGGAAACACTAAATATCGAGAGGAGGCATTTTGATATGGCTATGGAGAAGGTGGCGCCGAAGAGGCGCGAGGAACTGGAGAAGTATGTGGGCATTTCCCACAAGTTCCAGCACGGTATGGAGGTGGCATAGATGGGAGACAAGAAGAGAAGAAGGTGGCCCTTTGACGACGACGACTTCTTCGGCTACTTCGACGAAATCATGGAGGACATGCGGAAGAGAATGGAAAGAGTCTTCTCAGGGGCCATGAAGGACCTTGAGTCAACCAAGCCCTACGTTTGGGGCTACTCATTCCGCGTCGGTCCTGACGGGAAGCCGGAGTTCCGGCAGTTTGGCGACACGGGAGCCCTGAAGCCGTGGGTGAGCGAGTCAAAGCGCGAGCCCTTGACGGACGTCATCAAGAGGGACGATTCGATCTCCATCACGATGGAGCTCCCAGGTGTGGCGAAGAAGGAGATCGAGCTCAGGACGACCGCCACCAAATTGACCATCGAGGTGGACAATCCCGACAGGAAGTACTACAAGGAGGTTGACTTGCCCGCCCCGGTCGACCCGGACTCCGTCGATGCGACGTTCAAGAACGGCGTCCTTGACATCACCTTGAAGAGGACCAAAGGCGAGACTGGCAAGAAGGTCAGCATCGACTAGACTCTGAGCACGACCTTTCCGAACTGCTCGCCCCGCTCCAAGACCTCCTGGGCATCCTGGGCCTTCTCGAGCGGGAATACACGATCCACTGAAGCCCTGAGCTTCCCGGTGGCGACTAGATTCAGGACCTGCTGCAGACCCGCCTTCGTCCCCATGGTTGATCCAAGGATCTGAAGCTGCTTCCAGAAGATCACACGGATATCGGTGTCCCCTTTGGGTCCCGTGGTCGCCCCACAGGTCACCAACCTCCCGTTCTTGGCCAGGGACCGTAGGCTCTTCTTCCAAGTAGCCTCGCCCACGGACTCGATGACGACGTCCACACCCCTCTTCCCGGTGGCCTCCCAGGTCACTCGCTCAAAAGGCTCCTCTTTGTAGTTTATCAAAAGCTCGGCTCCAAGAGCCTTTGCCTTCTTCAGCTTCTCCTCGGAGCTGGAGGTGGCGAAGACCTTCGCGCCCAACACCTTCGCGATCTGGATGGCGGCGCTGGCCACACCACCTCCCGCCCCCAATACCAGGACGGTCTCGTCGGGCTGGACGCGAGCCCGGTCCACGAGCATCCGCCAAGCCGTCATGTACACCAGCGGCACGGCGGCGATCTCCTCGAAGGACTGTCCCTTTGGCTTGGGAAGGACGTTTCTTCCTGGTACCTTGACCAGCTCAGCGTACGTACCGTCTCTTTGTTCCCCTAGGATGCTATACCTCACACAGAGGCTGTCTTCCCCCCGTCGACAGAACTCACATTCTCCACAGTTTAGGCCTGGGTTAATGACGACCTCCGCGCCTGGCTGTACTCCCTCAATCTGGGCTCCGACCTCCTCGGCGATGCCAGCCCCGTCCGCTCCCAGGATGTGGGGGAATGAGAGATTCAGCCCTTTCCAGCCCTCGCGGACGAAGAGGTCCACGCGATTGAGAGCCGAAGCCTTCAACCGAACCAGAACCTCATCCCGCGCAATCTCCGGGTCGGTCAGTTCGAGGTATTGCAGGACGTCTAGACCCCCATGCTCGTGAATGGCGACGGCCTTCACAGGATCACAGCTCGTCAAGGGTCGTGGTCATTAATCCTTTCATCGGACTACATGAGGGGCTGGCCCTTCGTCTCGGGACCCAAGACAGCGGCGACCAGTCCTCCGACAAGCATGATCACGGCGATGGATGTGAGGGGCCAGACGACGGCACCCGTGTAGGCCAGGAGGCCAGCGAAGGTCACAGGGGCCAGAATCGCGGTCACCTTTCCGACCCCCTCGGCAAGGCCGAAGCCGGTAGCGCGGTGCTGAGTTGGGAAAAGCTCTGAAGTATACGGGTAAACCGCCCCCCAGGCCCCGAGGTTGAAGAAACTGACAAAGACGAGACCCAATATCAAGGTCCAGAAATCTGAAGCCGTGGCGAAGACATATCCGCTGATGCCCCCCAAGACAAGGAATGTCGCTAGAGTCCTCTTCCGTCCCCAACGCTCAACGAGGATAGCTGAGGCACCATAGCCGGGGAATTGGGCGAAGGCCGAGATCACTAGGAAGAGTGCTAGAACGTCGGGATTGCCGAAGTCGGCGACGCCAAACTGGGCGAGGGCTGGCGGTAGCCAAAGGAAGAGCCCATAGTAGCTGAAGTTCAGGGCAATCCAGACTCCGATCGTGACCGTCGTCCGCCGGAGCAGTGTACCTTGGAACAGCTCCACCACAGGGGCCCGGGGTATGGCTGGCTCCGCCGCCAAGTCCGAAGCACCAACGCCTTCGGCTGAGACCCGGCTAAGGACCATCGCCGCTTCATCGAGCCTGCCCTGTCTGGCCAGGTAATACGGGCTCTCAGGTACAGTCCGGCGGAAGAGATAGGCGAGGAAGGCTGGAAAGGAGGCCGCGACAAACAGGAGGCGCCAGGCGAGAGGTCCGCCGAGCTGGATTATGAAGAGGTACCAGAAAACGATGGCTAGGAGGAACCCTACGGGCCAAAAGAAGTCGAGGAGGACCATGTACCTCCCACGGGCCTGGGGCGGAAGGTACTCCGACAGTATCGAGGGGTCAATGACGAGCATTCCCCCAAGGCCGATTCCCGCCAACAGACGGAGGGTGAACAGGCTTGCAGTATTGAAAGATAGGGCCGTGAGTCCTGTGAAAATCGAGTAGATCACGATACATGCCTGAAAGAGGGTGCGGCGACCACGGGCATCGGACAGCCGTCCCAGCGAGAGGCTCCCAATGAAGGAACCGAGGAGTGTGGCTGCCACGATGAGACCATACTGAAGGGGGTCCGTGGGTGAGTACGCAGCTAGGTCGAATATCCCGAACTGGGGGTCCGCGCCGATGACCGGGAGGACCAGACTGATGAGTATGATTTCGAAGGCGACGAAAGTCCAGGCAAAGCCAGTGATGAAGAAGACTCTACGATGAAACGGCGTGAAGCCAGTTTCCCGAAGAACCTCTTCGACGCGTCGCGGTCCCGTGCCGGCCTCTTCTGGCGTCATGTGGCTCAACTCCTAGGGATGTCCTGTCAAAAAAGCTGATGATGGAGGCAATGTAGCCGTCCTCCATTCCCTTGGCGGCAAAATGTGCCTGCCCTAGTACTTCTCCTCTTGGCTTGTCTCGGACAGGATGTAGAAGATGTCGGAGCGGAGGTCCCTTAGGTGAGGGGACCGCCCAATGAGGCCGTTCTGCAGGAGTATGGAGATGGCATGCCTGACGGTTCGGGGCGGGAGAAGGGTCTTGGCGGCCACGTCCTTGGCCGTCAGCGGACCTTCATACTCAATCGTCTTGAGTACCAGTTTGGCGCTGGGAGGCATCTTCATGATTTCTTCGGGTGATCTGATGCGACGGATGACCTCCATCCTGTTGGGCGAGCCACCGTCGATCCTCACGAGGCTACCCACCTTGCCCCCCTGGATCTCCACCCTCTCCTCCACCTCTTGTCGGAACAGGCCATCGATCACGACTTCACAGCTGGACCGGGCGTTGATCTCGGAGACTTCGATGAGGGAAGTGTCCGGGACCACCAGCGGTCGCCTCGAGGTGTCCATGGAATTCACAGAGACTACGACGAAGACCCTTGACTGGGGAAAGACGAGAGGTCCCCCGGCGGACATGGCGTAGGCGGAAGAACCTGTGGGGGTGGAAAGGATGACGCCGTCGCTATAGTCCCGGTAGACCTCTTCGGCGTCTATGGAGAGCTTGTACTCCATCAGGACTGCCGTCTTGGCCGGGAAGATGGCGACCTCGTTCAGGGCAGGAGGCAGTCCCTCTCCATCCACTTCAACGGCCAGCCGATGGCACTTCTCCAGTCTGTACTCGCCGTCCACCACACTCCTGAGCCCCTCTTCGAGGTTCGTTAAAGGCAGGTCCGTCAAGAAGGCAGAACCAGTCGCATCGTTGACTCCGAGGACGGGGATATCTGCGTTTCCGTACTCCTGAAACGCCTTGAGTACGTCCCGATCACTGCCTAGGACAAGAATCAAGTCCGCCGTCGAGAGTTCAGATGATGACTCCGGGAGCAGTCCCACTTCCATTCCCACGGCCTGTGCACTGTGTCTGACGAGCTCGGTGACCTCTTGTGCCGTCTTGCTGCTGGGGGACGTGGTTGGAAACGGCAGCAACAGGACCTTCAACGGCTCTGGTAGGATGGTTGGAGTAATAAAGCCTGCCGGACCGACCGCTCGCGGGGTGTACGTGTCGGGGAAACCGTATTCTCAATGCTGATACGACCTCAAAAGCCTTTAAATACTCTCCCAGACAGGCTTCGGCACGATGCAAGAAGAGCACGAGGACACCCTCTACGACTTCCCCTCGCAGAAACCCCAAGAGACTGTCGAAGAACCGACACATGCTGACGTTGCAGCCACCTCCTTGCACGAAGCCAGAATTGCCAAGAAGAGCGCTGCGGTCCAGGAGAAAGCCAGCAAGCTTCGAGCCAGAGCCGCCAAGCTCACTGCGAGAGCCAAGAAGCTACGGGCCCAGGCTGAGGCACTGGAGGAGAAGGCTCGCCGCTACGAACTCAAGGCTTCTGAGTTCGAAGCTAGGGCGTAGAAAGGGTTAAGCCAATCCTGCCAGATGTTACATAGTGGTTGCGGCCTCCGCCCCAGGCAAGCTCATTCTTTTCGGAGAGCATGCCGTGGTGTTCAGCGAGCCAGCGCTCTCCGTTGCCATTGACCTCAGGACGAACGTGCAAGTTTCTCCGTCAGAGACAACCACCGTCAACGGACGCCCCCTGAAGAGGCAGGAGTTCCCCTATCTCGAGGCCGGAATTCGGCGGAGTGGATTCAGCGAGCCGGTATCCGTCACGGTCAGGTCGAGCATTCCAGAAGCCTCCGGAATGGGATCCTCCGCCGCTGTGACTGTGGGCCTCCTTGCGTGTCTCCAGGCCCTTCAGGGGTCGCTTGACAAGGAGACGATCGCCCGAAATGGCTTCAGAGTCGAGCACGAGGTGCAAGGCAGGGCCAGTCCCATAGACACCACGACTGCGACCCAGGGTGGTGGCGTGCTCCTGCTTCCCGAGAGAGGGGACAATTTCCTGTGGAGGATTGAGAGAGGCAAGAGCGTCTGGAACCTCCACGCTTGCTCACTGCCTACAATGAGGCTTGTGGTGGGCAGCACGGGCATCGAGGCCGCTACTGGGCCCCTGGTGGCGCGGGTAAGGGAGCTCGCGCAGAGTCGCGTAGAGGCGCGGGAGGCCATCAAGAGGATCGGAGAGATCACTCTCGAGGGCTTGCAGGCTCTCAAGGCATGCGACCTCAAGATGGTGGGTGAGCTGATGAGCGAGAACCACGCCCTGCTGAACTCGCTTGATGTTGGCCACCCTCTGCTGGACGCGCTGGTGGAGAAGAGTCTTCCCCACTCATACGGCGCCAAGTTGACGGGGGCCGGTGGAGGCGGGAGCATGATCGCCCTGACGGATGACCCCACACGCGTGGTTCAGGCAATCCAGGCCAGCGGAGGTGAAGCGTTTGTCGTATCAACGGACCCTGAGGGGGTGAGGATGGACGAACCCACGTGATGCCCCTGGGGACTTGTTGATCACGAATATTGGTCAGGTCATCACCTTTGCGGGGAGCCATAGGCCGCGATCTGGATCGGCGATGAGGGACCTCGGCCTCCTGACGGATGCGGCCGTCTTAATCCAGGACGGACGGGTAGTGACGGTGGGGCCTTCGAAGGAGGTGGCCGCAGAAGTTCGCAATGTCGAAGTGCTGGATGCCCACGGGAGGTTGGCAATGCCCGGCTTCGTGGACCCCCACACTCACGTAGCCTTCGCAGGTTCCAGGGAGAGCGAGCTAGCTGACAAGTTGGGGGGCAAGTCCTACACCCAGATCGCCGCAGAAGGGGGCGGCATCCAAAGGACTGTAAGGGACACCAGGGCCGCGACAGAGGAACGGCTCAAGTGGGAGACCCTCGGCCGATTGAGGAGAATGATCTCCTGGGGAACCACCACGGTGGAGATCAAGTCTGGCTACGGTCTCAACCTGAAGGACGAGCTCAAAATACTGCGCGCGATAGCCAGTGTTGGCGAGGAACTTCCCGTCAATGTCATCGCGACCTTCCTTGGCGCTCATGCCGTTCCGGACGAGTACAGGAACGATCCAACGGGCTACGTGGACGAGCTTGTCAAGACAATAATCCCTACCGTAGCCTCCCGTGAGATGGCGAGGTACTGCGATGTCTTTGTGGAGGAGGGATTCTTCTCAAAGGACGATGGGAAGGCGATTCTGGAGGCGGGGAAGTCCCACCACATGGCCCCCAAGGTACACGCCGACGAGATCACCTCCTGTGGAGGGGCGGAGTTGGCAGCCGAAGTTGCGGCTGTGTCTGCGGACCATCTCCTTCATTCTTCGACGCGCGGGCTGAGGAGGATGAAGCAGTCTGGTACGGTGGCCGTCGTGCTGCCAGGAACCTCCTTCGCCACAACTGGGCTGCCATACTGCGATGTCCGCAGGATTATCCAGCTCGGCCTACCTGTGGCCTTGGGAACCGATCTCTCTCCAAATTCGTGGATAGAAAGCATGCAATTCGTGGTCAGTCTGGCTTGTTACCATATGCGGATGCACCCTGAGGAGGCTTTGTGCGCCGCCACCATTAACGCGGCCTGGGCCCTTGGAAAGGCGGACGAGGTTGGTTCGCTGGAGGAGGGAAAGAGGGGAGACCTCCTCCTCCTCGACGCGAAGGATTACCGAGAGATCCCCTACCGAATCGCCTCCAACCTCGTGGCCAAGGTCGTCAAAGATGGGGCCATTGTCGTGTCTCGAGAGTAGCTCACTCGGCGGGTCGGGGCACACTCTCTCCCTCGAGCCTCGAAAGGGGTCTCAGGGTCATGCCGTCTCCCAGCACGCTCGACGTGAGCCTGACGTCCTCTTCAACGGTGCATCCACGGGAGATGACGCTGTCCCTCACGACGCTCCTGCTCCCTATCCGAGTGCCCTCCATGACTATGGAATCCTCCACAACCACCTCTCGGTCCAGGACGACGCCGTCGTAGATGCATGACCTTCGAATCCTTGTGTCGGATCCAAGGGTGGCTCCGACTCCCACATAACTGGGACCTTCGATTTCCACACCCTTCCTTGCCATAGCCTTGGCGGAGAGCATCACGGGCCCTCGGATCTTCACACCCTCATGCGCGGCGTCGCTGCCCTCTCGCTCGATAACGGCAATGCTAGCCCTCCACAGGTCCCTTGGACGCCCTATATCCATCCAGAGACCGCCGAGTTCTTGACCGTAGACCTTCACGTCCTTTTTGAGCAAGCGGGGGAAGACGTCCTTCGAGAAGTCGAACATCTCCCTCTCCGGAATGACGTCAGTAACCTCCGGCTCCAGGACATAGATGCCGGCGTTCACCAAGTCCGAGAAGGTTTCCTCCTGAGAGGGCTTCTCGAGGAAGCGAATCACCTGTTGGGTATCGTTCAGTTCGACGATTCCAAACTGGGAGGGGTCTTTCACCCGGGTCAGTGCGAGGGTTGCCGTAGCGGCCTTCCGCCGGTGGAACTCGTAGAGCTCCCCCACGTCGACATCGGCCAGGACGTCACCGCTGGCGACGACGAACGTGTCCTCGATGAGGTCAGCCACCCGTTTCACGGCCCCGGCCGTTCCGGCGGGGGTCGCCTCGAGCGAGTATTGAATGGAGGCGTCATACTTCTGGCCGTTCCCGATTTGCTCCATCACGCGGTCGGACATGTAGCTCGTGGTGACGATTATCTCTCTGCAGCCTGCCTTCCTGAGGGAACGGAGGACGTAGTCGATGCACGGACGCCCGGCCACGGGTAATAGCGGCTTGGGCGTACCATCCGTGAGGGGCCTGAGCCTAGTGCCAAAGCCTCCAGCGAGGACGATGGCCTTCATGCTCAGAGCTCCACCTTCCCCTCCTTCTTCAAGTGAGAGATGGCGTCGTCGACCGCTTTCTCCAGCGCCTCCTCGTCTCCCAGGGCCTTCCTCACGGTTTCTTTGTGTTTGCGGAGGGCCTTCATGGCCTCGTCGTACTCCTGCTTTCGGGCCCGTTTGATGGAGAGAATCTTCTTGCGCATCTCCATCGCCCGCTCGTGATAGTGATCGGCCTTCTCCTTCATCGCCTTAAACGTCTCGTGAACCTTGTTCGCCTCCGCGGCAAGCAAGGAAAGCGCCTCCATCTTGGCGTCTATCTCCCCCCTGAGCGCCATGACGCTCTCCGACTTCCGAAGCACCTCTTGGTGCTCGCTCTCAGCCCTCTGAAAGTGGCCGTCGATCGTGGCGTCCAGCTCCTCCACCTGCTGCAAGACGTCTCGATGTTCCTTGGCCACGGCCTCCAGGTGGTCCAGTTCAGATTGGGCCCTTCTCATCTCTTCGAGCAGCCTCTGCTCCTGCTCCAGTGAAAGGGACGTCGTCTGCTGTCTCGTCTCCATCTCCCTGAGACGGCCCTTCCTGTCCTCTAGCTCTGCCTCGATGCTTCCCTTTAGCTCGCCCCTCAGCTTCCGCTTGACGTTGATAAGCTCTTTCGCCCTCGCCTGCAGCTCGTTCCTCTTTTCCTTGTGCGCCCTCACTTCCTTCAGGAGGAGCGACCTTCTATCGCGAAGCCGACTTGCCTCCTGCCTGACCTCCCCCTTCTTCTTGTTGAGGAGGTCCCTCTCCTCCCTTATCGTGCGGGCTTCAGCGTTGTGCTCGTCCCGCTTCTCGAGGAGGCTCCTGTACCTGACCTCCGCGTGCTGGAGTTCAGAGAGTGTCCTCTTTCTTCCCATTGGAGACCCTGGGTGTCTTTGGATTCGACCGCTGGGTCTTAACCTTTGGGGTGAGGGCGTTGGTCAGCTCAGCGATGTCTTCAGGACTCATCTCCTGGGCTCGTCTGGAAGCAAAAGGGGTGGCCTCCACGGCCTCCTTCAAAGACGCCTCGGAGGAGCCGAATGTGCGCCAGTTGGCCAGGAGAGCGTTCACCGCCTTCTTCCGCCGATGGCGGAATAGCGTGTCAGTGACGCGTCGGAATGTCTCCCAATCCACCTCGAAGGGCGGAGGTCTGGGGTCCAACCTCACCACGGCAGAATCCACGTCCGGCTGGGGCCAGAAGGCTGACATCGGTAACGCCTCCAGGAGTTGGGCCGTGCAATGGTAATACGTCCTGACCGACAAGCGGGAGTAATCCCTACTGCCCGGGGCTGCTACCAGTCTCTCCGCGAATTCCTTCTGGTATGTCAGGATCGCCCGCTCGAATGGGGTGCCAAGGAGCATGAATGTGAACGGGGAGGAAATCTCGTAGGGAAGATTGCTTACGACTCGATCAAAATCAGGAAGGTCCACCCGAAGCACGTCTCCTTCGATGAGACTTACCTCGGGAAAGACGCGGCGTATGTAGGCACAAAGGCGGGGGTCCTTTTCCACAGCCACGACATGGTCAGCCTGGGCCAGCAACTCCTCCGTGAGAATTCCGAGGCCTGGACCAACTTCCAGTACTGTCTCCGTCGGACGAATCGCTGCGGCGTCTACAATGCGACGGGCGACCTCCTCTTTGAGGAGAAAATGCTGTCCCAGGCGCCTGGACGGCCTTACGCCCAGATTGCGGAGCTTCTCCTTAACCTCCGCAGCCTTCATCGTAGTCCTCGGATACCCCCGGACGGAACTAGGGTGAATCGGACTAGGCGATGACGACGCTTTCTACATCGTGGTGCCTGTTCACCAAATCCCTCGCGAGTCGGAGGTTCTTGCCCTGTCGACCGATGGCCCTCCCCTTCCTGGCAGGGTCCACGGAAACAACAGCGTGGGGCTTGCCGTTCTTCTCCTGCATGGCGACATCCCTCACACCATAATTTCTGAAGACGTTGGTCAGGAAGACGACCGGGTCTGGGCTGTGTTCCACCACTTGAACGTCCTTTCTGAGCAGTTTCCTAAGGCGGTAGACCTTCTCTCCCTTCTTCCCCACTGCCTTTCCGATGTGACCCTCCTTCACAACGATGATGACCTTGTCTTCCGAATCTAGGCAATCGATGGCGTTTGCTCCCGTCAGGTCTTGGAAGAGGGAGATTTGCCTCAGCGTTTCCTCCGTGAAGGTTATGGAGGTCATGCCACCGAACCTATCACCCGACGATATTGGACTTGCCAGGGTCCAGAACCGCGACGACGGATACCGAGAACGGCTTACCACACGCCGCCCCCAATTCCACGTTACTGCTCCTGAACTCTCGTACTGGGACCTGCTTCTGCGACCTCAAAAACTCATCGGGACAGTTGTGGGCGATGATAATGAGCTTCGCCTCCTTCTTCTCGACGGCTTTCCGGGTCTGCTTCACGCCCATGACCACCTGGCCCGTCTCGACGGCCACTCTGAGAGGTCCTATGAGCTCCTGCATCTCATCACTTTCCGGACGATTTCACGCCGCTGAACACCAGGTTGACCGCTCCGGTTCCAAGGGTGACAGGCTGTCCTACGATGACGTTTTCTGCCACGCCGTCCAAGTAATCCACTTCTCCCGTTACGGCGGCCCTGAGAAGGTGATGGGCTGTGATTTCGAAGGCGGCCCGCGCCAACACGCTGGACTTCCGCCCGGAAATCCCGTGGCGACCGATGGCTTTCACGTCGCCGTCGTTGGTCATGATGTCCGAAACGAGCATGATGTGCCGCACGTCCACGTTCAGTCCCTGCTCAGCCAGGGTGTCCCCCGCCTCCTTGACGATGGCATTCCGGGCGGCCTCGATGCCCAGGACCTCGTGAATCTCGGTGATGTTGTTGGACGTGGTCCGCGTGGCATCCACGTACGGGAGCTGCAGGACGGCCGCCAGGTTGGAACCCTCCGTGTAGACCACGTACTCGTCCCCCCGGCGCCGTATGATCGCGCGATGGATGCCGTCGATACCCTTGATTTTCTGACCCTTGACGAGCTCCAAGAGGCGTTGCAGCCTCTTGTAGGAGGTCTGGTCTGACTCCATGACGTAGGCCTCGACTTCCTCCTCGTTCCCATCCACGGTCCTCTTCACTGTCTTCTTGGTCATCTTCTTGAGGGCCCTATCCATGTCCTTTCCGGTCACGCCGCGGCTCCTCATCCTCGCCATGTGAGGGTAGACCACCACTTGGTTGTTCAGGATGTCCGTCTCCGTCTCTGCAATATCCTCCAGGTGGGTCATCTCGACCTCTTGGGCGAAGGCGCGGATCTTCTCCAGCCCCTCCGTCCCTTCCTTCAAGTAGATCTCCATGACGGGAGTAGAGGGCACCCGGCGTGCATCCACGATCTCGATGAGCCTGGGGAGGCCGAGAGTGACGTTCATTTCGGCCACGCCGGCATAGTGGAATGTCCTCATGGTCATCTGGGTCCCCGGCTCGCCGATAGACTGCGCGGACACGATTCCGCAGGACTCGTTCGGGTCCACGAGATGAGAGTCATACCCATCACATATGCGTTCCACAACCTTTGTTAGATCAGCCACTTTCAGCTTCAGATCTTGAGCCCGCGCGGCCACATCCTGGACGATGGAAAGGGGCAACGCCCTCTTCTTCTGTTGCAGGATTCTCTGAACCCTCTTCTCCCAGGTGGACAGCTCTGGGATCTTGGAGGGGATGGGTTTCGGCTTCGCCCGCCGCCTCTTGGCCGGTTTCCTCTTGGCAGGGACCACCTTCTTCGCTGGCGCCTTTCTCTTCGCAGGTTTCGCCGGCTTCTCTGGAACCTCGATTCCGAGTTTCTTCAGCGTCCTAATGGCGTCCTCCTCCGAGAGGTGTTTCTTTAGCTGTGCAAGAGTCGCCGTCTTCAGAGACGTGAGGGTGTAGTCCGCGTCGGCCAGGATGGCCGCCACTCGAGCCCCCACCTTCCTTCGTCGGAGAGCGTCGATTGTGTCCTTCCGAGCCATTCTAATCCTCCCCGTCCTCTCCTTCGAGGGCCTCAGACTCCGCCTCCACTCCGACGAAGAGGTCCTTCTCCTGCATGCCGTAACCCGCCATTACCTCGTTAGCCACCCTTCCTGACTCCACCGATTCAGGTCCTAGGACTTCCACCAGGACATCGTCGATATCGACGGGGCGTCCGCCAACGCTACGCATCGGGTCCACGCCATCCTCCCCAAACTGGAACTGAATGATGGTTCGTGCGGTGTTTCGGACGGTCCTGTCCTCCATGACCTTCAGGTCCTCCAACGCGTTGATGAGACGACGCTGCATGTAGCCGGATCGGGAGGTGCGCACCGCCGTGTCGACAAGACCCTCGCGGCCTCCCATACTGTGGAAGAAGTACTCGGTGGGTCTTAGACCGCTCTTGTACGAGGACGTGACAAAGCCCATGGCTTTGGCACCCAAGTCATCGGGCTGGAAGTGTGGCAGGGTCCTCTTCCAATATCCTCGGGACAACCTCTCTCCCCGGACGGCCTGCTGGCCAATGCACCCCGCCATCTGGCTGAGGTTGAGCATCGACCCACGAGCCCCGCTCTGGGCCATGATGACGGCACTATTCTCCAGACCTAGGTGTCTCGAGGCGATTCGTCCGGCGTCATCCCGGGCGCGACCAAGCTTCTTCATCGCCTCCACCTCCAAGGTCTCCTCCAGGGAGCGGCCGGGCATCTGCTCTAGCTCCCCAGCCTTGTAAGCTTCCACCAGGCCGGCCACGTCACCCATGGCCGTCTCCAGGACCTCTGCAATCTCTCGCTTGGCCTCGTTGGGGATGTCCTCGTCGTCAATGCCGGTGGTGAAGCCGCGCAACATGATGGTGCCGATGGCCAACCGGGTTGATTCATCGATGAACTGACGGGCACGATCTGGACCGTAGTCCCGAGCGATCTTGTCCACCACCTTACCCTTGAAGGCGCCGATGGCCCCTTCGTCGATAGTGCCCCCTCTCACCTTGCCCTTGGCTATCTTGACGACTGCCTCCTCTTCCTCTTCGCCGCGACTGCCAATGGAGGCTCGGAATGTCACGGAGAGATCCTTGGGCAAGATTGTGCTAAATAGGCCTTTGCCAGTCCAGTAGGGCTCACCGGCGACCTTCTTATCCGGCTTCGGCAGAGGCCTGTCGCCGATGAGCGATATAAGGTGAGACGCCTCCTCCCGAGTGAACTGGGAGTCACGGAAGGTCATGAGGAATATGCCGGTGATGTGGTCATGAATTGCCCCGATGACGGGGCGGCCATCCCGGGGCGAGAGAATGTGTTCTTGCACCTTCATGAGGACTTTGGCCTCCGCCCTAGCCTCTTCGCTCTGCAGGACGTGGAGGTTCATCTCGTCCCCATCGAAGTCGGCGTTATAGGGCGGACACACGGCCAGGTTCAGGCGGAAGGTCTTGCCGCCCATCACCCGAACTTCGTGGGCCATCATGCTCATCCTGTGGAGGGAGGGTTGCCTGTTGAAGAGGACGATGTCTCCATCCACCAGCTGCCTCTCCACGACATAGCCCAGTTCCACTGCATCGGCGACGACCTCGGCGTTCTTTTCCGTGACACGGATCCTCCGGCCGTCGGGACGGATGACGTAGTTGACACCGGGAACGTACTCGTCATTCTCGCCAAGATATTCAGGACCTCTTCTTACCCACTCCTTCACTACCTCGATATTGTAGGTCTGGACGTGGACAGGAACGGTCAGCTCACGGGCGGCGTTCACAGGGATACCGACCTCATTGATGCTGATCAGGGGGTCAGGGGAAATGACTGTCCGAGCGGAGAAGTTTACCCTCTTCCCGCTGAGATTGGAACGAAAGCGTCCCTCCTTGCCCTTCAACCGCTGGACTAGGGTCTTCAAGGGCCTCCCGGAGCGGTGTCTCGCTGGGGGAATGCCACTCGTCTGATTGTCGAAATAGGTGGTGACGTGATACTGGAGTAGCTCCCACAGGTCCTCCACGATGAGCTGCGGTGCTCCCGCATCCCTGTTCTCCCGAAGCCTCTGGTTGATGCGAAGGACGTCGACAAGCTTGTGGGTCAGATCGTCCTCCGAGCGGTCTCCCGACTCCAGGGTGATGGAGGGGCGGACTGTGACGGGCGGAACGGGAAGGGCCATCAGAACCATCCACTCGGGTCTGGCAACGTCAGGGTTGATTCCTAACGGCCACAGGTCCTCGTCGGTAATCCTCTCGAGCCTCTCCCGGACCTCCTTCGGCGTGAGTTTGTGTCCATTCTCGCGAAAGGCTGTAGGCTTGTCAAGCGTGACCTTCATCTGCTCCGCACTGCAGTGGGGGCACACCTGACGTCTCGTCGCGTCTTTGGCGGTGAGTTTCGCCAGCTCCAAGGTATCCATCGCCTCGGTGCCGCTGCTGAACTCGTCTGCCCTCTTCATCTCTTCCAGGTACTTGTCCGACTCCTCCTTCGTGAGCAAGAGGCGGCCACACGAACGGCACGTCGCCTGCAGGAGGGTCTTGATTTCCTTAACGAAGCCCACGTGGATCACGGGCATAGCCAGATCGATATGGCCGAAGTGGCCTGGACAGTCATCGACACGCCCCCCGCACGTCTTGCAGCGCAATCCCGGCTCGATGACCCCCAGGTGCAGGTCCATCAGCCCCATGTCGATGGGGAAGCCGTCGTCGTCGTAGGTATCCGCCGTGATGACCTTTGTCGCACTCATCCGCCGTATCTCGTCGGGGCTCAACAAGGCGAACTTGATGGCTTTGATCCTCTTCGAGACGCCCCGCATCGCCATCATCTCAGGTCCTCCAGTTGTTGCCTCATGGAGACACCAAGGGACAACAATTCATCCACCAGCAGTTTGAAGGCGTAGGAGGTCTGGACTGGGTAGATGTTGGAGTTATTCCCGCAGACCGTGCAACGCAGGTTCCCTTTGCGGTCCTTCATGGCGAAGTGGCCACAGTCAGGATCCCCACAGACGTAGAGAAGAATCCCGTCAGACTCATCCAAGAGCCGGTCCTTAATGACCATAGCGGCCCCGTGACCAATAAGGCAATCTCTCTCCATCTCACCGAACCTGAGGCCCCCCTGCCTCGACCTTCCTTCTGTGGGTTGTCGAGTGAGGATTTGGACGGGTCCGCGGCTCCTAACGTGGAGCTTGCCGGAAACCATGTGGTGGAGCTTCTGGTAGTAGATGACTCCCACGAATATCTCTGCCGGGATCATCCGGCCCGTCTTCCCGTCGTACAACACCTCCTTGCCGTTGTTCTTGAAGCCATTGGCGATCAGGCCTTCTCTGAGGGCCTCCTCCGTCTCCCCGCTAAACGGCGTGCCGTCCACCGTCCGGCCCTCGCAGGAGCCCACCTTTCCACCAATCATCTCCAACACGTGGGCCACCGTCATCCTCGAGGGTATGGCGTGGGGATTGATGAGCAGGTCAGGGACGACGCCGTCCCCGTTGAATGGGAGATCCTCCTGCGGAGCGATCAGCCCGATGACCCCTTTCTGCCCGTGCCTGGAGGCAAACTTGTCCCCGAGTTCAGGAACCCGGAGGTCCCTGACCTTGACCTTCGCGAGCTTGCTGCCGTTCTCGGACTCCGTCAGCATCACCGAATCGACCCAGCCAGACTCCCCGTGGCGGACAGTGACACTGGTTTCCCGCCGTTTCTGGGGCGTCAGGAAGTCCGTCTCCTCCTCCAAGAAACGGGGCGGGGAGGTCTTGCCGATGAGGACGTCGCCACCGTCCACGATGACCTCGGGACTGATGAGACCGTCGTCCGGGGTCAGGCTGGCGTAGGCCAGGTCCGCACGAGCTCCTCGAACGTCGGGACTGGGTATCTCGAAATGGTCTTCCTGTCCGCCTGGATAGCGGCGCTCCTCCGCCTTGTAGGTCCTCATGAAGGTCGAACGCCCGAGGCCTCGTTCGATGGAGGCTTTGTTGATCACCACCGCATCCTCCATGTTCCACCCGTGGTAGGACATTACGGCCACGACGAAGTTCTGCCCGGCAGGCCGCCGGTTGAAGTGAAGGTACTTCATGGCCTCTGTCTGGACCATGGGAATCTCCGGGTAGTGCAAGAGGTGGCCCCTCGTGTCTGGTCGGATCCGGTGGTTAGATGCCGGTAGGCCGAGGGACTGTTTGATCATCCCTGCACCCATGGTCACGCGGGGCGACGAGTTGTGTTCCGCATACGGCACGAGGCCAGAACTGACACCCAGAATGACCAACGGATCCACCTCCATGTGCGTGTGTTCGGTGGTGATCAGGGACGGTACCTGGAAGGTCTCATCGCAGAAGCGACACTGAAGCTCCACGGTCTCTTCGGCTGTGCCCAAGTTGGTCCACACCACGTCGGTTCGGGAGAGGGGTCTGCGACAGTGACGGCAGAACTGGGGCACGTCGTACCCGTAAACAGCGATGTAGGTGTCCTCCTCCTCTTCGGCGTCGACCCACTCGATGATGCCGTTTTCGATTAGGTCGGTCCACTTGAGCTTCCCGATTCTCAGGTCATCCAGATCCTTCCTAGTGAAGACGGGCTTGCCGTCCTCAAGCACCAGCAGGGGTCGTCTCATTCGGCCCTCGTCGCAGTTGATGATGATCTCGTTCATCGAGCGGTCGAAACGGATGTTGACCTCATGGCTCAACAGACCTGAGCGGCGTCTCTCTCTTACCTCCTGCATCAGCGACTCCGCATCCTCATGGAGCCCCACCAGGTCCCCATTGACGTACACTCGGGTCAGTTGCGTCTGCTGGCCGCGGACCTGCTTGGTGCCCAGGTCGGCCAATAGCAGCTTGACCGTGTCTTCATCGAACCCCTCAGAAACATCGATGACGAGCGCGGCGTTCTTGACCAGTCCGCAATTCTGTCCCTCAGGCGTCTCATTAGGACAGAGACGCCCCCACTGGGTTGGGTGCAAATCCCTCGCCTCGAAGTGTGGCTGGCTCCGCGTCAGCGGTGAGGTCACGCGTCGGAGATGGCTCATCGCGCTCATGTGAGAGGTCCTGTCGAGAAGCTGAGACACCCCTGCGCGACCGCCGACCCAATTGCCCGTCGCCAAGGCGTGGAGGAGACGCTGGGACAGCAAATCCGGCCGGATGGCGGCGGATATCTTGAGTCCTTTCCCACGAGCAAAGCTCCGCTCGAGCTGGTACTTCAGATCCTTGATCAGGTTCGCAAACGCAACTCTGAATAGGTCCTCCATCAGGTCGCCCGCCAGCTTCAGTCGCTTGTTCGCGTAGTGGTCCTTGTCATCCTCCCGGCGAATCTTGTAGGAGAGCTCCAAGATGGTCCTGGCAATCCTGCCCAGGAAGAGGGACTTCTTGATCCTGTCCTCCCTCGAGTCGCCCAGATGAGGCAACAGGGCCCGGTCCAGCATGGAGTCGACCTTCTTCACGCGGTACTCCTTCGCCTGGCCTGTGGCGAACCTCTTCTCGAGGAAGAGGAGGGCGTCCTCCTGGCTGAAGATCCCCGTCGGGGGGTAAAGCTTCTTGTTCTGGACTTCCTCGAGATTGGCGAAGACGATGTTTCCCATCCTTGGGTCCGAGACGATGGAGTTGAAAATCTCCTCGTCGTTCTCCATCCCCAGAGCCTTCATGAGGATAACCAGGGGGATCTGCCCCGAGGCGGTGGGGACGGTGACCATGAGGATGCCGTCCTTCTTCTTCTCCACCAGGGTCAGGGCCCGATAGCCCTCCTTCTGGGAGAAGACCTTGGCCACCTCGAGCTGTCTCCCGTATCTCTCGTTGAACTCCACCAACACCCGATTGGGTGCCAGATCCTCCAGGGAGATGAGAACGCGCTCGGTGCCGCCGATGATGAAGTATCCGCCGGCGTCGAAGGGGTCTTCGCCCATCTGCGCCAGCTTCCGATAATACTCCTCGTCCGTCAGGTCGTACCCGTCTTCCAGGTTCTCCCGATAGACCCTACATTTCTTCGACTTGACCATGACAGGTAGATTGCCGACGAAGACTCGCTCGGGCTCCCTCTCGATGCCGTCCTCGATGATGGTGAAGTCGAGGTAAACTGGAGCCTGGTAGGTCAGGTTCCTCAGACGGGACTCCAGTGGTGTCAGGGCGTGGGAGGCGCCGTTGGCCTCCTTCACCTCTGGAAGTTTCACGTGGATGGTGGGCTTGGACTCCGAGGAGACCCTCCCCCGATCGTCCGTCCTCCGACCGAATCGGATCTCGACCACCCTCCCTTCCGTCCTATCCTCGTCAAGCTTGATTATGCCCCGCCTCTCGTCCTCCAGAGAGGCCCGCAAGCTATCCACAATTCCTTGCATCCGACTGTTCGGGTTGTCCTCAGACGCCAGGAAGTCATTGAAGCTGGAGATGTGGTGATTGACGATGCTCCTTTCCTTGAAGAAGGACTCAACCAGGTCTCGCATCTTCACCTCTCCACGACGACTCGATAGGCGACGAAGACGCCCGCGGTGGGGCTCCTCCGGACCACCTTGACGACTCTACCCTCGTCGATTGTCTCCCCCAGGTTCTCCTCAAGGAATTTGATGCAGGGGTCTCCCCTCTTCACCTTGGGAAGCTGCTCTCTCTCCACCTTAAGCTCAGCAAGGACCCCCTCAGCTTCCTTCTCCGAGAGGAGGTAATGTTCGGGGACCAGATCGTGTTCCATCACGTTGAAGGCCAAGGCTTCGCCTCCTGTTGCCGGCTGCCCGACGGGCCCGCGGGGACTTTCGCTGCACCCCGTCCACGAGGCGCAATTTCGAACCCCGGACCACCTGGTTTCGACGCAATGCCCTCTTGGCCTCGCCTCAGGGATCATTGCCTAAAAGCCAGATGCTCTTTCTAGGGACCAGCCTCCGGCCGTCCAACCTAGCTGAGCTACGGGCCCACGGTCAGCGGCGGTGGCGTTCAGCTCTATTTGAAGCGAGACATAATTCATAAACCTTACGGTATCCCCTTCCGGATTGAGGATCGGCGAGCGCCTTTGACGGATGAGGAATCCCGACATCGGTAATTAAGTTTCCCTCGCACGACGGACTCGTTACGGTCACTTGTGAGCTATGAGTCCTGCCTCGGTGAGGAAGTAATTCCAAAAGCTGTTGACGGACAGCACCCGCAGTCCCGTCGCCTGCACCTCTCGGACCAGCTGCTCACGCGTTAGTGGAACCTCATCTCGGAAAGGCCACATCCCCAACGCCTCGGCAATCGATCGCCAGAGTCGATACGCAGGAGTAGGCGTGGGAGCGAAGACAATACAGTACCCTCTGTCATCCAAGCACGCGGCGTGAAGACGCAACAGCTCGGCCCTCCTGGGCTGGTCGAAGTGTTCCACAACGCCAGCGCTGTGCACCAAATCGAAGCTGGCATCCAGGTCCAGATCGAAGAAGTCTGAGTGTATGAACTGTTTCTCGAAATCCAAGGGGGCGAGGGTGTCCTTCGCAATTCTCAGCATTCGCAGGTTGGAGTCAACCAGGGTCACGTTTCGAGTCGGCAGAGACTCAGAGATCCGCCGTGTGATGTAGCCTGTCCCTGACCCGAGTTCAAGGATCGAGACAGGCCCGTCGAAGGACGCGTGCTTCAACAGGCGACCGTAGGCACTGAACATGGCGTCCAGAAAGAGTTTCCTCACCAGTGGATTGGATGGATCGTAGTGGGAATAGCTGTCCCAATCGGTTGCACGACGACGCTCCGTGGAGATCTCTCCCGCTTGGCGCTGCCCTCATTCGATGGGCGGTGTTCAGTCTCGGACGTGTATGGGCCCCTTAGCCCTAAGAAAATATCGAAGTCCTACCGCCTGGGAATCGGCTAGCCAAGGATTTTAATAAGGGCCACCCTTAGAGCGCTCCGTGCTGGCTTGGATTGAGAGCAGGTGCATCTCCTGTGGGCAACCCCTGACGGAGAGAGGGTCGGTCCTATTCCAATGCCCTCAATGTGGCAAGGCCACCGTGGGGCGGTGCGGCCGCTGCCGGGATCAGAGTGTCTCCTACACATGCCTGGAATGTGGTTTCCAGGGACCATAGGTGATCCCCTGTCCAGAGTTGCCGTTACGTTCAAGATCATGCCCGTCGAAGCGAAGGCGGATATGAAAGCGATCAAGGAGGGGCTCAGCCAGGCCTTCAGTGAGAACCTGCGGGAGGTTGTGGAGAGGCCCGTGGCGTTCGGCCTGGTGGCCCTAGAGGCAATCGTCGTCATGGAGGACGCAGGCGGGCAGCTGGATCGCTCGGAGGAGACTATAAAGAACCTTCCGGGCGTGGGCAGCGTCGAGACTGTAGGTGTGGACCTCCTCTGACTCATTATCCTGGCTGGTCTCAATGAACAAAGAATTAAATAGAGACCCTCGGTTGATTGCGTCCGTGCTCGCCCCCACGCTGGTCGCCCAGGACCTGGCGGGGTTCCTGGCCACCTCATGGCCGGCTTTTGTCGTTACCTTCTTCTTGGGAGTGGCATTGCTCTACCTCGTCGCCTACGTCAACCGGTTTGTCGAGTACCTGAAAGCCCAGGAGAGCAGGTACCTGGATAGGCGCACTCTGGACCTCGTCAAGAATATTCTGGTCGGGACATGGATCGGCCTTGTCATCATCCTCGTCCTCGTCTCGTTCGCCGCCAATATCCCTGAAATGAAGGGACCCGTGCGCTCCGTTATCATCCACATGCCCTCTATTCTCTTGGTGGTCTTCACCCTCACCGCGTCGGTCATCGGGGCCCGGGCGGTGGCCCGTTACCTCGCCTTCCGGCGTGGCCACCTGGAGGAGAAGCCGGAATCGATCATGCCTCCCCGTTCCCTCGCCACGATGGAGGTCATCTCTAAGTACACCATCTACGGCCTCGGTCTCGTCGTGTCCATTCTGGGCGGCCTGGGCCTCCTGCCGCCCGAGAACGCCGCCCTCCGGAACCTCATCGATGAAGTCATCTTTGCCCCCCTGGCCCCTCTTCTCAACCCAAGCTACCTTACCCTCCTCTTCACAACCCTCATCTTGCTTGTCATCGCGTTTCGCCTGGCCGACTCTATCTTTGACGACTTTAGGGCAAGGACCAGCAAGTTCACGCCGCGGGTTGTCGACCTCTTCCGGGTCTTCACGAAGTACGCCCTGTACAGCGCGGCGGCCCTCGCCATTGTCTTCCTAACGCTCTCCACAGGCCTCTCGGCGGATCAGCTCATTCTCATCGCTCTGATCCTGGTCTTTATCGCCCTCATCGCCGTCCTCGTCCTCTACGATCCGGTCAGCAACGCGCTTTCCGGCATTGCCCTTGCCAACACGGATCCCTTCCACGAGGGAGACCGGGTGAAGATAGGCGAGTCCATGGTCTGCGACATCTTGGAGGTCAGCCTCATCAGCACCAAGGTGCGGACGCTCAAGGGCGAGATCGTGAACGTCCCGAACAAGGAGCTCCTCTCCAGCTCCATCATGAACTTCACCCGTTCGAAGCCATATGCCATGACCGTCGACGTCACGGTCAGCTTCGACGTGCCCCACTGGAAAGTCGAGAGCCTGTTGACCGACGCCGCCAGGCGCACCGAAGGCA